>JAEZPX010000017.1 GCA_023413275.1 Bacillota bacterium | reverse complement strand
TTGTTTTTTAGCAATTCTAGTTATGACATTGGGAAACAGTGTGGGGGGGCTAATCCTTCCTGTTTATATGAAGCTGTTTCGTATCCGATAAATAATATATAGACAATTATCTTTGTAAGGAGTTTTTTATGAAGGATTCTAGGGATTTTGTAAAGGAATTAATACAATGGTATAAGGAGAATGCGAGAGATTTGCCATGGCGAAGAACGAAGAATCCTTATCATATATGGTTATCTGAAATTATGTTACAGCAAACACGTGTGGAGGCCGTGAAGCCTTACTTTCAGCGGTTTTTGGAGACATGTCCTACCATTGAGGCCTTGGCAAATACCCAAGAGGATACCCTTTTGAAATTATGGGAGGGGTTGGGATATTACAGTAGGGTAAGAAATCTGCAAAAAGCAGCGAAAACGGTGGTAGATGAGTTTGGAGGCAATTTGCCACGGGACTATCACGCCTTGCGAAAGCTAAAGGGGATTGGCCCCTATACTGCCGGCGCCATTGCTTCCATTGCATTTTCATTGCCCTATGCCGCGGTGGATGGCAATGTTTTAAGGGTGATGTCACGCTTAACGGCGGATGAAAGAGATGTTACCTTATCAACAACCAAAGGGGCATGGGAGGAAGAGCTATCCTTGATGATGCCCCAGGGGGAAGAAGGTAACTTTACCCAGGCTTTAATGGAGCTTGGGGCAACGGTTTGCTTGCCTAATGGACTTCCAAAATGCGATATTTGCCCTGTGCGGAAATATTGTCAGGCATATAGAAAAAATGCTGTATTGCAATTTCCTGTGAAAAGTCCCAAAAAAGAGCGCACTAAGGATCATTTATCGGTATTTTTTTTGGTGGATAATAAAAAAATAGCGTTGCAAAAAAGAGAAGGCAAAGGTCTCCTATCAGGGCTATGGCAGTTACCAAATTGTAATCAAGAGAAAGCCTTGCCAGTGGCATTAAGTGAGTGGGGCATTTTGTCTGGCAATATAAAAGATATGAAGACACAAAAACATATTTTTACCCATATCGAATGGCATATGAGCTGTTATTTTGTTGAGGTGGAGGTAAACGAAAATAAAGATTTTCTGTGGGTAACAAAAGAAACAGCAGAAAATGAATATGCTTTGCCTTCGGCATTTAAAAAAATTTGGCAAGAGGGCTGCAGTCTTATGGAGGATTAATATGAATCTACTACAATCAATTCGTGCTTATCAGCCGTATACTATGGAAGAGGAAAAAGAAAAACAGGTGATATTGGAATTAATAGAAAAAACCGGTAACCAAATTCTCTTTCGAACTTCCCATTTTGCCCATGCAACAGCAACAGCCATGGTTTTTAATGAAAAAAGGGACAAAGTGCTGATGGTGAAACATAATATTTTTGATACATGGGCATGCGTTGGTGGGCATGCCGATGGTGAAGGAAATTTACTGTCTGTTGCATTAAAGGAATTGCAGGAAGAAACAGGTGCTATAGCCGATGCTCCTCATTCACAGGATATTCTCTCCTTGGATATTCTTTCGGTAATGGCGCATTATAAAAGGGGAGAATATGTCCCGAATCACTTGCATATTAATGCAACTTTTGCCCTCATTGCAGATGAAAAGGTTAGGCTGAGGATAAAAGAAGATGAAAATTCCGATGTAGCATGGATACCTATTAAGAAAATAGAAAGTTATTGCAAAGAGAAGGAATTTGTAAAGGTGTACAAAAAAATCATCGAAAAAATTATTTATTGATAATTATTATCAGTTGATTTTTTCTAATATCTTTAGTAAAATAGTATAGAAAGAACAAAACCAATCTGAATGATAGGATTACTTTCTTAGTTATTCTATGGAAATTAGCATTGGTTAAATAAAACAGTGTCTATTCTGCCCTTTGGGTTAGAATGCGGTTCTGATAAAAAACTTTGAGTAAGAATTGAGTGAAAACGATGGGAGACAATGAATTTGTAAGAGTAGCTACGAAAGCTGATGCAAAGGATTTTTATCGTCTTTGGCAATTATGTTTTGGAGATACTGATGCTTTTTGTGATTGGCTTTTCCATAACAGGTTTTACCCTGAATATTCCGTTTGTCTGGAAAAAGAAGGTGAAATATTAAGCGCCATGCAGGCTGTGCCCTATACCATTCGTGTCCGTGGAAAGGACTTAACGGGAGCCATGCTATGCGGTGTGTCCACTCACCCTGACCATAGAAAAAAGGGTTACATGCATAAAATTTTCACCCATGAGATGAATTTATTAAACCAAAAAGGATTATCCCTAGTGGTGCATACCCCAGCCACATTGGAGAGTTATTTTGCATATGGACATTATCCCGTGGCGGATGCTGTATATATTCAAGGCAATAAACCTATTGAGGCGGAAGGAGAGATATCTTTCCTTGAGAAGACACAATGGCTGAAGTTGTACCCTTTATATGAAAATAACATAGGTACGCGCTACAGTGGGGCGGTGAAACGCACAGCGGAAGATTTTTTACGCAAGTGCAATGACTATGCTTCGGATGGAGGAATATGCATTGTTTTAAGGAATGCAGAAATAGATGGCTATGCCTTTGTTTATTCTTTGAAAAACGAAGTAGTATGCCCTGAAGCTGTAGCCAATGATGGATGCTATCATGCTTTATTACAAGAGATTTTTTCTTTTGCCAAGGGTCGGCAGGTTTCTGTGAAACTACCCCCTGACGTGGATGTTTCTTCTGAATGGGATAAAAATAGCTGCCCAAAGGGCGTAGCCGGTGTTTCCAATATCGGGGATATTCTAAAAAAATTAGAAATTAGCTGTCCTTTTGCAGTTGATATTTTTGATCCTATCATTGTTGAAAACAACGGAGTTTTTACTTTTGAAGGAACAAGAACAGATATTGATCCCGCAATAAAAGTGGAGGCGGGGCAATTTTTACGAGTTTTAATGGGATATGCATCTTTGGATGAGATTCGCCCGTTTGTCACAATATTGAATCAGGATGGATATGATTCTATAAAACAGGTTTTACCGAAATGTAAATGTTATATCATTGATGAATATTAAAATTGGAGGCAATTGTATGCCAGGAGTACAATGTTTATGTAATAATCAAAAGAAAGAAGAAATGAAAAATAATATGATTGAAACAAAGACAACAAATGCGTCTTTTCAATTTTATCCCATTACGTTGGAGAAAAAGGCGTTGATTGAAAGCTATACGAAACCTTGGGGGGCTGAATGCTCGGATCTATCCTTTACAAATATGTTTATTTGGGGTACTGAGGGCAAAATGGAGTATGCGGAAAAGGACAACGTGCTTTATATTAAATTGGATTTCAAGCGTGTTCCCGTTTATTTCTGGGCGCCTATTCCTAAAAATGGTGAAACTGTGAATTATCGTAAGGCAGTTTATGATACCATTGACTACATGAAGAAAATTGGAGTTGAGCCAACAATTCGATCTGTATCTTCACCCTTTTATGAGATGATGCAAAAGGCTTGTCCTGAACTGTTTATTCAGCCTACGGATATTGCATGGGACTATGTGTATGAGCGAGAAAAACTTGAGACCCTGTCAGGTAAAAAGCTTCATGCAAAAAGAAATCATATCAATAAATTCCTTTCCTTATACTCTGACTATGAGTATAGGAAGCTTGAGCCTTCTATGATAGATGACTGCATTGCTCTTTATGACCAATGGAAAGAGGAAAAAGAGGAAATCAGTGCAGAGCTAAAGGAAGAAAGAAAATCTGTCTTATTGGCTTTAAATCATATGGAAGAATTGGGATTAGTGGGAGGCGCTATATTTATAGACAATAAACTTGTGGCCTTTACGTTGGGAGAAAGATTACAGCCCCATTTGCAATTAGTGCATATTGAAAAGGCAGATGCCTCTTTTGAGGGGATTTATCCTATGATAAACCAACAATATGTAAAAAATGAATGTATGGAAGTTGAATTAATCAATCGTGAAGAAGATATGGGGATTGAAGGAATGCGCAAAGCAAAGCGTGCATATCATCCTGTAAAAATGATTGAAAAATATATGTTTAGTCCTCGAGATCTCTCTCAGGTAAAAGGAATTTGGGGTTGGGAAGAATAAATCCTTTTGGCACTAAACAAGAATAATGGTCTTAATTGAATCAGAAATAACTTAAATGCATTGAAAGGTCCATTTGTATCTGCGAATGGGCTTTTTTTCTTCGCAAAAAAATAATATTTAGTGAAAGTATTTCAATTGGGCAGAATAAGGATGCATTAACAAATAAATGATTCCATGGCGTGATTATGAAAGATGAATGTCCTAATTCCAATTCTTTTGACATAGTATAATGGAGGGGGGAGAAAAATGAGTTTGATAGAGGCGATAAAGCAATTGATTTTAGAATTGGGAGCAGGGGGAATTTTTGTTGCTACAGCTTTAGAATATGGTTGTTTTCCGGTTTCCAGTGAAATTTTACTGCCCTTTATTGGTTATGTCATTGCCGTAAATGGCTATAGCCTTTTTCATACCATATTGATTGCAACAATAGGGGGGATGTTTGGAACAACTTTCTGCTATTTGATTGGCAGAATTGGTGGGAAAATGTTTGATAAACTGTCAGAAAGATTTGAAACCATTGCCCTAGGGGTGGGAAAAGCCCAGAGTATCTTTGAAAAGTATGGAAAAGAATCTGTTTTTTTTGCCAGATTGTTTCCCATCGCCCGCACATATATTTCTTTTCCCGCGGGGTTGGCAAAAATGGCGGCCGTACCCTTTTTAGTATATACATTTTTTGGTGTGATTATATGGAACACTGTTTTGATTAGTGCGGGATACTTTTTGGGTAGTCATTGGGAGATTTGCAAAGCATTTTTAAAGATGTATCAGTGGCAGCTATCAGGTGGTATTGCATGTCTGGTTATTCTCTTTTTTGTATTGAAAAATGCGTCTAGAAAGAAAAATAATTAGAGTTTGATGTTTCACCATCTGGTTATTTTATTTATAAAAAAAGCGGTGTTTTTCTTTATAGAAAAAGACCGCTTTTTTCTTTAGAAACAATCAAATTAATGTAGAACTAGAGGATACTAATAGCCGTGTTAAATTATTCAGAAAGACTTTTTAAGGCATTTTGTGCATTGGTAATTTGATTGGAATCAGGATATTCGGATATAACCTTCTGATAATAAGCTTTTGCTTGCTCCAAATCCTCGTCCTTTTCCGCAATTTTTGCCAGATAGAAATAAGCATCATCAATGAAATTTTCTTCAGATGCATATTTTAATGCACTTTCCAAACTTGCTTTTGCTTCAGCATATTTATTGCTTAAAAATTCACTTTTGCCTTTGGTATAGAGGCTATCAGCAACCTTTGGATAAGCAGTCGCCTTAACGGATTTATACTTCGCAATGTCTTCATCGCTAAAGCCCATGGTATCAATACGATCCAACGTGGCTACACAGGTTTCAAAATCATTATCAGTCATTTGAGATAATGCTGTTTGCAATAATTCAAGATTTGCCTGTTTTGTTTCTTCACTGCGTAGGCGCTTATTTTCATTTCGCAAGGTCTCAAGTTCTGTTCTCATAGCCAAAACTTCATCAGGAGTCATTTTGGTTTCCCCAGCATAGTTATCTACTTTTGTTTGCAAATCTACAATTAATTTATCCTTTGCTTCATTCATAGCAGGCATCATTAAAACAAGAATTGCAATTGCGGCACATACGATGCCGAGGAGAAAGGAAATAATATCCCTTTTTTCTAATATGCCGATTTGTTTTTCCTTGCGCTTATATCTGGGCATAGGGGGAGCACTATCTGTTTTTTTCAGTGAAACAGTTTTTTGTGAGGAATCCTCCTTACTCTCTGCGGAGCGAGGCGTTTTTTTGCGCAGACCACTGGTACCACCACTATTGATAACGTTATCGTATTTCAAAGCTTTTGGATTTTTCTTATCTTTTTTCAATACGATATCAATAAAGTGCTGTGCCCGTTTGTAGTTATTTTCTTCAATGCAACAAAGAGTAAGCAAATTATAAGCATCTATAAAGTCGGGATTGCTGTCCACGGCTTTTTTTAATTGGATAATGGCCATGTCGTCGCTGCCATGGTTCAGATACAAAAGGGCTTGGTTATACATACGAACGGCATCGTTATATTTTTCCATTTCTCGCCCGTTTTTCTGTAGAAAATCCATATATCCAACGGCAGGATTATTATCTTTTATCATAGAAGTACTGATAATCCAATGTTTTAATGCATCAGCAATTCTACCGGTTTCACAATAAATCAGTCCTAGAAGGTTCCGGGCCTGCATATTGCTTTTATCAAAAAGAAGGCTTTGCTCCAGCTTTTCAGCAGCACCTGAAAGATCCATCTCCTTTGCAGCCTCCAAGGCTTCATTATATAAACGAATAGAGAGCTTCTGGGTTTTTAGAAAAACAAAGGTGTCGATCCCACATTTTGGGCAAAGGTAGCCTTCGGAAAAATCAAATCCACAATTTGGACATCTCATTTTTATCGCTCCTTTGTTCATTCCTGAGAAGGACTGATATTTTTATCTTTTGCAATATGTTCGAGAATATCAACCAGGTCTTTCAGTTGATTGGGCTGTAAAGCCTCTTCAATTTGATCTAACTCAAGGATGGGCTGATATCTTGAAAGCTCATCTTTAAAATTGAACATAATAATGTAACCTCCTTATTCAACGGAAAATATATAGGAACGTAAAGCACCAATCATATAAAGGGAACCACAGCATAAAATAACACCATTTGAATCGGTAATTTTTAAGGCTTTTTCGTATGCATGTTCTATCTCAGGCTCAATGTAGAAGGGCAGTTCTTTGCAAGAAACCATATTTGCCAAGGTTTGAGCATCCAGCTTGCGCTCGCTGTGAGGTTCGGTAAATACCACCTGACTGGCAAAGGGCATAATCAGTTCTGCCATTTTTTCATATTCCTTATCACCTAAAACACCTAATATGAGAGTGATCTTTTTATCTTTAAAATAGGTTTCTATACTTTCTGCCAATTTTCTGATACCATCAACATTGTGAGCACCATCCAAAACTACCATTGGGTGTTTTTTGCACACTTCCATTCTTCCTGCCCAAAACGTATTTGAAATTCCAGTGCGAATCTGGGATTCTGTTAATGGGAAACCATTCTTATTCATAATCTGGCAGGCTTCCAGAATTGTAATGCAGTTTTGAATTTGATGCTGCCCCAGCAAAGGTAAATATAAGTTATCGTAGGCAAAAGATGGGCTTTTCACATTAAAAAATGTGCCCTCAATTGTCTGAGAGTGAATTTTTACTGCTGTATCTTTTGGACAGAAAAGGGGAGCATGTAAGCTATCCGCTTGCTTCTTAACAATATTATATACTAATTCTTCTTGAGAATACAACACCACAGGACAACTTTCCTTTATAATTCCCGCTTTTTCTTTGGCAATCTGTTCTATTGTATTTCCCAAGAATTCTGTATGATCCATACTGATAGACATAATGACACTCAGAATAGGGTTTTCTACAATATTTGTAGCGTCATATGTTCCACCAAGGCCCACTTCAATCACAGCAATATCTACGCCTTCCTCTGCAAAGTAGAGAAAGGCAGCACCGGTAATTACTTCAAACAGAGTAGGAGCATCTTTTCCTTCTGCCGTCAATTCTAAACAAGCATCCTTTGTTTTTGTAAGGATTCGAGCAAAATCGTCATCGGTAATTTCCTCTCCATTAATCAAAAAACGCTCATTATAGCTGGAAAGGTGGGGTGAGGTATAGCCTGCAGTGCGGTAACCCCCTTCTTTCAAAATAGAGCAAAGCAACGCTGTGGCGGAACCTTTTCCATTAGTACCTGCAACATGTATGACTTTTATTCTTTTTTCGGGATTTCCCAGTTTCTCCATTAAATCGGTAATTCTTTCCAACCCGGGACAAGATGCAAAACCAATTTCTTTTTCTAAATAATGTATGCTTTCTTGATAATTCATCATATTCTCCTATCATATAAGAAAAGAAACCAAAAAAAAATTCCACACAAGGCATTACATTTCATGTAAAACCACTTTGCCTAAAAGGAATAAAATTTTGGTAATCGTCAAAAATTTTATGGAAGACAAAATCATTGCAAACTTCAAATAAAAACATGGTTTTGTTCCATCTGTCTAAAAAACGATAGATTTATTTATATATCTTTTTCAGCCTTTATCTATTATACCAAGATTCGTATTTTCTGCAATAAGATTAAGAAAAGTGAAAAAGAATTTTACGATGAGATTTAGATTGGAAAATAAGGTTGTCGGAAAGGGAATAAAATTGTATAATAGAACAGATTTATGGGGAATGAAAGGAGAACTGCCATGAATGGAAAAATGGATAATAATAGAGGAAGAAAAAGGCAGATAGATAGGCGTAAATTACGGGAAAAAAAACGTCGGCGCAATAGAAATATTCGATGGGGAATATTTTTCTTAATAGCAGTGGTGATTGGCCTTCTTTCATTCGGCTTGTTTAAGAGCCTTATGCAATCCTCAGTGGAACAACCAGTATTAACGGGAGAAACAGTAACGGTGACAATTCCCGAAGGGGCATCTACGTCGGATATTGCAAACATATTAAAAGAAAATAAGCTGATTAGAAGTACACTCTCCTTCCGTGTGAGCAGTAGACTTGATGGCTTTGATGGTACGTATCGTCAAGGGACTTATGAAATAGATAAAGGTTTAAATGCAACCCAGATCATGGAGTTGCTGCAAACAGGTATAGTATTAGATGAAATGAAAATTACCATTCCCGAAGGTTTTACAACAAAGCAGATTGCTGCAAAAGCAGAAGAAAAAGGTATTTGTACTGCTGAGGAGTTTATTACGGAGTGTAATACTGGAACCTTTGAGTTTGAATTCTTAAAAAATCTTCCTGATAGAGAGTTCAAGTTGGAGGGATATCTTTTTCCTGATACTTACTTTATTAAGGAAGAAACCACTGCACACCAGCTGATTCAAGCAATGTTGAAGCGCTTTGAACAAATGTATACAAAGGAATATCAAAATGCTGTGGTGGCAAGTGGGTATACTTTAGATGAACTGGTTACAATTGCTTCGATTATTGAGAAAGAGATTAAGGTGGATGAAGAGCGTCCTCGTGCTGCTGGGGTAATTTATAAC
>JAEZPX010000005.1 GCA_023413275.1 Bacillota bacterium | reverse complement strand
ACATAAACCCCCTTTAAATTCAATATGATTATAGCAGAAATCAACAAAGAGGAAAAGGGAAATTTCATTACAACAATCTTAATCCCCTTTTCTGTCGACTCAAAATGAAATAAAAAAAAATATTGTGATAATCGTTCTTTTTGATATTCTAAGGCTTTCCCACATACTCTTGTTTTAAGGAGATGAAAAAATTGAGAAAAAAATTTCAGAAAAAAAATAAAAAAAATGGAGCTCTGATTCTGCTTTTCACATCTGTTTTTGTTTTTTTTATTACTATTATATCTTTAAAGCAATTTGAAAAGCAGATAGTGCCTTCTCTGCAAGAGATTTCCCATACCCGTTCCATGGCACTTGCCAACGAACTCATAAATCACTGCGTTCAAACAGTACTGACTGATTTACCTTTGTCCACAGAAGACTTTTTGACCATTACAGAAACAAACAATACATATACTGCAAATACGCAGCAGATTAATATGTTTTGCACCCGTTTAAATAACGAAATAAATACTGCCCTGCAAGACTTACCCAAAGAAAGAATATTGATTCCGTTGGGAGCAGGATTAGACATTACTTTTTTCGCCAACCAAGGTCCAAAAATACCTTTTACTCTAATGCCTGTTGGCGCAGTTACATCTGATTATGAGACCTCCTTCACATCGGCAGGGATAAATCAAATAAATTATAAAATATGGGTAAATTTATCTTTTGAATTGCAAATTGCAAATCCGCTCTATAAAGAAAAAATAACTTTTACAAAGAAAATAATGCTGATTGACACAATAATTAGCGGAAAAGTACCAGATTATTTCTTAGGCACAGGACAAAACAAGAATATCTATTGACAGATTGTGCAAAATATTATTAAATGTTAGTTGATTAGGATTTACTATTTTTTGGAGGTACTGGAAATGGTTAAAACACTAAAGGATTTTTTTTATGAACTTGGCAGTCTATCTTACGACAATGGTGACTACGCCATTTTAAAAATTAAAGTGAAAGAAAATGAAGTAAAAGGCTTTGTAGACTGTTTTCTTCCGGGAACAGAAATATTAAGCGATGGCAAAAACGGCAAACCATTAACATTAAAAGGCGCTGCCAATACAGACAAGGGAGCAACCGGTGAAGAGGAATTGGAATTCACAGGTCTTCAATTATATGATTTTTCAGATGCAGATGGAAACTGGTATCTGATTACATTCCCTACTGTTGAAAAATTGGAGGAATACCTTTTAAGTGAGGCTGGCTATTTGAATTTTTACAGCACACAAATGTTTGTATTTGAAAATGGCGTGGAGAAGCCCTTTGAAATTATGTTCAATGGCGACAATGATACCGTAATCGGCATCGATAAGGATTCCATGGATGCTCCCTTAGACATTCCCTCTTTAAAGGGTCGAATTTGGGTTAGATGGAGAAATCCAGAAGAATTAAAGCCTTTGACGGATGCTGATGTTGCTGCGTACAAAAAGTCAATCGGCAGATAAACCCACCGTCAGCGAGCTTAAAACGCCCAATAGGGCAATGAATTCCTAATGATACACATTGAAAGGTTATTGCATTTTATGTTTCAACTATTGCAATAACCTTTTTTGTCTTTTTAAATTTCTAAAGCCCCTAACCTATTAGAAGCCTTCTCACAAAATTGTCTCTTTTTCAACCAAAAAAGGATATCTCTTAAGTTATTTTTACTTTCGAGATATCCTCTTTATTGTTTATAGATGTAGCAAAAGAATCGAAGCTTCTACTAAAATCACTAAATCAATTGAATTGCTTATTCTTTTACGAAAGAGACCAACAAATCTCCTTGGCTAACCTTTTCACCCTCAACAGCATAAATCTTATCAATCACGCCATCTTCTTTGGCAACAATTGAGGTTTCCATCTTCATGGCTTCAACAGTAAGCAAAGGCTGATTTTTCTTCACTGCATCCCCTTCTTTTACAAAAACCTTACTAATTGTTCCTGGAATGGAAGATCCCAAGTGGAAAGGATTATTTTTGTCCGCCTTTAATTTGCGGTCACTCTTTACTTCCAAGTTCTGATCCAGAACCTTCACTTCACGTACTGCGCCATTAATTTCAAAGGTAAGTGTACGGAAGCCTTCAGCATCAGGGTCAGACATATCGATATACTTAATCAGTATATTCTTACCTTCACCAATTTCAATGGAAGTTTCTTCCCCTTTTGCTAAACCAAAGAAATATACATCGCTGGTTAATTTAGAAACGTCAGTGTAGTATTCCCAATGGAAGCAATAGTCATCGTATACCTTAGGATACATAGCGTAGCTGATAATATTTCTAGGGTTAATACGTTTCATTGTATGGGTTTCAAGTAAATGCTTCTCAATTGCCTTCAAGTCAGCAGGAGGCAGTAAAGCGCCCGCTCTACCCTCAATGGGTTTCTTGCCTTTTAATACAATTTTCTGTAATTCTTCAGGGAAACCTCCTTCGGGTCTGCCGATATTGCCCATGAAGTAATCAACAACAGAATCAGGATAGGATAAATCCTTACCTTCTGTCAAAATATTATCCTGAGTTAAACCATTTTTGGACATAAAGATTGCCATATCGCCAACAACCTTAGAAGAAGGAGTAACCTTGATTATGTTGCCCAAAAGGTCGTTTGCCTGCTTATACAACTGCTTAATTTCTTCAAAGTTATCAGCAGAACCCATGGCTTTTACCTGTGCCAGTAAGTTTGAATACTGACCACCGGGAATTTCATATTTATATATTTCAGTATTAGGTGTTTTCATTTCACTTTCAAAACCTGTGAAAATTTGACGAACACCATCATAATAATGACTTAATTCTGTCAACTGATCAGTATCTAGACCAGTATCTCTCTCTGTTCCTTTCAGCGCCTCAGCTACTGCATTCATGGAAGGCTGGCTGGTCAAGGAACTCATAGACTGAATTGCCAAGTCCACAATATTTACCCCTGCTTCTGCTGCCATTAACACAGTGCTAACACCATTGCCAGTTGTATCATGGGTATGGAGATGCAAAGGAATGTTTAATTCTGATTTTAAAGCAGTGAACAGCTCTTTTGCCGCATAAGGCTTCATCAAACCTGCCATATCCTTGATGGCAAAAATGTGACAGCCCAAAGCTTCCATCTCTTTTGCCTTACGCACATAATAATCCAAAGTGTACTTTGTTTCATTTGGATTTAAAATATCGCCGGTATAGCAAATTGCACCTTCAACGATTTTTCGTGTTTTCAAAGATTCTTCTATGGGCATCTTCATGTTTTCCACCCAATTTAAGCTATCGAAAATACGGAATACATCTACGCCTCGTTCCGCAGAAATTTTGATAAATTCCTGTACTACGTTATCGGGATAGTTTGCATATCCAACGGCATTAGAAGCACGCAAAAGCATCTGAATCAATGTGTTTGGCATTGCCTTAGAAAGCTGCTGTAAACGAATCCATGGAGACTCTTTTAGGAAACGATATGCAACGTCAAAGGTTGCGCCACCCCAAGCTTCCACAGAAAAAGCTTTTTCCATTGCCATATTGGTAGCAGGTGCTGCTACAATCAAATCGTTGGTACGTAAGCGTGTTGCCATTAATGACTGATGGGCGTCACGCATGGTTGTATCTGTAACAAATAGGCGTTTTTCCTTCATTATGCTCTGGGTAAAATCTTTTGCACCCATTTTTAAGAAAGCATTTTTTGCGCCGTTTACTTCAATTGTAGAGCCATCCTCATTCTTTCCAAAGGAGGGAACCGGAATTTTATCAAATTCAGGCTTATTGCCCTTAGACTCATTCACGATTTTATTACCGATAAATTCTGCAATTTTCGTAGCACGGTCTTTACCTGGAACGATATGGAACAGCTCAGGTGTACTTTCAATAAAGGTTGTTGTACACTTTCCATCATTCCAAATCTGGCTTTGTAATACATTAATCAGGAAAGGAATATTTGTTTTTACACCACGAATTCTGGTTTCTTTTAACGCACGAATTGCTTTTTTGGTTGCGTTCTCAAAGCGTCTGTCATGAGCAATCACTTTTACAAGCAAGCTGTCATAATAAGGTGTGATTTCCGCACCTGTGTATGCAGTGCCACCATCCAAACGAATGCCATTTCCTGCGGGAGAACGGTAAACGTTGATTTTTCCTGTATCAGGCAAGAAGTTGTTTGCAGGATCCTCTGTTGTGATACGAAGCTGAATGGAATAACCGTTACAGCAAATATCTTCCTGAGAAGCAATTCCGATTTCTGGGGAATTCAAAGGATAACCCTCTTCAATCAAAATCTGAGCCTGAACAATATCGATTCCGGTCACTTCTTCTGTTACGGTATGCTCAACCTGAATTCTTGGGTTCATTTCAATAAAATAGTAATTTTCATCAGCGTCAACCAAAAATTCCAGTGTGCCCGCATTTTTGTAGCCTACATGCTTTGATAAATGCACTGCATCAGCAAAAATTTTCTCTCTTACATCATCACTAATGGTAAAGGCAGGAGCAAATTCCACTACCTTCTGATGACGTCTTTGCACAGAACAGTCACGGTCTAAGAGATGCACCACGTTACCGTATTTGTCGCCTAAAACCTGAACCTCAATGTGTTTGGGGTTACGTAGATACTTTTCAACGAAAATTTTATCGTCACCAAAAGCCTTCTTTGCTTCATTTCTGGCTTCTTCAAATTCCTTTGCCATTTGCTCAGGGCCGTTTACAATACGCATACCACGACCGCCACCGCCGTTGCTTGCCTTCAGCATTACGGGATAGCCAACCTTTTCAGCAACAGCCATTACCTCATCCAAATCACGGATTGCATGGTCTACACCAGGAATAATGGGCACATTACATTCGATTGCCATTTGCTTGGATGAAATTTTATCACCCATGGCATACATAACTTCAACCTCAGGGCCGATAAAAGCGATGCCTGCTTTTTTACATGCAGAAACAAAATCAGGATTTTCGGAGAGGAAGCCATAGCCGGGATGAATTGCATCTGCCCCCTTAGCCTTGGCAATCTTAATGATATTATCAATATCCAAATATGCGTCAATAGGCCCTTTTTCGGGATTCAGCAAATATGCCTCGTCGGTTTTGGTACGGAAAAGAGAGTATTTATCTTCTTTGGAAAAGATACCTATAGTTTGAATCCCCAGCTCATTCAAAGCACGATATACGCGAATTGCGATTTCGCCACGGTTTGCCACAAGCACCTTTTTAAACTTCTTAATTTGTACTTCCTGCATCTTTATACCTCCTTAATCATTATGCTTTACATTCAAAACCCAAAGTTTACAATTAAAACCTTGTTTTCTATTATAATATACGATAGCTTATTCGTAAACTAAAAATCTGTAGAGATTTATATAAGTAAAACTTATATGCTTCGTCATTTTTTCCCCTTCGGGAATATTTTTCCTAATAAATGTGTGAGGTTTTTACATTCAACCACTTCCAAATTATCCAATTTTACTTTTCTGGCACCTTCAGAGGCCACAAACACCTTTGTAAAGCCCATTCTATCTAACTCTCGAATCCGCCCCTCCATTGCTGGGATTTTTTTCAACTCTCCCGTTAAACCCACATCGGCAATGAATGCCCAATCTGAAGGCAAGGAAACATCTTTTACGCCGGAAACAATGCTCATAAGCACAGCCAGATTGGCCGCCTGTTCCTTTAAAAACAGACCGCCTGTTGTCTTAACAACCACATTTTTATCATATAGTTTTAACCCTCCTCTCTGTTCCAATACGGACAAAAGGGTATTCAATGTATCTTTTTTCATATTTTCGCTGATTCTTAAAGGATATGCTGTAAATGAATTGGAAACTAGACTTTCAATTTCCGCAACAACCGCTCTGGAGCCTTCCCGTAAAACAGTTATGGCACTGCCTGAAACTGCATCCTCTTTTTTTCTTTTGGTAACAAAATATTCCGAAGGATTATCAATAGAGGTAAGTCCCTTTTCTGTCATCGCAAAGAAGCCCATTTCCCCAGTACTGCCAAAACGGTTTTTTGTTGCAATTAGACTTCTCAGTTCTTCTGCCCCTTCCCCTTCCAGAACCAAAACGGTATCCACTAAATGCTCCAAGGCTCTTAGCCCTGCAATTTCATCGTTTTTGTTCATCTGCCCAATCATAAATACGGCCCTAGGTCTAGCTTTATTTTTTGCACTTTGCACCAAGGCAGAGGCACATTCCATGGTTTGGGTTGGATTCCCCGCTCTGGATGGGTAAAACTCCGATAAAGCAAAGGTTTGGATACTATCCAGAATAATAAAATCTGCATCTACTTCAGTAATAGCCTCCAGAACCCGATCCATAGAAGTATCTGCCAAAATCCAGATATTATCCTCCACTTTCTCCAATATTCGGTCAGCTCGACTTTTAATTTGACTGTCGCTTTCTTCGCCCGAAGCATATAGTACCCGCTTACCGCTCTTTGCTAATTGACTTGCCACCATAAGGGACAAGGTTGACTTACCACCACCCGGAGGAGACGTGATTATGGACACGGAATCTCTTACAATTCCTCCACCCATCACTCTGTCAAACTCAACAATACCAGTTAAAAGACGCTCATCCCCAATAATTTCAACCTCAGACAACCGAGAAACCACTTGATTGGAGGTGCTTTTTGCCACAGCTCTTCCGAAAGCCTGTCCCTTTTGGCTTTTTATCTCTTCTCGTTCTTCAAATGTATTCCATGCTCCACAGCTGGTGCATTTACCTGCCCACTTTGGACTTTTATATCCACATTCAGAACAAACAAACACTGTTTTTATCTTCATATCTCCACTCCAAGCCTAGTTCTGTCATTAGAAAAAAGTGGGCTGCACGCTCATACAGTCCACCTAATCAAAACCAATTTTTTTTTGCATTTTCGTAATATTGGGGAAATTGGCAAGTATTTTTTCCTGTCATTTCTTCCCCCAAAAAACGGCCTATAATCTGAAGTGGACTGTATAATTATACAGTCCACTTTACTTTATCAGCCTATCTTTTCAACCTTCACATAGGGCATATTGTTTTGCAATTCAACACCAATGGTTACCTTGCCTGCCATATTTGTTTTTACCTTGCCAACATTAACATCATCAATCAAAATTTTATATTCACTAGTAGGTTCCATTTCCAAAGTCAACTGTACATCCTCGTGACCCTCTATCATGAAAAATGCACCCTTTTCATTTAATGAAAATTTATGTATGGTAGCGCCGGGCACTACCTCCATAAGCATTTTACCGTTTTTCTCAAGCTTTGTAATTTCATTGTATGTTTTAACCTTATAAAGATCGCCTTTTACTTCAAAATCCAAAACCTTTTTCTTTTCATCCATCAAATAATTGCCGAAGCTGATACTTCCATCTTCTTCCTGACGAATCAATTCCTCGATTACAGCCATTTCGCTACCTCCCAAAATATCACTTTCACAGTATACTTTCGATAAAAAATCCGAAATGTCGTCAAATTTCTCTCTTCATTTGGATTAGGTTGATTATAACACAAAACATGACTTTGGTATATAGCTAAATTCTTAAATTCAATAGGAAAAACTTCAATTATTTTACAGTTCTAAAGGAGAACCCATTTGTCTTTACTCCAACAGAAACCTTACTTCCTTTTTGGAAATTCCCACTCAAAAACTCCTCTGCAAAAACATCTTCAATTTTTGTTTGCAGAGCACGGCGTAAGGGTCTGGCGCCATATGCTTTATCGTAGCCAACCTCCGCAATTTTTTCAATGGCTTTATCTGTAAAGGTCAAAGTTATATCCATGTTTTCCTCAACTCTTTTACAAAGTGTTTTTGCCATAATCTTTACAATCTCAACAATATCCTCTTGTTCCAAAGGATGAAACACAATGATGTCATCAATACGATTGATAAACTCCGGCTTAAAGATGTTTTTCACTTCATCCATAACACCCTTTTTCATAGCTTCATAGCTTTGCTCCGCAGTTTCTACACTGGTAAAGCCCATTCTTTTCGGTGCGGCAATGCTTCTTGCTCCGGCGTTGGATGTCATAATGATAACTGTATTTTTAAAATCCACCTTACGCCCTTGACCGTCAGTGATATGTCCATCATCCAGAACCTGCAAAAGAACATTAAACACTTCTGGGGAAGCCTTTTCAATTTCATCAAAAAGCACTACCGAATAAGGGTTTCTGCGAACCTTTTCACTGAGTTGACCGCCTTCTTCATAACCAACATATCCAGGAGGTGCACCCACCATTCTGGCTACACTGTGCTTCTCCATATATTCGGACATATCAATACGAATCATTGCGCTTTCGTCACCAAATAGTGCCTGAGCCAAAGCTTTGGATAGCTCTGTTTTACCCACGCCTGTGGGTCCTAAAAACAAGAAGGATCCAATGGGTCTATTGGGGTCTTTTAAACCAACACGACCACGGCGAATTGCTCGTGCCACTGCCTTTACCGCTTCGTGCTGACCCACTACCCGTTCATGAAGTGTATCTTCAAGGGCAAGCAATCTTGCCGTTTCTTCTTCTTTTATACTCTGTAAAGGAATTCCCGTCCAACGGGAAAGCACCTCTGCCACTTCCTCTGGTGTTACTGTATGGGCATTGATGTCGTTTTTCTGTTCCCAATCTTTTTGGGCTTCCTTCAATTGAGTGCGCAATGCATCCTGTTGTTTTTTAATCTCACATGCTTTTTCAAAGTCTTCTGTTTTGATAGATTCTTCTTTTTCCTTCTCCATCTCTGCCAGTTTCTTTTGTAAATCCTTTACCGCAAGGGGCGCTCCATAGGTTTTCAAACGCAACCGAGAAGCAGCTTCATCGATTAGATCGATTGCCTTATCCGGTAAAAAGCGGTCTGTCACATAACGCATAGAAAGCTTTACCGCAGCCTCTACCGCTTCATCTGTAATGGTTACCTTATGATGCACCTCATATCTGTCCCGTAGGGCACGAAGCATATCTATGGCAGCCTGTTCCGTAGGTTCTTCCACTTTAACAGGCTGGAAACGGCGTTCAAAAGCCGCATCCTTTTCAATATATTTTCTGTACTCATCCAGAGTGGTAGCACCAATCAGCTGGATTTCACCACGGGCAAGGGATGGCTTTAAAATATTGGAAGCATCAATAGCACCTTCTGCCGCACCTGCCCCGATTATGGTATGAATTTCATCAACAAAAAGAATGATGTTACCATCTGCCCGAACCTCAGCCAAAGCCTTTTTCATTCTATCCTCAAATTCACCACGATATTTTGAACCGGCAATAACAGCTGACAAATCAAGGCTGATAATCTTTTTATTTTTTAAAACCTCAGGAATGTTTCCATCCACTATTTTTTGTGCCAAACCCTCCACGATCGCAGTTTTACCAACACCGGGATCCCCCACAAGACAAGGGTTATTTTTTGTTCTTCTGCTTAAAATTTGTATGATACGCTCAATCTCCAAGTCTCTGCCAACAATGGGGTCAAACTTATTGTTTTTCGCCATTTCTGTTAGGTTACGGCTGAATTTATCCAACGTTTCCGTTGGGCTTTTTTCCTGTGTCTCGCCGTTTGTATTCATACCTCGAATGCCCGAGGTCTCATTTTCGCCGGCACCCAGCATGCTCATAATATCAGCATAGACCTGCTGGCGGTTTACATTTTAATCCATTAAAATTTTTGTTGCAATATTATCCTCTTCTCGAATCAAGGAAATCAACATATGTTCTGTACCTACATAACCCATGCCCATTTTTACCGCTTCCTGAAGACCAAATTCCACAACCCTTTTTGCTCGGGGTGTGTAATCTACGGGGACATAAAAAGTCCTGTTGTGTTCATTTAACGTAACAATGCGATCCATAACCTGATGATAGGTTACCCCTTGTATTTCCAAAGCTTTTGCCGCTACACTTTCTTGTACTAGGGTTAGCCCAAGTAAAATATGCTCTGTTCCAACGTACTTATTTCCCAGTTTTAAGGCAGCCTCTTGTGCTCTTGCCAAAACCTCTTGCGCTTTTTTCGTATATCTTCCTTCCATGTTCTTCACCTTCCTTAGCTTGTTAGCCATCAAAGCTTGTGATTGCTAATTGTATGTTTAAAATAAAAGAACTTTTCAGTTCTTTATTCTTTTTCCAAATATACTTAATTATACGAAAGAAATGATAAGAGGATACCTGAAATCAATCGTTTTTCAAAAGAAAAACAAAATCTTTTCACCACTCATCATAATTTGATACACACATTATAATACACACAAAGAGAAAATGCAAAGCTTGTTTTATGAATTTCCATAAAAAAACTGAAAAATACCTTCCTTAGGTATATCTACAAAAGACCAAGGTTGATTTGTTGTGGGATGAAACCCTTTTAAAGAATATGCCCACAGGGCGATTTCAGTACGTCCTCTGCTTTGAAACTGGGGATTATATTTTTTGTCTCCCCATATTGGCGCTCCCCCATGTGCGGTCTGTACCCGAATTTGGTGATGTCTGCCTGTCTCCAGTTGGACTTCCACCAAACTTAATATCTGATTTTCTTCTACCTTAGTTTTCAAAACCTCGTAATGCAAAACAGCTTTTTTTCCCATCTTATCCTTGAGAGAAACTACCTCTGAAAGATTGGTACGCATATTCTTTTTCAAATAATCAATCAAAGTGCCTTTTTCTTCAGGCATTTTACCCAATAGAACGGCATGATAACGCTTTTCCAATAGCCCATCCTGCATTTGCTTTGCAAAAGCAGTCTCTGCCTTTTTTGTTTTTGCAAAAACAAGGAGTCCCCCTACCGGTCTATCTAAACGGTGAATCAAACCCAATGGATGACCACAATGCTTCTCCAATGCAGAAAGCAAATCCAAATCCCCTGTTTTATCTGCCTGTGTTGGCATGCCTTGCGGCTTTTCCGCCACCAACATCTCTTCATCCTCAAATACTATTTTCCAATCCATCTTTACACTTCCTTTAAAAGAATTCCACTCTTAGGCTGCAACGACAGACAAATATGCCCGTTCTCAACACTAAAATCTACACTTTCCAAATAATATCCCTTCTCATCCGTCAAAATCAAGCGTTTCATTCCGCCTTTTTCTCTAACCCCAATTTGCCAAACAGGCACAAAAATTTCTTTGAAATGATCGCTGTTATTTAACACTACAACACAGCGGTTTTGCTCCGTAAATCTTCCATAGCCTATGATACCATATTCTCCAAATAATTGCTTTAAGGAACCCAAACGTAAAGCTTCATTTTCTTTTCGCAAATGAATGCAAGCTTTATGGAATGCAATTAACTCGTTATTTTCTTTGCCCCAAGGATAGCATCTGCGATTATCAGGATCAGTCCATCCTACCACACCGGCTTCATCCCCATAATAGATGGTGGGTGCACCAAGCCAAGTCATTTGCAACAAGACTGCCTCACGCATCACAGAAAGTTGAACATTTTCCGAAGCTTTTTCAGCACCATCATGTTCCAATCTACCCAATTGGCGATTTGTTCTTGTTAAAAAACGGGAATGGTCATGGTTGGAAAGCTCATTCATTGCAGTGGTTAAAGCCTGAATTGGCAGCTTTGACATCTGAAAAATCATACTGCCCCAAAAAACGTCAGCATTATTATACAAGTCATCTCTAGCATCTGTACTGTGCTTGGAGACCCCTGTGAGAAACCAAGTCAACGGCTCCATAAAGGCATCATAATTCATAATGCTATCCCATTGATCGCCAAGTAACCACGGTTTTGCCTCTCCGTAATGCTCTGCTAAGATTAACGCATTTGGATTGGCCTTTTTCACGGTTTTTCGAAATTCCTGCCAAAAAGTGTGGTTAAACTCCTCTGTACTCCCCAAATCTGCCGCCACATCAAGCCGCCATCCGTCTGCACAAAAAGGAGGAGAAACCCACTTTGCACCAATCTCTAAAATTTTATTTCTTAACTCCAAACAGCCCTCAACATTCAGCTTAGGATGGTTTTCATATCCCCACCACCCTTCATAGGCAGTTCCATCCTGATTCCATATAAAATAAGGATGAAATGGACTGTTTTTATCTTGAAAGGCACCTTTTAATTTATTCTTATAAATCCCCTCTCGATCCATCCATTTATGAAATGCACCGCAATGATTAAAAACCCCGTCAAGTATTACTTTCATTCCTCTTTTGTGGGCCTCTGCAACCAATGAAGCAAAAAGCAAATCACTTTTTTGCAGATTTGTTTCATTGGTAATTCGAGTGATATATTTCGTTGCTTCTTGATTCTTTTCCGAACCAAAAACCAGTGCTCCTTCATCCACCTCAATCACACCAAGATGAGGGTCAATATGCTCATAATCCTGAATATCGTACTTATGATTACTTGGGGAAAGAAAAATTGGGTTTAAATATATTGCATCTATACCCAAACCTTCCAAATAGTCCATCTTCGCCACAATGCCTTGCAAGTCACCGCCATAAAAATTACGAATATCCTCTGATTCCGGATTTTTGTTCCAATCTTCAATTTTTTTCACCGGTTTACCCAAGTACATATATTCATTACTCAGAATGTCATTTTTTTCGTCTCCATTGAAAAAGCGGTCAGGAAAAATTTGATACATTACCGCTCCCCTTGCCCATTGGGGTGTATGATAGTCCCTCAAAAGCTCAAACCAGCCTTCTCCCTGATAGCTGTCAAACACACCATATTTTGTGTAATAAAGAGTAAAGCCTTCACCTTCAATACAAAAATAATAACATTCTTTCTTTTCAGTTGGTTGCAGTTCTACCTGATAATATTCAAAAACATAACTGGACCGCATTTTTCTCATAGCCAAACGACGCTCTTGTGTACATAAAAAAGGCTGTAACTGAAGATTTCTTCCTGTCCTTAAAGAAATGATAGCTGTATCATATCTGGAAGGCTCAGGCGGCATTCTATAATTTGCGGTTTCATCGCTGAAAATTGCTTGAGAACAGAAATAAGGGATATTTCCTAACCAAGAGAAATCAACATAATTTGGCATAAGCCCACCACCTTTTTATCAATTTTCGGCTTACTTTACACGTATTTTCATTGCGGTAATTATACCATAAACGAATCAAAAGAAAAGTAAAAATATGATTCCCACATAAATTCATTTAAAATCAGGAAAATTATTATGATAAACTTGATTTTTTTTCATACATGGAAAAAAGAGCAGCCTGCCGATGACTGCTCTTTTTTCAAAAAGAGAAGGTATTTCTTATTGGGATTACGGATTTACCGCAATGTGAAAATATTGGGGAGTTTTCACATGCTCATTATAACATGTGGGACAAAAAATGTCTAGGAAAAAATATTAAAAATTTAACAAAAATTAACTTGTAAAATCTGAAAGCAGCTTTACTAAGTTTTCTTCGCCTAAGACATAAATGCCTTCTATGAGCTGTTGTCGTTCCGGATCAGGCAAAACAGAAATGGGAACTTTCGTCAATTCCTTTAGTCTCATCTTTTTATCAATATCTTCTGTAAACACAGCTAAATTGCCTTCGTACTCTTTTAAAACAAAGACCTCACTGCTTTTTCCCTCAACAGAACACCGAAGTATTACCTTTTCAGGAGAAAAATAAACAATTTGCCAACCGTTATAAATACTTTGCATCTGTTGGCGGTTCAACCCTTCAAGAAAATCAGGAACGGATTCCGTAACCTCTTTTGTAATTGCGTCCTTTGTATAGTAATATTGGTAAATTATTTTACCCTCTTTTTTCACAGTAACTTCTTTTTTCCCTACCAAAACGGTATGTTCCTGTGCTGGAAGCTTTTCTTGTTCTTTCGCTGTTAAAACATAACCTAGCCCCAACGATAGAAAAAAGCCGGCAAGGGCCAAAAGTACAACTTTTTTCCTCATAATATCCACCTCGAAAAAAGTATGTACCCTTTTGGAAAATTTTATACAAAAACATCAAAACTTTTGATTGCTTTTCCTTTATTAATTTGTATAAAGAATCTTTTAAAACAGTCTAAAATGCACAGGCACCCCATTTTTATAGGTGCAAGGCAACTCTCCTTGAATCAACGGAAGCAAATAATCAATCATTTCTTGGGTTACATCGTTTCCCTCCTCATGAATCCATTCCAAAGGAACGGTTTTCACTTGGTTTGCAATTTTTTCAATTTCTACAAACTCAATTTCAAATTGATATGGTTTGGTGGATATTCTTTTGATTGCTGCCATTTTTCCACTTCCCCCTGCCATAGCATAATCCGCTGCTGCCATGCCAAGAAGTCTTGATTCATAAATATCCGCTGCGCTTGCCACGTGGGATGCGCAACGCTGCATCAAATTCAGCTCTACACTTCTAACCTTGCAACCTATCTCTTGGCGAACAATTTCTTCTAAATATTTAGCTGCCCCTGCCAAAATTTTATGTCCAAATGCATCAGTTGTCCGATCCTGAAGGCAATCAGTAATGTACTCTCCAGCTTCATTTTTAATTCCTTCACTTACTGCAACAACCACTGCATGCTTCTTCCCTAGCTTTTCTCTTACATCACGTAAAAATCCATCTACGGAAAAAGGCTTTTCACAAAGATAAATTAGATCTGGTGCGGAGTCACCGTTGATTCTACCCAAAACAGAAGAAGCCGTAAGCCATCCCGCATCTCGCCCCATCACTTCCACAATGGTAACAGCCGGCAAGGCATACACATTGCAATCACAGGCAATTTCCGAAAAAGTGGTGGCAATATATTTCGCCGCTGAGCCAAACCCTGGGCAATGATCCGTTTCCATCAAATCATTATCAATGGTTTTAGGGGCACCCATAATACAAATATCGTTAATCTTGTGTAAGCGGCAATACTCTGAAAGCTTATGCACTGTATCCATGGAATCATTTCCACCAATGTAAATAAAATAGCCAATATTATATTTTCTAAAAATAGATATTATTTTTTCAAACTCAAAGGTACTCTCCTCCCAATGAGAGAGCTTCATTCTACATGATCCCAATGCCGAGGAAGGTGTTTGACATAACAACTGTAAGGATTGAGGGTTAGAAAGCATAGCATTCAGTTCAATCAATCTCTCAGCCAAAATTCCAATGATACCATTCTGCGCTCCATACACCTTGTCAATATTTTTATCAGCCAATCCCTTTTCCACCACACCACATAATGTGGCATTAATTGCTGCAGATGGGCCGCCCGATTGCGCGACCAGTAAGTTTTTCATTGCTATCCGCCTTTCCAAAATTTATCTCATGATAGATACTACAAGTATTATAGATTTTTTTGATTTAAGAAACAATAAAAACTTCGAAGTTTTTCTCTGCTTCCATTTTTTCACAACAGTTCCAATAACGAAACAAAAGGACTACTGCTCAAACGAACAGCCGTCCTTTCTATTACAAGCATCCGCCACTATATATAGGCTAGCATTTTCATTCCCATATACTCTGCTTATATAAAGAATAGTCTCAAAGAAAAACATATTATGATATGTCTTGTCTGAATGGTTGTTACTCAATTTACTTTAACAAAACAAACAAGATGATCCTTCTTAAAAAATATGTTCAAACGCTTTTTATCCTAAAATCAACTTTATAAAGAATAAAATACCGATAATTACGATAACCGGATTCAATTCTTTCTTTCTGCCGCTGAGCAGTTTCAACAACACATAAGAAATTACACCAAAAACCAAACCTTCGGATATGCTATAGGCAACAACCATCATCAAGATTGTCATAAATGCAGGGAAACCTTCTGTATAATCACTAAAGTCAATTTCTCTGATATTTTCAACCATAAACAGACCCACTACCACCAAAGCAGGTGTTGTAGCAAAGGATGGTATTGTTGTTAAAATTGGAGAAAATAACAATGCAATTAAGAATAATACACCCGTAGTAAATGCAGTCATACCTGTACGTCCGCCGTCAGATACACCGGATGCACTTTCTACAAAAGTTGTAACTGTGGAAGTACCTAATGTTGCACCAATGGTTGTTGCGCATGCATCTGCAAATAAAGCTCCTTTGATACGAGGCAATTTGCCATCCTTATCGACAAAACCTGCTTTTGTTGATACACCAATTAATGTACCTAAGGTATCAAATAAATCTACAAATAAAAACGCAAATACAACAGTAATAAATTCTATAACATGTATACCTTGAAAACTCAGTTTCATAGCAATAGGCTCAATGCTAGGAGGTGCAGATATAATGCCCTGAGGTATCAAGGAATACATTCCAGCATCAATATCTACTACATAAATTCCGGTAAGTTGACAGATAATACCTAAAACCCAAGTTATAATAATTCCCAAAAACAAAGCGCCTTTTACTTTTTTAACAACCAGCGCTAATGTAATAATTGTGCCAATTAAGGATAATGCCACAGAAATATTTTTAATATCTCCCAGTGCAACACAAACGGTACTATTCGGAACAATAACACCTGCATTTTGTAATCCAATAAAAGCAATAAACATACCAATACCAACACTGGTTGCTTTTTTCATATTAGATGGTATCGCATTAAAAATCGCTTCTCTCACCTTTACTGCAGAAAGCAAAATAAAAATGATACCCTCCACAAATACTGCTGTTAAAGCCACTTGCCAGCTGTAACCATACTGACCGCAAACGGTAAAAGCAAAATACGCGTTCAACCCCATTCCCGGCGCCAATGCAAAAGGATAGTTGGCAAAGAAAGCCATAAAAAACGTACCCAAAGCAGAAGCAAGACAGGTTGCAGTTAAAAGAGCACTGGCATCCATTCCTGATGCACTTAAAATACTAGGGTTAACAACTAAAATATAAGCCATTGTCATGAAAGTCGTTAATCCAGCAAAAATTTCAGTTTTCATTGTAGTATTATTCTGTTTAAGCTTAAAACATTTTTCGAAAAAACCCATGTTTTTCCCTCCTTATTGTAGGTATGAATAAAAAAGTAAAATTAAGACAATGACTTTAAGATGATAACAAAGTAAAGCTGACCTGTCAACGGTTTACAACTGTATATTCTACAAAGATTCCAAATAACAGGCAATATATTTCATAGTTTTTTTCTCTTGTCAATATTTGTGGCCTATGCTAATATAAATAGAGAATCTGCCGTCGGAATTTTTCGGCGGCTTTTCATTTCAAGAAATCGGATGACATTGAAATTTGTATGGAGGTTAATGATGAACCACGAAATGATTATCGTATTAGACTTTGGCGGCCAATATAATCAATTGATTGCGCGCCGTGTCAGAGAACATCATGTATATTGTGAAATCATGCCTTGGAATAAGCCTATAGACGAGATCAAGGCAAAAAATCCTAAGGGCATCATTTTCACTGGTGGACCAAATAGTGTGTATGATGAAAAATCCCCCCACTGTGATCCTGAAATTTTTGAGCTTGGCATTCCTGTTTTAGGCATTTGCTATGGCTGCCAGTTGATGGCATATACCCTAGGGGGAAAAGTTGGGAACGCTCAAGAAAAGAGTGAATATGGCAAAACAGAAGTTACCTTTGATACAAGCAGTAAACTGCTTAAGGGTATTGGAGATAAAGAAATTTGCTGGATGAGCCATACTGATTTTGTAACAGAAATGCCTGAAGGCTTCCAAATTGTAGGCAAAACAGCGACCTGCCCTGCTGCAGCCATTGAAAACCCCGAAAAAGGCTTTTATGGTGTACAGTTCCACCCCGAAGTGAATCATACCCCCAGAGGTACTGATATGATTCACAACTTCTTATATGAAGTTTGTGGTTGTAAAGGCGACTGGACAATGACTAATTATATTGAGGATCAGATTAAAAAAATCCGTGAACAGGTTGGCAACGGTAAAGCGCTTTGTGCCCTATCGGGAGGCGTTGACTCCAGCGTTGTTGCTGCTTTGGTATCAAAAGCAATTGGCAAACAACTAACTTGTGTGTTCGTTGATCACGGCTTAATGCGTAAAAATGAAGGTGATGAGGTTGAATCTGTTTTTGACGGTTTCTTTGACTCTCATTTTGTACGTGCAAATGCCCAAGAGCGTTTTTTAAATAAGCTGAAAGGTATTACAGACCCTGAAGCAAAAAGAAAAATTATCGGAGAAGAATTTATCAGGGTTTTTGAAGACGAAGCGAAAAAAATTGGCAAGGTTCAACATTTGGTACAGGGTACCATTTATCCTGATGTGATTGAAAGCGGTCTTGGTGATTCAGCAGTGATTAAGTCTCATCATAACGTTGGGGGATTACCCTCTGTTGTTGATTTCGAAGAATTGATAGAGCCTTTGCGCCTTTTATTTAAAGACGAAGTTCGTCAGATGGGTATTGAACTTGGTTTGCCTGAAAATTTGGTATGGCGTCAACCTTTTCCCGGACCTGGCTTAGGTATTCGTGTAATTGGCGAAGTGACTGAAGATAAGCTATCCATTTTAAGAGATGCTGATGCGATCTTCCGTGAGGAAATTGCGAAAGCTGGTTTAGACCGTAGCATTAATCAGTATTTTGCAGTAATTACAGATGTTCGTTCTGTTGGTGTTATGGGTGATTTCAGAACCTACGATTACACTTTGGCACTGCGTGGCGTAACAACAACGGACTTCATGACTGCTGATTGGGCACGTATTCCTTATGATGTATTGGATCGTATCAGCGTTCGTATTGTAAATGAAGTAAAACACATTAATCGAATCGTGTATGATATTACTTCCAAACCACCCGCTACCATTGAGTGGGAATAAGTATCAAACGGCTTAAAAGTGGCTTAAACACTGGGTTTGTGGCACTTTTAAACAGTCTGTGATACTGCTATGATACTAAAAATTATTTTGACCAATAATTTAAGGTGTCCCTACAATTAAGATAACAAGAGGAAAACCCTCTCGTTTCGCTAAGTTTTAAGACTTAGTGGAACGGGAGGGTTATTTTTTATCTCTATATGTATTCAAAACAATCTTCTTAATTTCGGATGATAGTTTCTGAGCTTCGCTCATTTCATCTAATAGTCGTCCCCATGCACTCCAGTAAGTTTCCCATTTTTCGTCACCTACAAGTAATTCAAAATCAATTTTTGTTGGGTGCATTTGAGATTCATAAATCTCAAGTCGTTCAATACGTTGCTCCAAATCTGAAATACGCCTTGATTTGGGCGACAACTTTGCGTCGCTTAAAATCCAGTCTTTCCATTGCTTATTTCCTTTAGATTGATTACATTTGCCGCACGAAGGAACCAAATTGTTAATCTCAGAAATATAGCCTGTAGCTTTTTTATTAAGTATTAATGGGTTTAGATGATCCCATTCAGTGTATGTGTCACCGCAATAACTACAACAAATTGTATCGGCATTCATTCCAAGCAACTCAAGAGCATGTTTCACTTCATCCTCTGTTGGAGAAACACATGGCACAATGCCATTGATAAAAGCATTAGTTATGCTAGAACTTCGCCCCAAAATCGTAATAGGTTTGGGCATTTGAAACTTTTGTAGGCACATAGACTTATTTCCTCCACCGCTTACTAGGCTCTGACTTACCACAATCATCACAAGTAGATGGAAAGTTCAACTTCCACTCAAAATATTCATCGTTGGTAATCTCACCTGCCTTCAGTTGTTCCTTATGATACAACCATTCTTGCATGAAGTCATTGACAAGGCCGTACTTAAAGTACATTCCAACAGGTGCTTTTGCAGGCCAGTTATCGTTGTCATTGTATCTCACTGATGTATCATCTGAAGAATTGGTTTTACCATCATTTCTAGTGAGCTGAAATAGGTTAATTGCTCCTCGATTGCTCTCATCCAGCCAAAAGAAGGTTTGCATAATGTCCTCTGCACTTCCAGTCGGTTCTACAAAAAAATTAGAAGGGCTAACATCCAGTATTTCTGCAATTTTTAATAGGACATCTTTTTTAGGCACTCGGTAATTGGTTTCATATTGTGCTATACGATTATCAGCAGTAGACTCAGAAAACCCCAAAGCAATGCCTAATTCGAGTTGCTTCATATTCCGAAATATACGTATTATCTTGATTTTTTCACCAATCGTCATATAATCACCTTCCCTACTGACATTTATTGTAACACAATAACTAAAATAGCAAAAGAATAAAATTAACAAATTTGATAACATTTTATTGACATTCGCATTTTTGTTAATATATAATAAATTCACAACATTAACAATAATGTTAATATTAAGTTGAATTACTAAAAGGAGAATACACTATGGAAAACAAAAACTTTATCACATCTAAGGAATTGGCACAGGAACTGGGAGTATCCCAATCACATGCTTATAAAATTATGCGTGAACTAAACAATGAATTAAAACAAAAAGGATTTATGACCATTGCTGGTAAGGTAAGTAGGTTGTACTTTGAAGAAAAGTTCTATGGATTTAAGGAGGAATTAGTCCATGCCAGCGTACAAAGATGAACGCTACAACACTTGGTTTACTGCGTTTTACTACACCGATTGGCAAGGAAAACGTATCAAAAAGATGAAACGTGGTTTTACCACCAAAAAGGAAGCACTAGAGTGGGAACGAGTATTTTTACAACAGCAAACACAGGACTTGAATATGCCATTTTCCTCGTTTTATGAACTGTATAAAAACGATATGAAAGCAAGGCTAAAACTCAATACCTGGCTAACCAAAGAGCATATTATTGAAAAGAAGATTTTACCCTACTTCAAGGATAAGAAGATGAACGAAATCAAAGCCACCGATGTGATGGCTTGGCAAAATACAATGATGAACTATCGTGATGATAAGGGCAAGGGGTACAGTATGACTTATCGAAAGACCATACATAATCAACTTTCTGCCCTATTCAATCATGCAGTCAAATTCTATGAGCTCAAGAGCAGCCCTGCGGCTAAGGTTGGCAATATGGGCAGTGAGAAAACCAAAGAAATTGAGTTTTGGACACAAGAAGAATATGAGATTTTTATTGATGCCATGAGAGACAAGCTTATGTCCTACTATGCTTTTTCCTTAATGTATTGGACAGGCTTAAGAATTGGTGAACTATTGGCACTGACACCCAAAGACTTTGATTTTGAAAAAGGGACTGTAAGTATCGATAAATCCTATCAAAGGTTACAGGGTAAGGATATTATCACGGAGCGTAAAACACCAAAAAGCAACCGCATTATTAAAATTACAGATACCTTGTGTGAGGAAATACAGGAGTATATCCGTCATCAGTACAAACTTAAACCAAAGGATAGGCTCTTCCCCACAAATAAAAGTTATTTAACCAATGAAATGATACGAGGATGTAAGGAAACAGGGGTAAAGAAGATAACTTTGCACTCAATCAGAC
>JAEZPX010000268.1 GCA_023413275.1 Bacillota bacterium | reverse complement strand
TTCTGCTTGAAAATAATGAAAGACGAGAGGAATTGAGATTTTAGTTTGTGAATTACAAGACGTAAAATAGAAATGTAATTTGATTCTTGTGTTTCTAATGATTTTGCATATTATATTGCAATTTTTATTAAAAAATATGTGGAAAGAATAGATCAAAAATAAAAAAATTATATCATAAAATTAAAAATTTATAAAAAATAGTTATATAATATACAATATTTTATATAATCTTTGAACTTCAATTTTCACATTAGAGAATTATTTATAAAATAAATGATGATATAAAAAAATAATGCTCTAAAATTGGGAAATAGGCACAAATTGACAAAAAAAGTCGATTTTGTCCTCAAATGAATTGAATAATGAATTCAATTGTGATAGTTTATGAGTATACCTTTTTATATGTGTTTTGTTTGACATACAATATTTCCGAAATAGTGTGTAAGTATCCGGCATACTTTGATAATTTTATAACTATTTTGAGGGAATTTAAAAAGTATGGCTTAAATATTTTTTTATATTACAACAACAAAAGCAAATCATTATTTTGAGCAAATGCTCAGAATTTTACAGCTATGCTGTTACTGTTTATACGAAAGTAGCATCTAATAGGAGTATTTTTGGATGAAGGAGGGGGCGTAGACAATTTTAGGTAAGTTTTCATTTTACTGCACTATTTCTCCTATTTTTCGTTGAAACAGTTTGTATTTGTGTAGGGCTAGAAACCTCTAAAGACCTACAAAAATAAAGATACTTCCGATAAAATAATTTTATGGTATTCCACAAGACGAACCAAGAATATGACGTATTATTTGGTACCGTTGGTAAGGCAGGAAATCAGAAAAGACAGAAAAACAGAGAAAGAGGTAATGATATGAAATTTTTTACAAAAAGCATTGCAAGAAAAATGATTATTTCAACGCTTATTCCTTCACTGATTTTATTTTTAATTCTTATTTTTACTGTTTCTACACGGTTAAAAAGTAGTATTAGCGAACAAACAAATCAGGTTGTAAAGGAAAGTTCCATCAGCGCATCATGGCAGGTTAGTCAGTATCTATCATCCTATCAGTCCATTGCAAAAACCGCTTCCAACAGTACATTGTTTAAAAGTTTTATGCTGGAGGCAAAAGAGGGAACAAAGATGTCTGATTTACCCAATTATCCTATGGTATTAAACGAATTAAAAAAGATTGCCGGTGTTGATTCAATGAATATTCTTTCAGTGTGGTTAGGAGACCTTGATACCAGCCAGTGCATCGGCTCTGATAATTATGTGTCTGATGATACTTGGGTGATGACACAGCGTCCTTGGTTCATCAAAATGATGCAGAAGAAAGGGTTATCTTTATCCGATCCTTATGTGGATTCGAGCACGGGAGAATTGGTGGTATCCATTACAATTCCTGTTTATGATAATGGTGAAATGGTTGGTGCCGTCGGCATAGATATATTGCTTTCTCAGTTGAAATCTATATTAAGCAGCTTGCGGTTAGGGGATCATGGATACTATTGTTTCCTAACAGAAAATAATATCATTTTATATCATCCAAATCCGGAGCTTGTAATGAAAACTGTGGATGAGCTTGACGCTGATGATACACAGAAAAATTTTATGAAAACTGTTTCTACCGATGTTGTGGAATATCAGTATAATGGTGAAGAGTTAATCGGTTTTAATTCTTCAGTTGGCAATTCCGGTTGGAAGGTGGTTTCTGCTATTTCAAAAGAAGAGGTAGATAGGCCTTATGTTCAGATGAAGGCGCTGATGTATTCCATTTTAAGCATCGTTTTATTGGTACTTTGTGCAGTCATTTATATCTCTTCAAAACGAATTGTGCTGCCTTTGCGTAAACTGGCAGCAGCCTCAAATAAAATAGCTGCTGGTGATCTTGATATAGAGCTGGATGTAAAGAGTAATGATGAAACGGCGGTACTAACAGAGTCTTTTGATAAAACAGTGGTGCGTTTAAAAGGCTATATTGCCTACATAAATGAAATTGCCGAATTATTAAATCAAATAGGAACCGGGAACTTCAAGCTTGAGTTTAAACAAGACTATGATGGTGAGTTTGCTGCAATTAAAGAAGCTTTAATCTCAACCACAGAAATGATGAGTGAGACCCTATCTCAAATCAATCTGGCAGCGCAGCAGGTTGCTTCGGGGTCAGATCAGGTCTCCAGTGGTGCTCAGGCACTTTCTCAAGGAGCCACTGAGCAGGCAAGCTCTATTGAAGAACTTTCTGCTACCATTAATGATATTTCAACACATATTATGAAAACGGCTGAAAATGCCACAAAAGCAAAGGATATTGCTTTAAAATCTTCCAGTGCAACGTTGCGTGGACAAGAGCAAATGAAGCAAATGGTGGAAGCTATGGATGAAATCAGTCGTGCTTCTAATGAAATTGGGAAGATTATTAAAAATATTGATGACATTGCATTCCAAACAAATATACTGGCACTGAATGCGGCTGTTGAAGCAGCCAGAGCAGGCAATGCAGGCAGAGGATTTGCAGTTGTTGCCGATGAAGTAAGAAATCTTGCAAGCAAATCTGCGGAAAGCGCAAAAAACACTTCAGCACTGATTGAAAATGCACTGCGTGCAATTGATAAAGGAACTAAAATTGTTGACGTAACTGCAAATTCACTACAGGAAATTGTGCAAGGCGCTGAGCAATCCGCGGAGATTATTCAGTATATTTCCGACGCAAGCAACGAGCAGGCGAATTCCATAAATCAAGTCAATCTTGGCGTAGAGCAAATTTCCGCAGTTGTACAAACCAATAGTGCAACAGCAGAGGAAGAGGCGGCTGCAAGTGAGGAATTATCAGCACAGGCGCAATTGTTAAATGAACTTTTAGCAAGATTCTTGCTGGAAACAGCAGAGTCTAGGTCAAATCAATTTTCTGAAGTGAAAACTGTTGAGAATTTTGCAGACTTAGAATTTATTGATGGAGATGGGGATGAAGAAGAGGGTGAAGAACCCCAAGATCATGAAGATGACGAAATGAAATATTAAAAGGTATTTTGCTCATCTTATTAACGTGAACGAACTAAGATCTTAAAGATGGTTGTTAGAGTTACCTCCGAGCCTTTGAAGTCTAAAGCCCTCGGAGGTATTTTAGTAAATAAAATATTGAAAATAATGAACAACTTGACAAATGGGATTCGTGTAATGAAGAAAGAAAAAAATACTTTCCCAAGAAGTCATAAAGGAAGCTTTTTCTTTGTAGATTGTATCATAAGCTAATTGTGCTCCGTTAGCGTTTGTTACACGTAAACTATAATTTGGTTTTATAGGTTAGTAAAAGGTAGTGGTACTTGAGAGAAAGTATTGGGATGAATTCAAAGGAAGTTTCAATAGTGACAATTAGGCTAATGTATTTTATGTATTAACCTAAATAGCTTTAACACCATTACATCATTTTTGTGATTGTTGTTTTCTCAGAAAACAACGAAAAAACTATTGACTTTTACAGACCGCATGCTATAATTACAGTAACTAAAATGAAACCGATGATTAAGAGGAGTAGCCTTTTTATCCGCTTTAAGAGAGTTGCAGGTGGTGAAATTGCAGCAGTGGGATGCTAGGTGAATGGACTTATGAGGGCGGGCGAAAGCTTCGGCAAGTAGTACCCGACGGGAACCGTACCCGTTATCCAGATGGGCTGTATTTTTGTACAGTGAGCGAGTGGACGATTTTTCGTCAATTTGGGTGGTATCGCAGGATTTTCTAAGTCTTGTCCCATGTATTATGGGATAGGACTTTTTTTATTAGGAAAATTCCTCGCCTTAAGGGTTACATAGTTTAGATTAGATGAGACTAGATTGAAATTAGACATGAAGAGGGAGTGTATGAGTATGAAAAAATTTTTAGCATTTACAATGGCAACAGTAATGAGTTTGGTGGCACTTTCAGGTTGCGGAAGCAGTAATCCTCAACCCGGTAAAGACAGTGCAAGTGGAAATGTCCCTGTCATCGGTATTTCTCAGTATGGTCAGCATGCATCGTTAGATAACTGCAGAGAGGGATTTTTGCAAGGTCTTGGGGAAAGTGGTTTGGTAGAAGGCAAAGATTTTACTGTCGACTATCAGAATGCAGGCTTTGATGATAATATAACAACACAAATTGCACAGAATTTTTCTGCAAATAATGTGGCTTTGATGTGTGCAATTGCAACACCATCAGCAACTGCTTGTTTTGCAGCAGCAGAGGATAAGAATATTCCTGTTATCTTTACAGCAATTACGGACCCTGTAAAAGCGAAATTAGATAAAGGTAATATTACGGGAACAAGTGATAAGCTTCCTATAGAGGCACAGCTTGAATTGATTCGTGCACTTCAGCCTGATGCAAAAACAATTGGTATTCTTTATACAACAAGTGAGCCAAACTCCGTATCTGCAATTGAAGAGTATAAAGAAAAAGGTCCTTCCTATGGATTTACCATTGAAACCATTGGTGTTACGCAGCAGGCAGAGGTTTTACAGGCCGCTGACAATATGATTGCCAAGGGTGTGGATTGTATTTCAAATTTGACAGATAATAATGTAGTCGGTGTGTTGCCTTCTATTTTAGAGAAAACAAATGAAGCAGGCATTCCTGTTTATGGCAGCGAAATTGAGCAAGTGAAAATTGGTTGCGTGGCTTCCGCAGGAATTGATTATGTTTTATTAGGAAAGCAGACAGGAGCAATGGCGGCGAAAATTTTAAAAGGTGAAGCCAAAGCTGAAGAAATGCCTTACGAAACGATCACAAGCTTTGACACGTATATTAACTCTAAGGTTTTGGCAGATATGGGTATCAAAATTCCCTCTGACATTGGGGAAAAGGCAATTGAAGCTACAAACTAACCCGTTACTTTGATGGGTCAAGGTGATAGAAAGAGGTTTATAAAATGGTTTTTGTTGATTTGTTAATTAGTACACTGACACAGGGTTTTATTTATGCATTGTTATCCTATGGTGTTTTTATTACCTATAAAATATTGGATTTTCCTGACTTAACTGTGGATGGCAGCTTCCCTTTGGGAGCGGCTATCACAGGGGTTCTTTTGATAAATGGAGTCAATCCATTTTTGGTACTTTTAATCTCTGCGGCTATTGGAGCGATGGCAGGTTTTATTACAGGATATATCCATGTTAGATTGGGTGTTAGAGATTTGCTTGCGGGGATTATAACAATGACAGCATTATTCTCCATTAATTTGCAAATTGCGGGTTCAAATCTAGCAGTTGGTCGGGATATTGACACGATTTTCAATGCAGCTCCTATTATGGCAATGCTGGGTTCTATGCCTTTAATGATGCGTAAATTTATTGTTTCTTTGATTTTAGCCCTAGTTGTAAAGTTTCTTTTGGATTTATATCTAAAGACAAAAAGTGGATTGCTTTTGCGGGCAGTGGGAGACAACAGCACTTTGGTCACTACTTTAGCAAAGGATAAAGGCACAACAAAAATTTTAGGACTTGTGATTGCAAATGCATTAGTTGCTCTTTGTGGTAGCGTGGTTTGCCAAGAACAAAGATCATTTTCCAGCACGATGGGAACGGGGCAGGTTGTTTTTGGCTTGGCGACCGTTATCATTGGTACCACTTTGTTCCGTCGTTTCGGTTTTGTGAAGGGAACAACGGCAGTACTGACAGGTAGTATATTTTACAAAATTTGCATTCAAGTTGCCATAAGCTTGGGGCTTCCTGCAAACCTTTTGAAGTTGGCTATGGCTGTGCTGTTCTTAGTTATTCTGGTTTTGGGCGACAGAAAGAAAGGCGGTGCAGAACATGCTTGAGCTGAAAAATATCACGAAAATTTATAATCCCGGTCAAGTTACAGAAATGTGCTTATTTGATAAGTTTAATCTTACTGTAGATGATGGGCAATTTGTTTCTATTGTGGGGAGTAATGGCAGTGGAAAAACCTCTATGTTGAATATTATTTGTGGCAGTATTGCCATTGAAGGCGGGGAGGTTCTGGTGGGAGGAAAAGATATTGCAAAGATGAAGGATTTTCAGCGCTATCGCTCCATCGGACGTGTGTATCAGAACCCATCCATGGGTACTTGCCCTAACTTAACTATGCTGGAAAATATGTCGTTGGCGGATAATAAAGGGAAGACATTTGGGCTGTCTTTTGGAATTAATAAAGTAAGAGAAAATTTTTATAAAGAACAGCTCGCTATTTTAGGCCTTGGTCTGGAGAATAAAATGGATGTAAAGGTTGGAGCGCTCTCCGGTGGGCAACGACAAGCCGCCGCTCTGATTATGTCAACATTAACCCCCATTGAATTTTTAATTCTGGATGAACATACGGCTGCATTAGATCCCAAAACGGCAGAAATCATTATGGATTTAACAGCGAAGGTGGTTAAAGAAAAAAAATTGACTGCCATGATGGTTACTCATAACTTAAGATACGCCGTTGAGTATGGAAATCGTCTGATTATGATGGATAAGGGCGGTATGGTCATGGATTTAATGGAGGAAGAAAAGAGCAAGTTAAAAGTGCAGGACATTTTGGATGTATTTACTTCAATCAGTATTGAGTGCGGCAATTAAGCCGCACTTTTCTTTTTATAAAAGAACTGAACTTTAGGTGTGATTTCTTTAATTTAATTTGATGTTGGGAAGACTTTTTAGGATGAAATTCATAAATAAAAAATTTGCGGTAAGTATTCCCCACCTTTTATTTGCCCTAGCAGATTTGATTTCTAAACTATAGATTTTAAGAAGAATAGATCATAAGTATAAAAAAATGACAACCACTTTTCGTGGTTGTCGAAATGATTTTAAGATTACAAAGTAAATTATAGTATCTTAAAAATCCCTATAAGTGACTTTTTCGCTTTCCTGCCTCTTTTTCAAGATATTCCTGTGCCATACTATCTAAGGTTGTATTATCCACCACCTCATCCAAAGCATCTTTCATTCGTCTCCATAAGGAGAGGGAAACACAGTTGTCTGAATTTGGGCAGGTAGGGGAATCAACGCAAGCCACAGGAGAAAGGGAGCCTTCTAAAACTTGTAAAATCTCGCCTACTGAAATGTCTTTGGGGCTTCTTGAAAGGGTATATCCCCCTTGTGCACCACGGAAGCTTTTTACCAAATCCGCCTTTGTTAGGGGATTGATGATTTGCTCTAAATATTTTTCGGAAATTTCTTGTTCTTTTGCAATGGTTTTTAAAGGAAGCGTTCCTTTTTCGTAATTAATTGCCAAAGAGAGCATTAAACGAATTCCGTAACGCCCTTTGGTTGAAATTTTCATGAATACACCTCTATTCTTCTTCCCAACCTTTACAGATATCAACCCAGTCCACGCATTTTCCATAATGAAATAATTCATCACAAGTAAATTCAATGGCGGAGTTACTGCTGCCAGCGGCGGGAAAAACTGTTTGAAAACGTTTCATTGAGATATCTGCATAGGCCTTAGTGCCTTGGGGCAGAGCAAAAGGGCACACGCCACCTACAGCATGTCCAGTGGCTTCTAAGGTTTCTTCAGGTGATAACATTTTGGCCTTTAATCCGAAGCTATCCTTAAATTTTCTATTATCAATTTTGGCATCGCCTGCAACAGCAACGACGATAGGGCCATCTTTTGACATTAAACATAGTGTTTTGGATATACGTGCGGGGATTACTCCAGCTGCTTGAGCCGCCAAATCAACGGTAGCACTGGAAGTTTCAAATACCAAAATTTCTTTAGGGCAGTTCAGTTCTTGTAAGTATGCCCGAACTTTTTCAATTGACATGATAGGTCCAGCTCCTTTTTAAGGAAATTATAAATTTTTACATTTTTTTAAATCATAGCAGAAAAAAGGGGATTGTGCAAGGCAACAGAAGGAATAAAGCCCTTGTTGATAAATAAAATGCAGTAAATCGGTCTTTATTTCATAATATTGCGTTATAAGTTTTCTCTTTTAGGAAGAAGTGGTATGCCGTTAATTAATAATGTCCTAAAAAAAACTTGTTTTATTTTAGCTTTTATTCTGCATGAAGTGAGCTTTAAGAAAATGGAGCCCCAATGGTTAAAGAATTTCCTTTTTGTCAATTGGAGTATAATTTCAATTGAAAAAATTTATATTCTTGAAAAACTCGGAAAAAAGTAACGGGTTTCCTCCCTTGCCTTGACGAGTTATAAGCAAAATGATATACTCAAAATCGAGTTATTCCTATTAGATAATAAGGAAAAAACTGTAACGGATCGAGGAGAAAATATGATACGTAACATTTTAGAATATTTAGAAGCAACAACCAAAAAATTTCCTGAAAAAATAGCCTTTGCTGGAAAAGAGGAAGCGCTTAGCTTTCAGGAGCTTTTAGCTCTAAGTAAAAGAATCGGAACATTTTTATTAAGGTATGGAAAAAGGAATGCTCCAGTAGCGGTTATGATGGAAAAGACACCAAAGTCTGTGGCAGCTTTTTTGGGCTGTGTTTTTAGTGGGAATTTCTATACTCCCATTGATTCCACAATGCCTAAGGAACGTATTTTATCCATTTTTCAAACTTTACAGCCCCAAGTGCTTTTAATTGATGAAAAAAGCAAAAAGGCGGCAGAGTATTTAGAATATACAGGTGAAACGGTGGTGTTTGAAGAAATAGCTAATACAGAGGTGGAAGAAGAAGCATTGGATAAGATTCGCAAATCTGCCATAGATGCTGACCCCCTATATGCTTTATTTACCTCTGGCTCAACAGGGGTACCCAAAGGCGTTATTATTACCCATCATTCCGTTGTCAACCTGACAGAATGGTATACGGAGACCTTTGATATTACCGAAAAAGAAACCATTGGAAATCAGGCACCCTTTTACTTTGATTCTTCTGTGAAAGATATTTATGCTGTTTTAAAAACAGGGGCGACCATGGAAATCATTCCGAAGCAGTTATTTTCTTTCCCAATAAAACTCATGGAGTATGTGGGAGAAAAGAATATAAATTATGTGGATTGGGTGCCTTCTGCTTTTTGTATTGTAGCAAATACAGGAACGCTGGATAAAATTGCACCACAGTGTTTGAAGAAAATTGCTTTTTGCGGAGAAATTATGCCTACGAAGCAGTATAATATGTGGAGGAAAAAATATCCCAATGCAGTATTTGCCAATATTTATGGCCCAACTGAGGCAACGGTGGATTGCACCTATTATATTGTTGATAGAGAATTTGAAGATGACGAGCCTTTACCCATTGGATATCCTTGCAGAAATACAGATATCTTTATTCTAAATGGTGACCGATTGGCAAAGGAAGGTGAAACAGGAGAGCTTTGTATCCGTGGCAGATGTCTAGCACCGGGATATTATAATAATTCCGAAAAGACGGATGAAGCTTTTATTCAGAATCCACTAAATCCCCATTACCCTGAAAAAATATATAAAACCGGGGATGTGGCAAAGTATAATGAATATGGTGAGATTATTTTCTTAGCGAGAAAAGACCATCAAATAAAGCATATGGGTCA
>JAEZPX010000247.1 GCA_023413275.1 Bacillota bacterium | reverse complement strand
GTCTGATTTTCTATCAATTTTTAAAAATCAACCCTGTAAAAAATTCCCACGTACCAAAGGATGGAACAAAAGAGCGCTTTCTTTCCATTCCCATATTTTGTGTATTTGGTCTATTTCTAATCTTTGGTATCCTTCCATATCTGGATTACTTATTTTAAGATATTAAGGGCCACTTCCTTTGGGGAGTGGCTTTTTTTAATGAAACAATTCCTTATTTCTGTGTTAAACGAAAACGAGGAACATCATTTTCATCTATTCTTACCATTTCCAAAAACATGTCCTTTGGTCGCACCCAAAGACCATTCTCACCATAAAGTTGACGATATACCACCAATTCCTCTAGCGTTTCGGAATGCTTGGCCATTCCCACAACGCAATATTTTTTCCCTTTGTAATGCTCATAAATTCCACCAATCACGATATCCATTTTGTTTTTCCTCTCCAATACAAATAAATCTTCTCAAAAAATATTCTGCAATTTAATATTTTTCTTTTGTATCCCTTTTCAACATAACTTTTATCAGCCTATCATATTTTTTCCACCCTTACAACATAATAAAATTAACATTAAAAAACGGCATCCGTTCTGCTTACGGATACCGTTTTATACTTCAAATTCAAATCAAAGGGTAGTTTATTCATTGAAAATAACTGAACAATTACTGTTCCATCTGTTTGCCCAAAAATCCTGCTGCTGTTTGAGCAAGCTTGCCCTCGACCTCACCCATTTTTTTATCCTTTGAGAGGAAAATAATTGCACCCATTGCATCACCTTCAGCAATAATAGGAGTAATCAACTGATGATTATAACCTTCCATGCTGTCGTCATCCAAAATTGGCACAAAATTGCTGTCGTTTTTATCGGCAATCAGCGTTGTTCTGCGATTAATGCATTTTTCCATCTCTGGGCTAATGTGTTTTTCATACAGTTCTCTTTTGGAGCCGCCGGAAACGGCAATAATCTGATCCTTATCAACAATACAGGTTACATGTCCGGCAGTCTGTGCCAAGCTCTCTGCATATTCTTTCGCAAATGTTCCTAATTCACCAATGGGGGAATATTTCTTTAAAATAATTTCGCCCTCTCTGTCGGTAAATATTTCCAATGGATCTCCTTCTCTAATACGCAATGTGCGCCGAATTTCCTTTGGAATTACCACCCTTCCTAAATCATCTATCCTTCTTACGATTCCCGTCGCTTTCATAGAAAATACCTCCGTTTACAAATAAGGTTGTTACATTTGATTTCCTTGTGCTTGTATTATTTGTAAAAGAAAAGAAAATATACCTACTCCTTATATAGAATAAAAAATAAAATTTCGATATAACTTCTCATAAAAATCATTTCAAGGAAAAGGAATCGAAAATGAAAGAAAAGACTTAAAATAAGCAAATTTAGTATGATACTAATAAGCACAACATATTCTTGCATCTTCAAAAAGAACTGCGCACAATTGCTTAGAAACAAATTTTCAGAAAATACGTTCATAACGCACAAAAAATGCCCCAATTTTATAAAAATCGGAGCATATCATTCTCATTCTGCTTTACCATCTCTGCTCATTAAATCAAGCACAGCCTGCTCCGCATTTTTGCCTTGGAACAGCACTTCGTAAATTGCATTGGTTATAGGCATTTCTACATTGTGCTCTTTTGCCAGGGTATACGCCGCCTGCACAGTGTTTACGCCTTCTACAACCATTTTAATCTCTGCAAGGGTTTCTGCAAGGGTTTTCCCTTGACCCAATAAAATGCCGGCTCTGCGGTTTCTGGAGTGCATACTGGTACAGGTTACAATTAAATCTCCAATTCCGGAAAGTCCCGCAAAGGTCTCTAGCTTCCCACCCATTTCAATGCCAAGACGGCTCATTTCTGCAATACCTCGAGTCATGATCGCAGCCTTTGTATTATCACCAAAGCCTAACCCATCAGAAATACCTGCGGCTAAAGCCATAACATTTTTCAGTGCCGCACCCATTTCTACCCCAACCATGTCTGTATTGGTGTAAAGACGAAACCTTGGGTTCATGAATTCGCATTGAACCATTTTTGCCATTTCTGCATTTTCAGAGGCGATCAAGCAGGTTGTGGGGATTTCTCTTGCTACTTCCTCAGCATGGCTTGGGCCGGATAGCACACAAACCTGACATTGAGGAACACATTCCTGAATCACTTGAGAAAGGCGTTTTAAGCTGCTCTCCTCTAACCCCTTGGCAACGTTCACCAAAACTTGATTTGCATTCAAATAGGGAGCAAAATCATTGGCTGTTTGGCGTACAGCCTTGGAAGGAACAGAAAGTATAATGATCTCTGCTTTCTTCACCGCTTCTTCTCTCTCAGCCGTAAACTTTAAGCCCTCGGGCAATAATACCCCGGGCAAATATTCTTTATTTTCTCTCTCTTTTTCCATTTGCTCCACAGCATCCTGCCGTCTGGACCAAATCACAACATCATGTCCATGTTTTTGAAGCATCACTGCCAAAGCTGTTCCCCAACTGCCAGAACCGATTACTGCAACTTTTTTCACTTTTGCCACCTCCAATATACTCCTACTGCACATTTTTATGCAGTGTAAATTTATTTTCCGTGCCGGATATTAACCGTTTTATATTTGCCCTATGGAGCCAAGTTGCCAAAACCGCCAATACAGTAAAAATTACGACTGCCTCTATAGGCATTCCTAAAAAATAGGCACTGATTGGAATAGAAATTGAAAATAAGATAGACCCCATAGAAATAAAACCGGAACAAGCAACACCCAAAATCCCTATGGCTATGGTAATCGCCCCAAGGAACGGGGAAAATACAAATGTCAAGGATAGCACAATACCAATGGTAGAAGCGATGCCTTTTCCTCCCTTAAATTTCAAATAGAAGGGGAAGTCATGACCTAAAATGGCTCCTGCACCTGCATAGATACCCGCAAGCAAACTATCATCGTGAAAAATCAGTCTACAAAGAAAGAATGCCACAACACCCTTCAGAATATCCCCAAGAAAAGTTGCCAGCCCTGCTCGAAATCCCAGCACACGCAAGGCATTGGTTGTCCCCAAATTACCGCTTCCTTTTTTTCGCAAATCTGTTTTAGTAAGCTTTCCAACAATAAATCCCATGGAAATACAGCCAATAAAATACCCGATTAGCAAACTAATGAGTCTAAACATATCAATCCTTTTCCCCTTTTTCCCTCGCTATAAAATGAATCGGTGTGCCAACAAAGCCAAAAGCATCTCTCAATTGATTTTCTATATATCTACGATAGGAAAAATGGAATAATTCCTTTTCATTTACAAAAATAACAAAGGTTGGCGGCTTCACCGAAACCTGAGTCATATAATAAAGCTTTAACTGACGTCCCTTATCCGCTGGAGGCTGTTGCATCGCCATTGCCTCAATCAATACCTCATTTAACACACCTGTGCTGATGCGTAAAGCGTGATTTTCGTGAACCATTTGGATTAATTCCAGCATTTTGTTGATTCTCTGGCCATTTAAGGCGGAAATAAATACCCTTGGCGCATAAGGCATATAAGCTAACTCATTGCCAATATCCTTTAAATAGCTGTTCATGGTTTTATCATCTTTTTCAATGGAATCCCATTTGTTTACAGCAACAATAGCGGCCTTGCCTCTTTCGTGGGCAATTCCTGCAATTTTGGTATCCTGATCGGTAATCCCCTCATTGGCATCGATAACCAAAATTGCCACATCACAGCGCTCCACCGCTGCAACGGCACGAATGATGCTGAAACGCTCAATCTCTTCTTTAATTTTGCTCTTGCGTCGCATTCCCGCAGTATCAATAAAGATGTATTTCTTTCCATCAATGGTAATGGGTGTATCGATAGCATCTCTGGTTGTTCCTGGAATATTGCTTACAATTAAGCGATCTTCTCCAAGAATTTTGTTAATCAAAGAAGACTTCCCTACGTTTGGCTTTCCAATGATTGCAACACGAATGGCATCTTCCTCTTCTCCCATGCCTGAATCATCAGGAAAATGTTCTACAACCTGATCCAGCATATCTCCAAGACCCAATGCCTGTCCTGCTGAAATAGGCATAGGATCACCAATACCTAGCTCATAAAATTCATAAATATCCAAAGTGTCCCGCTTGGTGCTGTCCACCTTATTTACTGCCAATACCACAGGCTTCTTGGTGCGTCGCAGCAAATTTGCCACCTGACGGTCATCATCTGTTACGCCTGTTTTTACATCAGTAACAAATAAAACAACATCAGCAGTTTCAATGGCAATTTCCGCCTGCTGCAAAATCTGTTTTTGAATGATTTCTTCAGAACCGATTTCCATACCACCGGTATCTATCAAAGTAAATTTATAGTTCAGCCATTCCACATCCGCATAGATACGGTCACGGGTTACACCGGGTGTATCTTGCACAATGGAGATTCTTTCTCCAGCTAAGCGGTTAAACAATGTAGATTTCCCTACATTGGGACGGCCAACCACTGCTACGATTGGTCTACTCATAATGATTCCTCCATACTTCTCTCTATCGCAAATTATTTCTTTTTTGCATTAATTAGGTAAATTGGGCCTAAAAAGCCACCTTAGGATTATACCACAGTATTCTTTCCAAATACAATAGCACATCTCTTGTTTTCAGCCCTTCAACTCCATAATACCCGCCATGACACCCCTGTCTTCTCTCATCTTTCTGTGGGAATAAAAGCGCTCTGTATCACACATGGTGCAAAGTCCTGCGATTTCGATGTTTTTCACACCCATATTCTCCAACAAACGGCGGTTTGTCTCCCAAAGGTCAATACGATATTTCCCTTCTTCGTTAGGGTCGTCAAATATAATCTCATCTGCAAAGGATATGTTTTTGCGAAACAGCTCTATCACCGGCGCATCCACCTGAAAACAACATTTCCCAATGGAAGGCCCAATTGCCGCAACCACATTTTTCGGTTCTGTTCCAAATGCATCCACCATTGCCTGTAGCGTATGCTCTGCCATACGGTTTCCCGTTCCCATCCATCCGCAATGTGCCATACCAATTGCCTTGTTTTTTGTATCCAGTAAAAAAACAGGAACACAGTCCGCCCCAAAAATCACAAGGGGTATATTGGGCTCATTAGTAATCAATCCATCCACATCAAAATATTCCCGTTCCCGCAGTACGCCTTTGCCTTTGTCTTGCCCATTTATCTGTCGCACGTTTGTCGTATGGGTCTGCTGGGAGGTCACATAGTTTTCTTTTGAAAAACCTATTGCATCCCCAAGTATCTCATAATTCTTCAAAACCAGCTCTTTGTCCTCACCTCTGGTCAAGCCCATATTCATCGTTGCATAAAAGCCTTTGCTTACACCGCCATGACGTGTGGTAAAACAATGCTTTACCATCCCCGTTTGATTTAGATTATCAAAAACAACGACTTCCAATTCTCCCAATTTTTCTATTTTCATAGCCCACTCCTTATGCTATCCAAAACGCATTCTCCGTATAACGGAAATATGTTTTGCCATTTTCCTCTAAAACCTCAGCAACATCAAATCGAAAATCACAATCTAAGGAATATTCTGCAATATACGCCTTTGCCGTGCGAATAATATGCTCCTGCTTACGTTGGTTCACCGCCTCACAAGGCTCACCTTTTTTCCGCCCTGCCCTATATTTTACTTCGGTAAAGATGATGTATGTATCCTTTTTTGCTATAATATCAATTTCTCCCCCTTGGATACGATAATTTCTAGTCAAAATTTCATACCCCAGTCGGCGCATTTCTTTGACTGCCATTTCCTCGCCAATGGCACCTTTTGTTTGATTATTCTCGGGATTAACAAAATTTTTCACGAAGCTCTTTCGATGTATGGGGCAAAGTCCATGAACACGTATGCCTGCAATATGCTCCGTTGAACCATACCCTTTATTGGAAGCAAAACCATAACCGGGATATAACTCCTCATAAGCCTCCATCAGCCTGTCACGGTATACCTTTGCCACAATGCTTGCCGCACCAATGGAAAGACTCTTTGCAGCTCCTTTTATAATACCCCTTTGTGGAATAAAAATTTCAGGAATCGTAACCGCATCTGCTAAAATAAACCTTGGCACTGGGTTTAGCTGAGCAAGTGCCTCTCGCATCGCTTCATAAGTCGCCTGTAAAATATTGATTTCGTCGATTCTCTCCCAAGAAACCACACCAATTCCATAAGAAACTGCTTTTTCTAAAATTTCATCATAAAGGATTTCTCGTTTTTTAGCTGAAAGCTTTTTAGAATCATCCACACCCTCAATCAAACAGTTTTTGGGTAAAATAACCGCCGCCGCAACAACTGGTCCTGCTAGCGGACCACGACCAACCTCATCTACTCCAGCGACCAAATCAAAACCCTGGGCATAACAAGCCCTTTCATATTCCAATAAGGCATCCAAACGCAATTGCTCTTTTTCAAAGGCGGTTCTTCTTTTCAAGGCCGAAGCAACGGCCAATTGGACTCCCTTTCTCTCATCTGCTTCAAACGCTCCTACAGCTTGATGTAATTCCTCCATGGGGCATTTCTCTAAATATTCTTTGATTTCCTTTATTGATTGCATCATCCGTCCCGCCTTTCCTAAAATCATTATATCATAAAAGAGGACATATGCGCTAAAGCCTAATGGTAAAAATATTTTAACAAAATTGGATCTGAAAAGATTTCAACTTTGTCCAATTGCAGATAAGAAAATTTAGGGCAAGAAAGGCTCTATGTGAATCTTTTTGAACATAAATGTAATGAAATTCTGAATTGAATGTTAAAGTAGGTGACACAAAAAGAGGGGTCCGCATATCATAGAGGGCCACCTCCATTGTACTCTGGTTTAAACCTAAAGTGATAATTTAAAAGACAAGTATTGAGATTGTGCATTGTGTTTGACTGGAAAACATTGCTGTTTAAGGTGATGTACTGCTCAGCAAGTTTAACTTAGAATGGTCTTAAACCTGAAATATTGGAAAATCTGCTGCCATTGCCTCAAATTTTAAAGACAAGTAATTTTTTGCTTTTCCTTAGAAAACGAAAATTTCAAGCAACATCTTCTGTAGGGATTTCCCTACTAGATATTCAGTTCTCTTCATTTTTAATTGCCCAATGAATCATAAAGGCTAGGGCTGCTCGCAGTATGATAATACCGCCTATAATAAGAATTTCTGAAAAATCATGAACTATAACTGTTCGTAAAATTTCACCGCCAAGTTTGAACTCAAGTGCCATGGCCATTCCTCTTGAGAGATTTAATCGAGTATGTGGATCTCGACGAATGTAGTTATATATCCCTCTGGCACCGGCTATAATCATGATTCCCACACCAACAAACTCAAACATTAGGATTGCCGATTCTGTAAGCATAATTAAATATTCTCGTAAAAATAGCATTGCAACAACTCCTTCTTAAAAAAATTTTTATAAGTGTAACATTTTTCTCGTCAAAAATCCACTTTTTTCGTGTATTTTTTAAAATTTCCTTTATTTTTCACAAAATATAAGAAAATAATTACTAGTTATAGCATTGAAAATTAGCGAATTTCACAAATAAAATAGAATGCTTTTTTGAAATAGTACCAATTTATATTAACATAATCATTGCAACCAGAATAATCTGCTAATTAAAAACAAGATTATTTTTCATTTTCATCTGCCCTCTCTCATTTCGCACAAAAAAATCCCCCAAAAGTGCTGTATCAGCATCCTTGGGGGATTTGATTATACATCCATGATTATTGGCAATATCATAGGGCTTCTTTTTGTTTTCTGCCAGAGGAAATTCTTTAGTGTATCTTTAATGACACCCTTAATATAATTCCAACTGGTGATGTTCTTCTCCTCGCAATCCAGTAATGCTTCCAGCACCACTTTCTTTGCTTCATCCATCAGGTCCTCCGCTACTCGAACGTATACGAAACCTCTGGAAATAATATCAGGCCCTGCAACAATAGTACCGCTCTCACGATCCATGGTGACAACCACCACCATCAAACCGTCCTGAGATAAGTGTTTTCTGTCTCGCAATACAATGTTACCAACATCGCCAACACCAAGTCCATCTACCATAACACGACCGGCAGGTACTGTGCCGTTGACCTTTGCCTCATTGCGTGTTACTTCTAACACTTCACCCAATTTCATAATGAAGATGTTATTTTTATCTAAGCCCATGGAAAGGGCTAAATCTTTATGGCATGAAAGATGCATAAATTCACCATGCACCGGCATAAAGAACTTAGGTTTTGTTAACGCAAGCATTAACTTAAGCTCTTCTTGTCTGGCATGACCGGAAACGTGAATTTCTTCCATATCTCCGTAAATGACATTTGCGCCCTTCTTCAACAACTCATTTATCACACGAGTAACGTTCTTTTCATTACCTGGAATTGCAGATGCACTGATAATAATTTTATCTTCAGGCTTCACGCTTACCTGCTTATGCTCATTCATTGCAATTCTGGTGAGGGCAGACATGGTTTCACCCTGACTGCCGGTGGTGATAATTACAAGCTGTTCATCTTTATAGTTTTTAATTTCGCCAATATCAATCAGCGTGCGAGGTGGAATGGTCAAGTAATCTAACTCGGAAGCAGTCTTCACTGCATTAACCATACTTCTGCCGATAATGGCTACCTTGCGTCCATACATATGCGCAGCATTTACCACCTGTTGTATTCGATGGATGTTGGACGAGAACGTTGCAACCATAATGCGGTTTTTGGGAGTATCCTCAAAAATCTTCTCAAAAACCTTACCAACGTTCTTTTCGGACATGGTGAAGCCTTTTCTTTCTGCGTTGGTGCTATCACTCATTAACAGAAGAACGCCTTCTTTTCCTAACTCTCCAAAACGCTGTAGGTCAATAATTTCCCCATCAATGGGTGTATAATCCACCTTAAAATCTCCTGTGTGCACCACCGTTCCAATGGGCGTATGAATCGCCAGAGCAACAGAGTCCGCAATAGAGTGATTGGTGTGGATAAACTCCACATTAAATTGACCTAAATTCACTCTTTCTCTTGGAACAACTGTATGCAACACAGTTTTATCCAGCATTTTGTGTTCTCTAAGCTTGTTTTCCAACAACCCTAGTGTTAACAGCGTACCGAAAACCGGTACATTCAGCTGTTTCAGAATATAAGGTAATGCACCAATATGGTCCTCATGGCCATGGGTCAGTACAATACCCCTTACTTTGTCTATGTTTTTGATCAGATAAGTTACATCGGGGATAACCAAGTCAATTCCCAGCATATCATCCTCAGGGAATGCCAGACCACAGTCAATGACCATAATATCATTCCCATATTCCAGCATGGTCATATTTTTCCCGATTTCTTCTAACCCACCCAATGCGGCAATCTTTAGCTTTGCCTTGGGTTTTGGTTTTCTTCCTGCCAAAAAACACACCTCCTTTTCATTTCATTTTCCGTTTTCCTTATTTCATAATTATGCCGCAAAAAAGCGGAGTTTAAACCGCAAAAACAAAACCCTATACAAATAAAAAGCTTATTATCTGTTTTTTGGGTATACATAAAAAGGGCAGTCACCAGCATTTTTTGAAAGCATCTCTCGCACCATGCTTTCTTCCTAGAGGCTCTGCCAAATCCTATGTAGTTTGTTTTCTTTCTTTTCACGCACATGATGATTCGGCAGTTAGCCTATCATCTATCGTAAACGCAAATTTCGTATGCGCTTTAGATCAATATCATTATATAATTGCCATTAAAATCAACGGCATTTCACCTAAACCCCTATCAAATGAAGGAGCTTCTAAATTAAGTGCCTATATTTTATTGTATGTTTCTCATATATTAAGGTGAGCAGCCCCACCCTTTTCATCAAGCTTATTCTGCCACAAAAGGCATTACTTATAAGCATTCCTCTAAAAAGGAACGCAACCAAATTCACTCTGTAAAAATGAGAATTTCCATAAGATACTTTCCACAGGTTATCCGCTAACCTCTGTGTCTATCAAAGTCCCTACTAAAAGCTTCATTTTATCCTATGAAAAGAGCCTTTCAGAAGGGATAAAGCCTGGATATCCAAATCCATAGAATTCTATCCCTCTTTACTCATATAATTCCTGCTTATCTCTAATATAAATAAAATCAACTTAGTCAATTTCTACTTCGTAGTCGTCACTCTTTTGTGCAAATAGGTCTGCAACACGGTCAAATTCTGCATCATCCTCAACCATTTCATAGGTAACATCATCTGTATTAATTGAGGTTTCCTTCAAAATTAGGGCCTCTGCCTCATCATCATCAATCAATTCTGTTTCAACAACCAGTAAATACCGCTCGCCACCACAGGCTACATTATCAATAATAGAAAACTCAACTTCTGAACCATCTTCAGCGGTCATTGTCACGGTTTCAAACTCATATTCATTTACTTCGTCAAAAATATCTGCCATATAAACTAGCTCCTTTACATTCCGTCTGCCACAGGCTTATCCTCTGTTTCTGCTATCCAAATAGCCTTGAAGGATATGCACAGCGGCCATCTTATCAATCACACTTTTTCGCTTCTCATGGCTTAACGCCGCCTCACGCAACGCTCGCTCTGCGGCAATGGTGCTAAATCGTTCATCCCACAAAACAAGCTCAATATTGGGAAAACGTCTCTCAATGCGCTCTGCAAAAGCCTTTGTTTTGATACAGCGCTCTCCTTCGGAATTATCCAGGTTTTTGGGATAGCCCATAACAATCACCTCAGGCTGATACTCCTCTGCCAATTCTGACAAACGCTTTAAGCTCTTCTTATATTCGCCAGGGTTATCCCTACGGATAATTTCCACGCCCTGTGCTGTCCACCCCAAGGGATCACTCACTGCAACCCCAATGGTTTTATCGCCATAATCCAATCCTAAAATTCGCAAATAGGTTCCTCTTTCTTATTCATTACGATTCATGTAGTCCTTTACCAATTCTTCCAGCAGTTCATCTCGCTCCAATTTACGAATCATTACACGGGCATTCATATAGCTGGTGATATAGGTAGGATCTCCGGATAAAATATATCCAACAATCTGATTTACGGGGTTATATCCTTTTTCCTTCAAAGCCGTACTAACAGCGATGAGGATCTTTTTTGCTTCGTTCTCGGGTTCTTTTTCTACTCTACCAAAATATTGTGTTTCATTGATATTACTCATATTTCTCACTCCCCACACCCAATTGATCCATTCGCTCTTCTTATTATCTTACTTCATCATAATATAAACCCAAGCGGATTGCAACTATATTATCCTTACAGAATGATTACAAAATTGCCTCGCCAAAAGCATTTTCTCCTTGCACTTCAACAATCTTTGTGAGAACCAGCCGATTAGATAAGTCCACATCGCTTTTTGTCAGCACCTTCATGTAATTTGAAGTATGCCCTTCATAAATGCCCGCTTCCACAGGTCTTTCATACAAAACCTCCAAGGTTTTGCCAACATATTTATTTAAAAATTCCCTGCTCATTTTATCACTCAATGCAAGCAATTGATGACTTCGTTCTGTTTTGACGTTACTTGGAAGCTGATCTTTTCTTTCTGCCGCCGGAGTTCCGGTTTTAGGAGAATAGGGAAATACATGAATTTTCGCAAAGGCGATTTCCTCTGCAAAAGCATAGGACGCCTTAAAATCTTCCTCTGTTTCACCGGGGAAACCCACAATGATATCTGTGGTTAATGCCACATCAGGTAAGTACCTTCTTAGAAGTGCTACCGCTTCACGGTATTTTTTCGTATCATACTTTCGGTTCATTTCTTTCAGGGTTTTGTCGCACCCACTTTGTAAGGAAAGGTGAAAGTGATGGCACACCTTTGGCAACTCCGCCATACTTCTTGCAAACTCCTCTGTCACCACATTGGGCTCAATGGAGCTAAAACGAATACGGCGTATCCCTTTCACTTCATGAACCTGTTGCAAAATATTCAAAAGGTTCGTATCAGCCCTATCCTTCCCATAGCTTGCCACATGAATTCCTGCCAAAACAATTTCTTGGAATCCATTTTGTGCCAAACGTTCAACCTCATCCACAACATCCTTGGGTTCACGACTGCGGATTGGCCCACGGGCATAAGGAATAATGCAATATGAACAATATTGACTGCATCCATCCTGTATTTTTAAATAGGCACGGGTACGATTTGCCAGCTTTTGAATAGAAAGGGGCTCAAACACTCGCTCCTTCATAATATCAGTTACATGGTTTTCCACGCCGTTTTGCGGTTGATATTGTTCTACCATCTCCACAATCTGCCCCCGGTCTTTGGTTCCAATAACCAAATTTACACCTTCAACAGACATAATTTCATCAGGTGCTGTCTGGGCATAGCACCCCACCACAGCAACCACAGCATTTTCATTCTGCCTTTTTACCTTACGTATCAATTGTCTGGATTTTTTATCTCCAAAATTAGTCACCGTGCAGGTATTAATGACATATACATCCGCCGCTTCGTCTATCCCTACAATTTCATATCCCTTTTCCGCAAACAGCTCGGCTATGGCTTCGCTTTCGTATTGGTTTACCTTGCACCCAAGGGCATAACTTGCTGCTTTTTTCATGGTTCTCTCCGTTCCTCTCGGGTCAAAGCCCAGTCAATTCTCGAATGGCTTTGACTACCCCACCTTTATTGTTACTTCCCGCCTGAAAGCGGGCGAATTTTTTCACACCGCTGGATGCACCTTCCATGGCATAACTGTAATACGCCTGTTTTAGCATCTCAACATCATTATACTGATCCCCAAAAACCACTGTTTCCTCTGGGGTTATGTTCCACATATTTTGCAAGGCCGCAACTGCCGTTCCTTTTGTAACATTCCTTAATCCTGTGTCTAAACAAGCATCGCCAGAAATCACAAGATTTAAACTGTCATCCAATTTGGGGCGTAATCTTTCATAGCAGTTTTCTGCACTTTCTCCTCCATGTGAAATCATGGATACTTTAAAAATGTCATCTTCCACATGGAATAAATCCTCTGCCAATCTCATTTCATAATGAAATAGGGGCGATGACAGATAGTCCAAAAGCTCTGGGCTTCTGGTATAACTGCAATATTTTGCACAAAGCAAAGGCTCTACGCCTTTGAGGGCAAAAACATTTTCCAAACAATGGTTTACTTCCTGCTTCGCCATAGGCTCAACCACAAGCTCATTCCCATCATCCACCACAAAGGCGCCGTTTTCTGCGATTACAACAACATCCTTGATATGCTCATGAAAATGCTTTTTGAGACTCGGGTATTGTCTGCCGCTGGCAACAACAAAACGAATTCCTTTTTCCTTAAGCATGGGCAAAATATTATAAATTTCTGCGTCAATATTCTTTTCATCATTGAGCAGTGTGCCATCCATATCCGATACAATTAACTTAATCATTTTATTCCCTCTTACACTTTGCTTATTTTAAAAAAAATGGGAAGTATCTTTAATGCTATATCCACATCTTTGCCTGAAAGCCAGACCAAATATCTGCGCAATTGATCCCACTTCTGCCGTTTCAACAAAACTTGTGAACAGATTTCTTCCATCTCTCCTAATTTTTCAATTATTTCATCCTTTTCATGCCTAGATAAGCCTTCCATAAACCCAATTTCCAAACGCAACTGGGTAAAATCAACTTCCATGCTGATGTCTTTTTTTTCTTGGCTCAGGTAATATTCCAATAAGCCTTCGTTTTTATAACCGTTCTGACGAAAGCCCTCCAGCCGTTCCAGCATTCTTTTTACATTTTCACGATATGCCTCTGCCTGCAATGCAGTTTTCTCATAGGGTTGAATTACCCTAAGTTCATCGCAAAAACCCTCTATGATTTCGCCATAAGTACCCATCAGATAACGGAATAAAATGGCCATTTTCTCCTCATCATACGAGTAGGCGTCCCAAGTTTCAAGACTGCGGTCAATATCTTCATCCAGCTTGCGACAAAAATCTTTTTCAACCATAAAGACCCCATCCTTTCCAGAACTATAGCCACCCCCGTATGCTCCTGTATCTTTGCAGTATATCATAAATTGAAACGTCTTTGCAAGGCTTCCCATAAAAGGAAAAGAGCCTTTCCCGAAGGAAAAACTCTTTCTTTTACTTAGACCTCATCATCCTCAATAATTACAACCATACCGCCTAAACGTCTATTTAGCTCGCTTCTGGTAATTTTAATGATATTAGGGGTAACGCCGTCTGCCTGGGCTTCAATGAAATATGGCTCCTCATTGTCACAGTCATTTTCGTCCAGCCAACCACCAAAGAAGGACAAAATTGAACGCATAATTTCAACGCTATGACCCCAATAATCCAGGTCAAGGAAAATCATGCGATTTTTCTCTCCGTTTTTAGAAAATTTACGGCTTTTATAAACCATTGTAAAAAGTCGTCTTTCCTCGCCCTTGTATGTGAAATAAACTGCCATTTCGTTGCTTTCGCCGAAACGATTTTCATAGCGGTTTATTTTTGCACTGGGATCGAAATATTTTAAAACAAACTGATAAAGCTGTTCCAGTTCTATTTCTTTTGTAATATATCCATGAGTTTTTGCTGTCATAGATGGCACTCCTTTCTAGGCTCTCTCGTGTCAAAAAATAGTTTGTGTGCGAAATATCTCTTCATGATTGCATTATACAGTAACAAAACAGCTCTGACAAGAGCAATACCGCAGAATCATTAGAAAAAAATCGAGGTCATTTTTAGGCACTTTTTTATCCATATATTACAATAAAATACCAAATATATGGATGTATATGACGTTTTTGTCCTTCTATGTTTATCCCCATGCTATTATATGCAAAATTTATAATTTTTCTAGTATTTTTTCCACCAACTCACTGCAACGCTTTGCTGCCATAATGCTGAATTTCTCAAAAGAAATATTTGCTTCCTCTCCTGCCCCATCGGAAATTGCTCGAACAATTAAAAATGGAATGCGATTTAACCAACATGCATGGGCAATAGCCGCCCCTTCCATCTCCGCACAAGTCCCTTGTACATTCTTTCGGATGGTTGCTTTGCCTTCCTTTGTGCAAATAAATTGGTCACCACTGGCAATACGCCCAGTGATAACACGATAGCCATCAGCAATCTCTGCTGCTGAAGCTTGAGCCAAACGAATCAATTCCTCGTCAGCTTTAAAGTAGCTTTCCGCCATACGAGGAATCATCCCAATAGGGTCTCCTAAGGCAGATGTATCCATATCATGCTGTACTGCATCGGTAGAAATCACGATATCTCCAATTTTCAATTCCTCAACCAGTGCTCCCGCAACACCCAGCACCAGAATATAGTCCACACCAAACAAATCAATCATGGCTTGGGTGCAAATAGCGGCATTCACCTTGCCGATTCCACTTCTCACCAAAACGATATTATTCCCATTATATCTGCCAATATAAAAAGACAGGCCAACAACATTTTTTGTTGTAACAATTTCGATTTTCTCTTTTAAACAAAGAATTTCTTCCTCCATTGCCCCAATAATTCCAATGGTCTTCATTTTTGTCATCTCCACTCTGTGTAATGTTTGTTGGACGGTTACATCTTCGCCCACTTATCTGTATTTTAATCATAGCACACTATCCTGCTGTTTTACAAGAGAACATATTTCTCCTTGTCCTCCATTGCAAAACTTTCTCATCTTTTGTATACTATTAGGAAAGTTTATATAAAGGAAGGATTCTATGCAACCGGTAATCGGTATTACTCCAGACTATGATAGCAGCATCCGTAGATATAAAATTCATCAAGATTATATTACTGCCGTTTCTTCTGCCGGGGGTCTTCCAATCTTATTGTTTCCCCATGGTGAAATCCCCTCCTTTCTGGATGGAATCATTTTTAGCGGTGG
>JAEZPX010000217.1 GCA_023413275.1 Bacillota bacterium | reverse complement strand
CAACCATGGTATTCCATGAAATCGCCAACGTATACAGGAGCTGTGAATTCAATATCTTTGTAGCCCAAGAATAAGCTGATGTCACCATCCACATAAACCATTAATTCTGTACCAACGTCGCCCCACTGATTTACGATTCTAGCGCCGTTTACTAAATTACCAGTATAGTGAGCGTCTTTTGCGCTCATCATTAAATGATGTACAACCTTTTTACCTACCATTGAGAATTCCTCCTTTAATCTTTTATAATGATTTGTGATTGTAATTGAGTTCGTTAAGCGATTTCCTTAACCTTGACTTTAGTTTAGCTGGTACAGCCAATGGAAAGTCAACAGGTTATAAAAAAAATTTTTGAAGAAAAATTAAGCAAAACAGGAAAAGAGTCTACTAAGGGGATGGTTTTTAACAGATTTATCCATCCTCTGGAAATGGCTGTTTTTCAAGGGTTGTGGGACTATGAAATGGTGAATTGACTTTTTTACTTGGAAAATAGATGAAAATCAGGTGGAGAGTTTTTTTAATAAAAACTTGAAAATCTTAGTGGGAAAGAAGAGTAATTCTTAGTAGATATGGTTGCATTTTGGGTTTTAATCCTTGACATTAAAATATGATTTTAAAGGTGTTGCTGGTGGAAGGATTTTTGTGTGGGACTACGAACCCCTTATTCTACAAATCATGGGAAAAGGTAAAACCACGGGAGAGTTTTTGCGATATTGATTTAATGCAATACCCCTCATTTCCGGTATTGGAAATGAGGGGTATTATTACATATAATAAAGCTTATTTTTTTGTATTCAGGACTTCTTGAGGAATATCAAAATCTTTTACAGAATTAAATTCGCTGCAGGTCATGGTGATGGTGGCACCTTCAACGGATAAGCTGTTTTCGTTTTTCGTATTATCTATACCCATTAATGCAAGGGTTTTTTCCATGACTACTTGCATTAGCTTAGAAATATCGGTTTTATATTGATAAACAAGGCCATCTTCCCCAATCCAAAGGGAAATAGGTAGGCCGCCTGCCTCATCATAAATTTTTTGCAGATCCTCTTCAGAAAGGCCCATGCTGGTGGCAGAGGATAGAATTCCTGATTCCTCCACGATCTTTTTCATCACTTCACCCTTAAGCGTGCCTTCTACCCGTTGAGTTGAAACGTTGCCGATTTTTTCTGAACCCTTGTTAACGGGATTTTCTATTGCGGAGAGATAGCTTAAGATGTTGTCGTAAACTTCAAATTGTCCCAGATTTTCTTTGTCACCTTTTGTGTGAAGCCACCCGGTTCCTGTATTGGTATATAAATCAATGGTATCATTGTTTTCTTGAAGGTACATTTCCATGATGGTATCCTTTGCGGTACTGCTTTCCATGTGTGAAGCAGCTTCCACCTTCATTTTTAAAGGTTTAATGAAGGCAGAAATATCTGCCGTTGTTGAGGTGGCCGCCTTCTCCGTTCCCATGGTCATATTTACGTTCATATTCATTTTTGCCTGCAGGCTAGTGATTTGGGACATTTTTGCCTGCGCTGTTTCTATCAAAGCCCCTGTATTTTGCTGTTTACTGCTACAACCTGATAAGGAGAGTAGCAAAGCAAGGGCAAAAAGGAAATATTGCAATCTATGCTTCATTCGAGAATCCTCCAATTCATTGTCTTATCAATGTATTGTATCCAATTTTTTAAATTATTTTCCTTTTTGAAGTTTTTGACCACCAGTGCAGTATGTAAGCAAAAAACATTCATTGCATTTTGGTCGTCGAGCGATGCAAATTTTCCTGCCATGGGCGATGAGTTGGGTATTAATATCAATCCACTTATCTTTAGGGATTATTTTCATTAAATCAAATTCTATTTTAACTGGATCTTGATTTTTGGTGAGACCAAGTAGATTGGAAAGGCGTTTTACATGGGTATCTACCACGATGCTTGGGATACCATACCAATTTCCTCGCACTACGTTAGCAGTTTTGCGCCCGACCCCCGCCAAGGATGTGAGTGACTCTATATCCGAAGGTACTTCGCCATTGTGTTCGAGCAATAGTTTTTGACAGCAGGCGATGATATTTTTTGCTTTATTATGGTAAAATCCCGTTGAGTGAATATCTTTTTCCAGCTCTTTTACATCCGCTTGGGCAAAATCCTTTACGGATTTATATTTCTGAAATAAATCTTTGGTAACAATATTCACACGATCATCGGTACACTGTGCTGATAAAATAGTAGCCACAAGGAGTTGCCATGGATTTTCATGATCCAAATAGCATTTTGTAGGACCATAGTGTTCTCTTAATAGTAATAAAATTTGTTCTACCTTTTCTTTTTTTGTCATTTTTATTTACTCCCTCTCGAAAGAAGAATATTTCCCGAAAAATCCAAAGATTTCCCGAGAAATATTTCCCTTTTTCTTATAACCTGTAAAATGAAAAGCTTTGCCGTTGTTTTTTCACTATTTCTAGATAGTAATTTTCTCAGTTTGATGAAAAACAGCTATCATTTATTCATTCATTTTTATCACTTGCGTTTGCTTTTGATTACTATATCATATTATAAACAACATGGAAATGCAAAGCTAATGTATCAACCTTTTATTGGAAGTCAAAAGGAATTTCACAATACATTATTAATAAATTTCTCTGTACAAATATGTTTCAGGGTAGTGATATCTAAAAAAGCAAATAACAAATAAATTTAAAATATTTTTGAGATTTTGCATATTTTCTGAAGAAAAATTTTTTATGAACATAGGAACAAATTCTTAAAATTTGCGTCATATATTAAAAATGGCGTAAATTCGGGGTTTTAGCCATAGATTGGAAGGGATTCGGAGCCGCCCTTTCCTTGCATCATATTATAAATTGTAGTATAATTTTGATAATAATAGACTAGCTTTGCTTATTGAAGGAGAAGAATATGGACGAAACCGTAATTGTGATAATGCTTAAAGATAATGATACGGGATTTTTAGAAAAAGAGTTAGGAAGCTATTCTCTTTCGGAAAATGCAGGAATGATTTATAATATTTATGGAGAAGACACAGAGGATGGCAGAAGGGTAGTTTTGCGTTTGACCTGTGATAGAGAAGTTGAAGATTGGGAATACGATGCAATTTTTGATTATTATGACACGGAAGCTTTAATTGGGGTTACTACCCATGTAGCTGAAGAGGACGGGCATTTTAATCCAATTTGGGTTGTTCAATTTCCCTATTCTGATGTGCACGAAGAGATGGAAACCAAAATAACTTGTATATTGGATATTCATAAAAAAGAACTGCTTTCGGTTTACGATGCTATAGCGGACAAAAAGGATGATTATAGTGAAGAATAAAAAGTGGAAAAATACCTTTATTTTGATAGGTGTTTTGCTTTTCTTATGTTGCGCTTGTGCATTGAGAAAAGTTGAGGTTGATACTTTGCCGGGAGCGGAGCAGAACGATGTGCAGGATCCGATTGAAGTGCCACCTGTAACGGAGAATACAGATAATCCATCTACTGAGCCGGAAGATTCCCCCGCCAAGGAGGAAAACAACGTAAAAATTGAGCCGGAAAAGACACAGCCTGCGAGTACAAAACCTTTTTGGGTGAGTGAAACAACCAGATTGACAAATAATATCGTTGCCATTGCTACAGCAGGACAGGCTGATTATAAGGCAAACGGTTCCCAAAAGGGCTGGATGAGTAAAAATGGTGAGCTTTACAATTATTATGAAGGGAAATACATAACAACAGATACTTTGGTGGCAGATGGATATTTGGAGAGTGGTCTAACAGCCTCTGCTTATAAAATTCTGCTAATCAATGGTGCTGATTTGGCAGCCTTGGAAGGCACCTCTGTTCCATCCAGTAGTATGGATTTTCAAGTGTTTGCTGCTGTGAAGCAATCAGGAAGATATATGATTGCTTCATCCGATGGAAAAGTCGGAACAATCAGCGAAGATAGTTTCCATAACCTTTTGGCCAAGTATAATCAAAATAACGGAAAGGTCTTGAGACTTTCCTCCGCATCTGCTGAGTATGAGCGAATACTGAACTATATCAGCCTTTTTGAAGGACGTTTTGATGAATACTATGTGAGAGAAATTCGTTTAGATGAAAGATATGCGGTAGTTGTTTTTTCAAATCGGAGAAATACTGCAGATATAAAAGAATATATTCTTGAGAATGAGAATAACTTCTGGGAGGTTGTTTTGCCGAATGCCCAGACTGAATATTACCCGATAACATCAATCAACCGTTATCTACCTAATTTTAATCTGGAGTTATTGCCGGCATATACATTGGCCTCTTGGAGAGGGAGTATTGTATCCACCCAAGGTGGTGTTGAGGCGGCTCTCTTTAGTGCAAAGGCAATTACAAGTTCCAGTGAAATTGCATATCAATGTGGCACCTCTGCTTGTGCTTATGCCATTTTAACGAACGGAAATCGATATGTTTGCTACAGTGAAGGTGGTAGATGGAAGGCGGAATTTGTTACATCCGATATTGCGGCGAAAAACTTCCTTTTGAAAAAAACTGGAATCAATTATGGGTTCTTAATTTTGGATGATTAATGGGAATAGGGTGTGAATGTAAATGGAGAAGATTTTTTGGGAATGTCCCGACTTTTCTCTATCTCAAACCTTAGAATGCGGACAATGCTTCCGTTATGAAAAAAAAGAGGATGATTGCTATACTGTCATCTCCGGCCAAAAGGTGATTACCCTTAGGCAGGTGGGTGACAGTATTGTTTTTTATGGCAACAAAGATATTCCTTTTTGGAAAGGTTTTTTTGATGGAGAAAGAAATTATAAAGAAATAAAACAGCGCTTAAAAGAGAATGACCCCATTATGGCGGAAGCAATTTCTTTTGCACCAGGTATTCGAATATTAAAACAAGAATTTTTTGAAATGCTGATGTCCTTTATTCTATCTCAAAATAATCACATCCCTAGGATTAGAGGGTTGATTCAGAGACTTTCCCAAGAATTTGGGACACCTTTGGAGGAGGGATTTTACAGTTTTCCCACCCCTCAACAACTGTGTGATGTAAAAGAAGAAGCCTATCGTAGTCTAGGGTGTGGATTTCGGGGCAGATATTTGGAAGATGCAGTAAAGAAGGTGCTTTCAGGGGACTTTGAAGTGGAGAAATTGGAAACGCTGCCTACGGAGGAGCTTCGACAGAGGTTAATGTCAATTTGCGGTGTTGGGCAAAAGGTGGCAGATTGTATCTTGTTATTTTCCTTTGGCAGATATGAGGTGTTTCCAACAGATGTGTGGATTAATCGTGTTTATAGCCATGCTTACTTTGAAGGGAAAAAGCTACTGGCAAAAGAATTGCAAATGTCTGCCGCAGAAAAATTCGGCAACCGTGCAGGCTTCGCTCAACAGTATCTGTTTTATTATGGTAGGGAACGGAAAATTGGAAAGGGGTAAGATATATGGTAAAAACCAATGTAATGCGGCTTTTAGAAACGGCAGGGATTTCTTACCGCACCGCAGAGTATGAGTATGATGAAAATAACCTCTCCGGCTTGAATGCTGCAGAAAAAATAGGTATTCCTTCTGAACAGGTTTTTAAGACACTGGTAACCAGAGGGGATAAAACAGGGATTTTGGTTTTTTGTGTCCCTGTAAATATGGAGCTAGACTTAAAAAAAGCTGCTACGGTTTCGGGAAACAAAAAAATAGAGATGACTCATGTAAAGGAGCTTCTTGCTTTAACGGGATATATTCGGGGCGGATGCTCTCCTGTGGGGATGAAGAAAAAATATCCTACCTATATAGATGAAACGGCAATATTGTTTGATGAAATTGCTGTGAGTGCAGGCATACGGGGAGAACAGGTGATTTTGAAGCCTGATGACCTCATTGGGTTTGTGGAAGGGATTGAAGGGGATATCACCAAGGAGCTGAGTTAAGGGTTCATTGATTTATTCATCATAAAGAACTTGTGACGGTATTCTTCTATTATATTATTCCTATTGGTACAAAGAGCCATTTATAAGAATAGTTCAAAGAACAAGTTACTCAATTCAAAAGAAGTGCATCATCCTTTTTGAGGGATGATGCACTTTATTTTATATTTAATACATAGATATTTCCATCGGGTCTGTTGTTTCAGTTTCTACGCCATTTCTTACGGTCGAAACTTTAATGTACACCGTGGAGTGGTTGGCTGTAGAAATACCAAAGCATTGAGGGAATCCCCAGAACCAAACGTCACCGCCTAATGCTTTATTTTGCAGTTTCGTATATTTAGCGTTTTTGGAGTAGGCAATGTAAACATAATAGTAATCAGCATCATAAATAGGTGACCAGGTTACGTTGGCATAACCATCTTCAATCCAGTAGCGCAGATTTTTTGGTGCAGTTGGCGTATAAGTATAATTTTTCATCTGTCGAATGGGAATTGACAGCGTTTGAGGTACCTTCAAAATTTCTTCCACTGGGATTGCAAAATATTGATTATCACTGTAAGAGGAGGTCATACCAATGACTTTTCCTTTGCTGTTAAACAATGCCCCCCCACTGCTGCCGTGATCGATAAAGGCACTGCTGGAGATAATATCTTGGTTAAAATCTTTTAGTTGCCCTTCTGACAGGGTATTTCGATTTCCGTTGGGTGCACCAACAGCCACTACTGATTCCCCTTTTTTAAGTACCGTTTCAACGGGAGCTGGAATTAAATTTTTCTTATCTATCTGAATAATTGCTATGTCTTTTTGCTGGTCTAATCCTACAATCGTTACATTTCCTTGATAAATAGATTCATCTGAAAATACCATTTGAAGCATAGACGCATTTTCTACGACATGATAGTTCGTGGCAATTAAGCCATCGGAAGAGAGAATAATTCCACTGCCCTGAATTTTATTCGTCTGGATATAGACCACAGAATCCGTTAGCTTACTTTGCTTCTGTTGGGTTGTAGTGATATAAATTGTATAGGTAGCCGGGTCCCATTCAACGGTGGAACCGCTATGTTCAGCAACAAATCGCAATGGCACCATTGTGGTTTCCTTTGACAAGGTTGCTGCTGCATCTAAAACAACAGACTTTTGATTCACCATTGCCACAGGGTCATCAATGGTAAGAAATAGATGTGTTCCTTCCTTTTTTGCCTCAACACTGTGGCTATCTGAATGCCAAATTACGGTATAGCCCAGTGATTCCATAATGCTACGCATAGGAACCAAAACACGGTCGTTTCGTACGACTGCCGGTGCAGAAAGGGGCAGGGGTGATCCATCAAGCGTTACTATAATATTTTTTGCCGAAGCGGGTACAACTGCGCATAAACAGATTATTAAAAAGAGGAAAAATCCCCTAAATTTTTGTATCATTCTTTCACTTCCTTTTCAGACTGAGTATAGCATAGTTTTCCATAAATAGCTACCTAAAATATATGGTACTCTTTGGAAATATTAAGGTTTTTTGCATTATAAGGAAATTATTTGCATAGATATGAAAGGGAGAAGGAATGCAGACAAGTTTGAATTATTTGGAAGAAGGTCAGTGGGGAAAGGTGATTGATCTAACCTGTAAAAGGACAACAGCCCGAAGACTTTTTGAATTAGGAGTAACGCCGAATACCCATTTATATTGTGTCCGCTGGGCACCGATGCACGGGGCGATTGAGGTGAAAATTCGGGGCTATCTATTGGCGCTGGGATACAGCGACGCCGCATCTATTTTAATAGAGAAAGAAGGGGAATAAAGTGAAGAGGCTGGGTCTGGTTGGAAACCCAAATTGTGGAAAAAGCGCATTGTTTAATACCTTAACAGGAAGTGATGCCCGCGTGGGTAATTGGCCCGGTGTGACGGTGGAGCGCAAAGAGGGTATTTGGAAAAATGCGGATTTGCTTTGCATTGATTTGCCGGGAGTATATGCTCTTTCGCCCTATACTCCGGAAGAGCGGATTGCCGTTGGGTTTATTCTGGAGGATGTGCCGGATGTTCTTTTACAAGTGGTTGACTGCACTGTGTTGGAGAGAAGTTTATTTTTAACCACTCAGCTAATGGAGCTGGATATTCCACTGGTATTGGCATTTAATATGATGGATAAGGCGAGAGAACTAGGAATGGACATTGACATATCAAAGCTTTCTAAACTGGTTGGGATTCCTATTGTTGAAATTTCTGCAATTACCGGAGTGGGTCAAGAAGATATGGCAAAATGCCTAAATATGGCCGTGGAAAAGGGACGCAAAGGAGAAACAGTACTTCAAAGGGACAAGCTATGGCAAAGAATTGAACCATTGTTACGACCTTTTTTGAAACGCAAGCAAGGTCTTTTTCTGGGAATGCGTTGGCTAGAACAGCAGGAAGAGAATGACTGGGAAGGAGAAATTGCCGCTGGCCGCTATGAGTTTTCTGTTTTTTGCTGCCAAGAAGTCATAACACAGAGACAGGAAAAAAGGGATTTCACTGAAAAACTGGACAAGATTTTTTTGCACCCTTTTTTTGGGATTCCGATTTTTTTACTATGTATGGCTTTTATTTTTCATTTCACTTTTTCCCCTTCTTTTTTTGGGACAGGCTTTCCATCTGTTGGTGTTTTTTTAAAAGATGGTGCAACGTATGGCATAGAAGCTTTGAGAGATGGGGTATCCTATTTTTTTCCGCAAATGCCCTATTGGGGGAGGGCATTTCTTTTGGAAGGGATTTTTGGCGGTGTGGGCAAGGCGGTATCGTTTTTGCCTCAAATTTTATGTTTATTTTTCTGGCTTACTTTTTTAGAGGATAGTGGATATATGGCAAGAGTTGCTTTCTTATTGGACAAACCGATGAGTGGAGTAGGGGTGTCTGGTAGAGCATTTCTACCCCTTCTTACAGGCTTTGGATGTTCTGTACCTGCTATGCTCAGTGTGAGGACGTTAGAGCGCCAGGAGAGCAGACGCATTACAAGATTGATACTTCCCTTTTTCTCGTGTGGAGCGAAGCTTCCTCTATACGTGATTTTGGTCGGGCTATTGTTTCCCAAAAACGGTGGAATGGTGATTTTTTCATTGTATGTAGGGGGGATTATGATTGCTTTTCTTTGGGCAAACTTTTTGAATAAAAAGTGTTTCTGCAAGGAGAGGGCTTCTTTTATTATGGAAATGCCGTCCTACCATTTGCCTAGATGGAATAATTTGTCAAGAACAATTTACAGAAGAGGAAAGGAATACCTGACAAAAGCAGCAACGGTAATTCTTGGAGCAAGCATCATCATTTGGCTGTCTGCCCATGTTACGCCGCATTTACATATGACTATGGATTCATCTACCAGCATTTTGGCTTTTCTCGGAAGGGGGCTAAATCCCTTTTTTATACCCCTCGGATTTGGTGGAGGAGATGATGGCTGGAAGGCTTCTGCGGCAATATTATCCGGTATAGCGGCAAAGGAGGCTGTGGTATCATCCTTAGGTGTTTTGGGTGGCGTGGAAGGTTTATTTACCCCTTTGTCAGCGGTATCTTTTATGATATTTCATCTTCTAAGCATACCATGCATCGCGGCGGTAACAGCATATTGGTATGAAGAAAAAAGCTGGAAAAATCTATTTTTTGCACTTTTGCTTTGGTTATCAACAGCGTGGATTGCTTCCTGCATAGTATATCAAATTGGGAGTTTGGTATTTGCTTTTTTTAGTACTTTATAGTATCCTTTGGAGCAAGGAGATGAAATTATGCTTGAAAGAATTTCAATGGATACATTTGATGAGATATATCCCATTTTAGAGGAGGCTTTTCCAGTGGAAGAGCTACGAGAGAAGGAAAGACAAAAGGCTCTTTTGGATAAGCCTCAGTATCGTTTATTTGGGATGAAAAATGAATACGGCGTCCTGCAAGGGGCAATAGCAATGTGGGATTTTGAGGATTTTATTTATATAGAGCATTTTGCTATCAAACCTTCTTTTCGTAATGGTGGGTTTGGTGGGAAAAAGCTGAGAGAAATAATCGCATGGGCAGGCAGACCAGTGGTTTTGGAGGTAGAGGTTCCTACAGATGAGATGACAAAAAGAAGAGTTGGGTTTTACGAAAGACATGGATTTTTCTTTAACGAATATCCCTATTTACAGCCCCCTATGCGAATGGGACAAGAAATGCTGCCATTACGACTCATGACCATGCCAGAAAAAATTTCGCAGGATGTGTATGAAAAATACAAAAGAACGATCCACAGAATTGTTTATAGCTTCGAGGAGGAATAAAATGGAGTACTGCTTTGGCGTGGATATTGGTGGAACTACGGTGAAAATCGGTTTATTCTCACGAAAGGAAGGGCTGTTGGAGAAATGGGAAATTCCCACAAGGAAAGGTGCAAAGCCAACGCCATTATTAGCAGACATTAAATATGAAATTGAAGAGTGCTTGCGCAGAAATGGCCTAAAGAAAGAGAAACTAGCCGGAATTGGTATGGCGGCACCTGGCCCGGTGACGGAGGATGGTTGTTTGCGAGGTACGGTGAACATTGGTTGGGGAGATGTATTTCTTGGCAAAGAGGCGGAGGATTTCATTGGTGTTTCTCCTATTTTTATTGGAAATGATGCAAGAGTTGCCGCATTGGGAGAGTATACTTTTGGCGCCGGTAAAGAGGTAAGCAGTCTCCTTATGGTAACATTGGGAACAGGGGTCGGCGGTGGAGTTGTTCTAAACGGAAAAATTCTTGCAGGTGTTTCGGGAACGGCAGGGGAAATTGGTCATATGACTATGAATCCCTATGAGGAGGAGCGATGCAACTGCGGGAAAAAAGGGTGTTTGGAGCAGTATGCATCCGCACAAGGCATGGTTCGTGTTGCACGCAAGGCTCTAGCGAATACAGATAAACCTTCTGTTCTCAGAGAGATTGATGTTCTTACTGCTAAGAAATTGTGGGATGCTGGAAAAATGGGAGATGCTATGGCATTGGAATTGACTGAATATATAGGGACAATGCTTGGGTTGGCCATTGCCAATGCATGCTATATTGTCGACCCGGAAATGATTGTTCTTGGCGGTGGTGTATCACAAGCAGGAGAATTTTTGCTGGATAAGGTTCAAAAGGCTTATGCAGAAAATGTGTTTCCTCATTGCAGAAATAAAAAGTTTTCTTTGGCAAAACTCCGTAATGATGCGGGTATTTTTGGTGCTGCAGCATTGGTTTTTCAAGCTGTAAATTAGACAATAGGCACAAAATTTTTATAAAATATATGTTAAATAGATGAAATTATTGTGAAAATAGCTGATTATCATGTTTCATAGGAAAATCAATGAAATTTAAGAGGATTTCTTAGGAATTTGGAGAATACTAATAGCAAACAAATAGATTTTTCTATTTGGATTTTAAAACTAAATAATTTACAAATCCAGAGGTATATCACCAGTATAAAGGGGGAGATTGCAATGGTTCAGATTCTTGCAGGCGAAAAAGGTGTAGGTAAAACGAAACGACTCATCGCGATGGCTAATGAGGCAAGCAAGGAAGCAAACGGTTGCGTTGTGTTTGTAGATGATGACAACAGCCGCATGTATGATCTTCATTATAGTGTACGGTTTGTAGATACTCCAAAATTTATCATGGAAAATACACAGGTTTTCCGAGGTTTTGTGTACGGTATCCTCTCTCAAAACAGTGATATAGAAAAAATTTATATTGATGGATTAAACCATATTATGGAAAAAGTGGACGATAAGGATTTTATTACATTCATTAATCATTTGGAAGCCATTTCAAAGGAATCTGAAACGGATTTTACAATGATTATCAGCAGAAAAGAAGAGGAACTTCCCAAGGAAGTTCAATCATATCTGGTAAAATAAAATAAGAATATTGAGCGGTCAACCATTCCAAAAGAAATGTGTTGGCCGTTTTTTGATTGTGCATTAATCGGTTTTATCATTTTGAAGGATTGTTGTATGACAAGGAATTGGTTTCCATAATGTTTTTATATGTTGAAATAATATTTGATTTCATTGGTTTTTTATGTAATCGGTTTACAAAAGAATAAAATCTTTTCCCATTGATATATGAAAAAAATCAAATAATTGTAAAAATATTAGTGCATATGTCATTATTTTTTGTACAATTTAAAGAACATTATCTGTTTTGCCTTTACGAGGGCTACGGCATATGCTAAAATACAGGGGAAGAAAAGTATTTTGTATTCAAATGTGGGAATTTTACCTTTATAATTGTGCAGATTGCTTAGCAAAACAGAGAGAGTTAAGGGGAAAGGTGAGATAGTATGAATAAATTTCGTGAAATGTATTTGGCGAAAAAAATGTCTCCAGAAGGAGTAGCTAAATTTGTAAAATCAGGAGACGTTTGTGCCGCACCAACAGGGTTAGAGGCGCCTACAGCAATTTGTGAGGCCATTGGTCAAAGAGCCGCAAATGGTGAATTGACTGGTGTAACTCATCATCAAACTTTATGCGCAGAATCAGGTGCATATTTAAACTATGACTTAAAGGGAAAATACGACTATGTTTCTTGGTTCACCGGTGCAGCCGGCAGAAAAGGAATTCAGGATGGTTACTATACTTATATTCCCAATAACTATAGCACGATTCCAGGCTACTGGACAAATGTTCAGCCTAGATTAGATGTTTTTTATGCAGAGGTTTCACCAATGGATGATCATGGTTATTTTAGCTGTGGCATGGCAGGTGCAGAAGTTGTGGCAATGCGTGACAAAGCCAAAATAATTCTTCTGGATGTAAATGATAAAATGCCTCGTGTTCTGGGGAATAACCAAATCCATATTTCTCAGGTTACAGCACTTTGTGAATCCTCCAGAGCACTTTCTATCTTACCTAACGCACCCTTGACAGATGTAGATAGAAAGATTGGACAGATGATTGCTGATGAAGTAATCAATGGATCCACATTACAGCTGGGCATTGGTGGTATTCCCAATGCTGTTGGTGTTCTTTTGAAGGACAAAACTGACTTAGGTATTCATACAGAAATGTTTACTGACAGCATGGTGGACTTAATTGAATGTGGCGCAGTAACCAATATGAATAAGCCCATTAATGTGGGTAAAACAGTTGCTACACTGGCATGGGGATCCCAGAAGATGTATGATTTTATGGATAACAACCCTGCTTTTGAGATGCATCCCGTTGACTACACAAACAATCCTTATATCATTGGTCAGCATGATAATTTTGTTTCCGTGAATGCTTGCGTTGAAATCGACTTGTTTGGACAGGTTTGTGCTGAAAGCCTTGGAACAAAGCATTACAGCGGTTCCGGCGGACAGGTGGATTTTGTTCGTGGTGCAAATTTATCTAAGGGAGGTAAAGGCTTTATTGCAATGACCTCTACCACCAAGGGTGGCACAATTTCCAAAATTAAGCCAACTCTGACACCTGGTTCTATTGTTACTACCTCCAAAAACGAAGTAGACTTTTTGGTAACGGAAAATAACATCGTACGTTTGAAAGGTCAGACAGCAAGCGACAGAGCGAAAATGATTATTTCTCTTGCTGCGCCTCAGTTCCAAGAAGAATTGGAATTTGAAGCGAGAAAAATGAACTTGATTGTTTAAGAATCTGTGTACAATTTACTCTTGTATGCAAGATAGAAATATTTAAAATGATAATACCTTTTCCTGAAATGAAAATCATTTTGGGAAAAGGTTTTTTTAAATCATTGGACAAATAGCAAAAGTTGTGCTATTTTTGAAAAAACAAGTATGGGGGATGGAAGCTTTGAGAGCAAGTTGGGATGAGTACTTTATGCAGATTGCGGAGATTGTAAAAACCAGATCAACCTGTTTACGTAGACAAGTTGGAGCTGTAATTGTGAAAGATAACAGAATCATTACCACTGGGTATAACGGTGCGCCTTCAGGCTTGATGCACTGCACCGAGCTTGGTGGGTGTGAAAGAGAGCGGCTGGGGATTCCATCCGGTCAGCGTCATGAGCTGTGTCGTGCATTGCATGCAGAGCAAAATGCAATTATTCAGGCGGCAAATTTAGGGATTTCTACCGATGGTGGAACCATTTATATCACTTTACAGCCTTGTGTCATTTGTGCAAAAATGCTGATTAATGCGGGGATTAAGCGCATTGTTCATAAGGGTGAGTATCCTGATGAGTTATCTAGAAGGATCTTGGAAGAGGCAAAGATAGAAATTACCATTATGGAGGAATAAAAAAGATTTCCTTTAAGATAATCGTGTTATTCGGCTGGAATTTGTATTCCGTTACATATTATATCGAAGGTCGTAAACAGGGAAGAATACAAAAAGCATTGGTTTCATGGTACCAATGCTTTTTTGAGGTGTTTGTCATGGAATGTTCAACGGTTTATTTTAAGGGAATACCATGAGTATAGCATGCAAACTCTCTAAG
>JAEZPX010000182.1 GCA_023413275.1 Bacillota bacterium | reverse complement strand
ATTTTATATAGTCTATTAATCTGCACATTTTTAGGAAGCTGCTTTTTGATTCGTAATTTTATTCAATATAAAAAAAAGTATCATGGGTTATATGAATCTTATTTAAATATGGAAACAACGATAAGCATGATTCCTAAACCAAGCAATTATATAGAAGAACTATATGGAGTGTTATTGGGAGATTTATTTGAAAACCGTACTGAATTATACTCAAAAATGAAGAAACAAGAAGTGGAGAGCAAAGATTATTATACGATTTGGATTCATCAAATAAAAACACCCATTGCTGCTTTATATCTATTGCTACAGGCAGAAGATAGTCAGAAAAATAGTATGCTGATGAAGCAAGAATTGTTTAAAGTTGAGCAATATGCGGAGATGGCACTTTATTATCTTCGATTACAGCATATGTCCTATGACATTTTGCTAAAAGAATGCAATCTATATGAAATTGTAAAACAATCAGTAAAAAAATACTCCATTAGTTTTATTGAAAAAAAGATTTCTCTTCACTTGGAAGCTTTTGATGGCGTTGTCATTAGTGATGAAAAATGGTTGGGTTTTGTGATTGAGCAAATTCTATCTAATTGCATTAAATATACTGCAAAAGGCAGCATTTCCATTGAATATATTAATTCAACCCATACTACCCAGTTTAATGATAAGTTAAAGCATGCATATGGAGTTACCTCGGCAGATTCGGTATTATGTATCTCAGATACCGGAATTGGTATAAAAGAAGAAGATTTACCCCGTATTTTTGAAAAAGGATTTACGGGATATAATGGCAGAATGGATAAAAAATCAACTGGAATTGGTTTATATTTGTGCAAGCAAGTTTTAAATAAATTGGGTTTTGATATTAGTGTATCCTCAGAGGTTGGAAAGGGCACTATGTTTCAGATCTATTTTGGAAAGCAAAACGGCAAAGGAAAGCCCCAAGAGTTTGACTAAGAGGGTTAACCTTACAATATTGAAAGATTCCAACAAGAAATGTAAGCCGGAATAAAGGCAGATCATTTCTTTTTTTGTTAAAATGTATATAGAGTTAAGAAATTAAAAATTAAGAGAGAAGAGATGATTTATTTCATGGCATTTTTAGAAGTTAAAAATCTTAAAAAAGTATATACCACAAGATTTGGTGGCAATCAAGTGAAGGCATTAGAGAACGTAAGTTTTTCTGTGGAAAAAGGAGAATATGTTGCAATTATGGGGGAATCCGGATCCGGTAAGACCACTTTGCTTAATTTATTGGCATCTTTGGATAAGCCTACAGAGGGTGAGATATTATTGGATAAGAAATCTTTCTCCAAAATTAAAAACAAAGAGCTATGTGCATTTCGAAGAGATAACCTTGGTTTTGTATTTCAAGATTTTAACCTATTAGATACTTTTTCTTTGCAAGATAACATATTTTTACCATTGGTACTACAAGGAAAAGCATTTGGTGAAATGGAGGAACGTCTAATTCCCTTGGCAAAGAAATTAGAAATCACAGCGTTATTACAAAAATATCCTTATGAAGTTTCAGGTGGGCAGAAGCAAAGAGCGGCGGTAGCCAGAGCACTAATCACACAGCCGAAGCTTATACTTGCAGATGAACCAACGGGAGCCTTGGATTCCAAATCAGCAACCAGCCTTTTAAATATGTTTTCAGATATTAATAAGCTTGGGCAGACAATTGTAATGGTTACCCATAGCATGCAAGCGGCCAAATGTGCCGGAAGAGTGTTATTTATAAAAGATGGAAATTTGTTTCATCAAGTTTATCGAGGAAATTCCTCTGATGATGAAATGTATCATAAGATATCTGATACTTTAACAGTACTTCAGACTGAAGGAGTTGAAGAGCATGAATAAAGGGATTATCTTGCCTAAGATGGCTTTTACAGGTATAAGAAAAAATGGCATTGTATACTTTCCGTATATTTTAACATCAGCTTTTTCCGTTTGTATTTTCTTTATATTTAACTGTATTATAAATAATGAGTTTCTTAAAAATGTACCCCACGCAGAATATGTTTGGTTGCTTCTACAAATCGGGAACGTGTTATTGGCCATCATTTTAGTTCCATTCTTATTTTATACAAACAGTTTTTTAATTAAGAGACGTAAAAAAGAAATTGGCTTATACAGTATTTTAGGGTTGGAAAAAAAGCATATTGCGATTATGATGTTTTTAGAAACTTTTTTTATCTATATGATATATATGGTAATTGGATTGATAACAGCAGTGGTTTTTGCAAAGCTATCATTTTTGATATTGCTTAATGCCAGTGGATTGCCTATTGATATTACCTTTACAATGCCAATGAATAGTTTTCTATTAACGTTTGCTTTTTTTGGGTTGGTATCATTTCTTAATTTGGCAACGAATTTATTTCAAGTGACACGGACAAATCCCAGTGATTTGTTGAGAGAGCCCCAAAAAGGTGAAAAAGAACCGAAGCATATTTGGATTCTCGCTTTCCTTGGTATTATTTTCTTAGGCGGTGGATATTATATTGCAATTGTTTCTGAGATTAACAGCATGATTTTTATCAACTTTTTCTTAGCAGTTTTGTTGGTTGTCATTGGCACCTATTTTTTGTTTACATCAGGAAGTATTGTGCTGTTAAGAACCCTTAGAAAGAATAAAAAATTCTACTATAAAAAAAGTAATTATATCACTGTTTCTGGAATGATTTACCGAATGAAGAAAAGTGCTGCAAGCTTAGTAAATATTTGTATTTTCAGTACCATGGTGATTATTACTTTGCTTTGTACAGTATCCCTGACGTTGGGGGAAGAATCTGCAATTCGATTTAATTACCCTCTTGATGCCAATTATATTTTTGAATATGATAAAATGGCGGATAAAAACCATTTTGATGCAGAATTATCAAGGCTGGCAGAGGAAAAGCAGGTTAAAATAGCAGATAGAATTGATTTTCCCTATTTTGTTGTTACACTAGATGAAAGAGAAAATATATTTTCGATTATAAGGGAAGACACAGGAGACAATGAAAGCTCCATTAGATTATTGTCGTTATCTGATTTTAATCGCATCGAATCTCAAAACATCACATTAGAGGATAATGAAATACTAGTCTATTCAAATACAGATGATTTTAAATATGATTCGGCGATTGTGAATGGTAAGGAATATCGTGTGAAAAAAGAATTGAATTCCCTCCGCTTTGATACAAAAGAGAAAAACAATTATTCTTCGGGAAGGATGTATTTTATCTTAAAGGATTACAAAAGCATGGAGGAAATGGCAAAAACCTTTCAGGGGGACAATCCTTCTCCTTATTATTCCATTTGGTTTAACATGGATGGGGAAACAAGCAACAAAGAAGCACTTTTGGCTGATTTAGATATGGCTTGTGCTCAAATGCCGGGATTTTATACCAGTAAGAATATCATCGACTGGGGTTATGACGTAAAATCAATGGATGGTGGCTTATTATTTATTGGCGTGTTTTTTGGACTGATTTTTACCATTTGTTTATTATTGATTATGTATTATAAGCAAATCTCAGAAGGGCTAGAGGATAAGCAGAATTTTATAATTATGCAACAGGTTGGGTTGAGTGATGACGATGTAAAATCGACAATTCATAGGCAGATTATGCTGGTATTTGGTTTACCATTGGTTGTTGCAATACTTCATACAATGATGGGACTTAAAATTACCATTCGGTTGCTTTATGCACTAAACCTTTATAATACGAATTTGATTTTGTTATGTGCCCTTGGGATCATCGCTGTTTTTACAGTTTTTTATATCTTAAGTTATTTTGTAACAGCAAGTACGTACTATAAAATTGTAAAAGGAAAGAGTTGAGTATTATCTTTTTTTAGCTAGCATAATGTTGTGTGGGTAGTCCGAACCTTAATATCTTTGAATTAGTGATAATGGGGACGGACTACCCTCATTTCATAGGCAGACAATGACGATTAAGTTTTTCCTGATTTGTAAAAAGGATAAACTGACAAAACAAAATTGTGGATTTAAGATGGTACAGACGTGTCTAGTCGTGAAGGGGGTTGAAAAACTTATATGAAAGAAACAATTTTAATTGTAGATGATGAAAAGGAAATAGCTGACTTGCTTGAGGTTTATCTTAGAAATGATGGCTATACGGTATATAAATATTATAATGGTCTAGAAGCCCTTCAGTGCATTGAGGCTACAAAACTTGATTTAGCTGTTTTAGATGTTATGCTTCCTGATATTGATGGATTTCGTTTATGCCAGAAGATAAGACAGAAATATTTTTATCCCATTATTATGCTGACTGCAAAGGTTGAAGATACTGATAAAATAATGGGGCTTACCATTGGGGCGGACGATTATATCACAAAACCATTTAATCCTTTGGAGGTTGTTGCAAGGGTAAAAACACAATTACGGCGTTACGTAAAATATAATGGTAACACAAAAGGGAATGCCGATATAGAAAACGATGAGTTTGATTTTAACGGATTGATGATTAATAAAAGTACCCATAGATGTAAGCTGTTTAATAAAGAAATTGCTTTAACCCCCATTGAGTTTTCTATTCTTTGGTACTTATGTGAAAAGCGAGGCAAGGTGATCTCTTCGGAGGAACTTTTTGAAGCTGTATGGGGAGAAAAGTATTTGGATAATAACAATACGGTCATGGCGCATATTGGAAGGCTGAGAGAAAAATTAAAAGAACCTACTAAAAATCCAAAATTCATTAAAACTGTATGGGGGGTTGGCTACACCATTGAATAATTCGCCAAGTACGCAATCAAATTATAAAAGCCAAATTAGCAGAAAAATTGCATTCCAATGTTTTGTATCATTTGCCGCAGTTGTAATCGGTTTCCTCTTTTTTGTATTTATTGCATACGATCTGCTTAAAGGCTTTCTATGGGTTCAAGATGACCCTCTTTATATATTTTTGAAATTCATAAAAAACTACCTCTATATTTTTCTGGGCATACCCATTATTACAAGCTGGATTTTTATTACCTATCATTTTGTGAAAAAACCACTTTTTTATCTTGATCATATGATAGCAGCTTCCGAAAAGCTTGCTACACCAACCGACCAGCAAATTATTCTTCCTAATGACTTAAAAAGTGTTCAAGATGAGTTGAATCAGGTGAGAGAAATGGCACTGCGTAATGCACAGATTGCAAAAGAAGCAGAGCAAAGAAAAAATGACTTGATTGTTTATTTAGCCCATGATTTAAAAACACCTCTTACTTCAGTGATTGGTTACCTTACATTGCTCCTTGATGAAAATCAAATATCTGAAGAGCTTAGGGAAAAATATCTGTCCATTTCTTTGAATAAAGCAGAGCGCTTAGAGGAATTAATCAATGAATTTTTTGAAATCACAAGGTTTAACCTTTCCAATATTGAATTACAATACAGCAATGTGAATTTAACTCGATTGCTAGAGCAACTTGTATTTGAATTTGAACCAATGCTATCGAATAAGAATTTGGAATGTAAGTTAAATGTCTCGACCAATGTTCATACAAAATGTGATGCAAACAAACTACAACGAGTATTTGATAATTTGCTTAGAAATGCTGTGTTTTATAGTTTTTCCAATACAACCATTGAAATTTCTGTAGCCCAAAACAGCACCGAAACAAGGATTACATTTTTGAATCATGGAAATACCATTGAAAAAGAAAAGCTTGATAGAATTTTCGAACAATTTTATCGGCTTGATACAGCCAGAGGCACCAATAATGGAGGTGCTGGGTTGGGGCTGGCTATTGCAAAAGAAATTATTTCCCTTCACCGAGGGTCAATTACTGCAGATAGTAAAGATGAAAAAGTTGAATTTGTTGTTACACTGCCACTTTCGTAGGGAATTTGTAAGGATTTACGTATATAAAAATCAGAAATTCTTTTGAAAAAACAAAAAATCGTTACCCTTGTCTAAGATACAATTTTTGTGTCAAAGCAGGGGTGCTTTTATTTTGTCATAAATCAAGGAGGAATTTCTGTGGAAAGAAAATCAAAACAGAATAAAAAGAGAAAGAAAAAACTGAAGCTTATTTTTATTCTCTTATTTATTATTTATATTGGACTGATTGGTCATATGGAATTGAACAGACGAAGTGTAGTAAATGCCTACCACAAAATAATACAAGTTGATTCGGCAGACAAAAATGAGAAAGATTGCAGCTTGATTTTGGTTAACAAATGGAATCCTATTCTCAACCCACCGGAGTTGAAACTGACTAAAGTAGGCAAGGGACAGTTTGTGGATGAACGCATATATCCATATTTACAAGCAATGTTTGATGATGCAAGAAAAAATGGAATATATCCCGTCGTTGCATCGGGATATCGGACGCAAGAGACACAGCAAGGTATTTATAATGAAAAAATATCAGCTTTTAAGGCACAGGGACTATCCTCCAAAAAAGCCAAAAAAGAAGCAGAGCTTTGGGTGGCCATTCCCGGTACCAGTGAACATGAATTGGGAATTGCAGTGGATATTAACGCAGACGGAATTTATTCAAAGGGAAGAGAAGTGTATGATTGGCTTGCCAATAATGCCCATCGTTACGGTTTTATTCAGCGCTATCCCTCCAATAAGACTGATATAACAGGAGTATCTCACGAACCGTGGCACTATCGCTATGTGGGAGAAAAGGTGGCAACTGAAATATATAATCAAAACATCTGTTTTGAAGAATACATTAGTTATATAAATAAAGATAATGATTGAATAACAGAAAATTCTAATGAAGAAAAAGGACGAAGTGGATAGGAAAAAAACCTCATTAATATTTTTCGGGAAATATTTGTGAGAATTGCAGTAGATTACCACTTGTAAGGAAATAATCCAATTCATTACGCATAAATTGTCAATAATAGCAGAGATATAAAATGCCGCTGTCTTGACAGGAAATGGGGCAATTGCTATACTTATATCAGATAATAACAATAGATATTATGAAAGGGGCATTGTCTTATCAGAGGAGCATTGGAGTCGGCATTGTGCGTAGCGAGGGCTGTCGCATAATATGAAGATAGTCCTTGCCAAATCCTATTACATGATTTAGGAGGGTGCACAAATGGGCTATAAAAATGCAAGTTGTGTTTTACCGGAGAATTTAATTGCGGCGATTCAGCAACATATAGATGGTGAATACCTTTATATTCCAAGGAAAGACGAGAATAAAAAGGCGTGGGGAGAGCTAAAACATAGCAAACAACAATATATTCAGCGAAACGCTGATATTTTTAAACAATATAAATGTGGTGTGACTGTTGAAACGATAGCCAATAAATATTTTTTATCCCCCAAAACCGTCTATAAAATATTGTCTATTATGAAAAAATAATATTTAGTTTTCAAAAGTGACATGGTATAAATGAGCCATGTCGCTTTTTTATTTCTGAACTGTTTTGTAGGGAGCTTTTATAATATTAGGGATATATAATGAAAATATATTATAAAATAAGAAATGAAGAGAAGGAGAGATTACAATGGAATATCCAAAGAGTAAACAGTATAACACCCCACAATTACTGGCTAAAATCATGGGACCTAACCCATTTAAGTTGCAAGAAGAAATGCTGGATGACCATAAAATTCCTGCTGGCGGCATCGTTTGTGACTTGGGAAGTGGGCAAGGACTTACAAGTGTTATGCTAGCGAAGGATTATGGGTTCAGGGTTTACGCCGCTGATTTATGGAGTGAACCCCATGAAAACTGTAGATTTTTTTATGAAATGGGACTAACCCCTGAACAAATCACACCTGTTAAGGTGGATGCCACTGCTCTGCCTTTTGAAAAGGAGTTTTTCGATGCAGTGGTAAGTACAGATTCCTACAATTTCTGGGGGCGTGATCAGGAATATTTAGATGCAAAGCTGTTACCCTTTGTAAAAAGCGGTGGTTATCTTTATATTTGTGTTCCCGGCATGAAAAAGGATTGCCATGATAATCTACCAAAAGAATTGCTCCTTTCATGGACCCCGGAGCAGCTTGCATATCTGCACGATATTACTTATTGGAGAGAAATATTGAGCCATAGTCAGGATGCAGATGTTATTTCCATTTATGAAATGAAGGGTGACAATGATGAACTCTGGGGAGATTGGCTGAAACAAGAAAATGCGATTGCAGTGAATGACCGTAAGACCATGGAAGCGGGCGGTGGTAAATATCTGAATTTTATTGCTTTTGTGCTACGGAAAAAATGATGTAACTGCTACTTTTTTCATTCAAAATTTTGAAGATTCTATAGATCTAAATGTATTAATAAAAAGTCATATGCTTTTTTTGAAAAAGTATTGCATTATACTAGAATAAATGGTATTATATAGAAAATTTTATAAAAAGTGGATGATGGATTCAAGAGAGACTGTGTTGCAGCACCGAAGGGGAAAAACTCTCAGGTAAAAGGATTGAATTCTGACGATACTCTGGAGAACAACAATTGAGTTGTACCGAAGAAGTAATTACCGATGATTGTGTAAACGTTTTCGGTACCAATCTTTCAGGTTAAAAAGGACAGAGACTAATGTAAATATTCAAAAAGAATATTTGCAATAGTCTCTTTTTTTTTTTACAAAAAGAAAAAAAGAAAAATGTAGAAGTAAAAAATAATTTGTAAAGGAGAATCGCAAAATGGGAAAAAAAACACCTCTATATCATGCACACATGAATGCAAAGGGCAAAATGGTTGATTTTGCGGACTTTACCCTACCTGTTCAGTATTGCGGTGTCATCGCAGAACACATGGCAGTTCGTACAAAGGCAGGCCTTTTCGATGTCTCCCATATGGGAGAAATACTGTGTACCGGCAAAGATGCCCTTGCCAATCTTCAGTATATGCTTACAAATGATTTTTCTAATATGGCTGATGGTCAGGCAAGGTACAGTCCGATGTGCAACGAAAACGGCGGTACTGTGGATGACTTAATTGTCTACAAAAGAGGCGAAAATGATTATTTTATCGTAGTGAATGCGGCAAATAAGGATAAGGATTATGAATGGATGCTTGCACAACAATTTGGAGATGTTGCTTTTACTGACATATCAGAAAAAGTGGCGCAGATAGCCCTGCAAGGCCCCAAATCCATTGATATTTTAAGGAGGGTGGCAGACAGCAAAAGTATACCTGAGAAATATTATACTGCTGTGTTTGATGGAAATATCTCTGGTATTAATTGTATTATCTCAAGAACAGGATACACAGGGGAGGAAGGCGTAGAAATTTATCTTGATGGAGAAGATGCAGAAAAACTGTGGAATTTGTTACTGGAAACGGGGAAGGAGGATGGGTTGATTCCTTGTGGACTAGGCGCAAGAGATACACTGCGGCTTGAGGCTGCAATGCCACTGTATGGGCATGAATTGAACAGCGAAACTTCGCCATTAGAATGTGGGCTTCGTTTTGCTGTTAAGCTGGCAAAAGAGGACTTTATCGGAAAAAATGCTATGCTACAAAATGAAGACAACAAGAGGGTTCGGGTAGGCCTTAAGGCTATCAGCAGAGGTATTATGCGAGAGAATGCATCTGTTTTTTTGGAAGACACGGTCATTGGGCAGACGACATCAGGAACACATTTTCCTTTTTTGGGTTATTCCGGTGCAATAGCACTATTGAATCAAAAGTGTGCCATTGGAACAGTTGTGGAAGTTATGGCAAGAAACGGAAAAATAAAGGCAGAGGTTGTTGCCTTGCCATTTTATAAAAGAACCAATGAAGCATAATAAGGAGGAGAGAGAATGAAGATATTAAATGATTTATTTTATTCAAAATTTCATGAGTGGATTAGATTTGATGGGGAAAGTGCAGTAGTTGGACTAACAGATTATGCCCAATCAGCATTGGGTGATATTGTTTTTGTTAATCTACCTGAGGTGGGTGATGAAGTAGGTGTTGACGGTTCATTTGCAGATGTAGAGTCTGTAAAGGCAGTCTCTGACATTTATACACCTGTGGGTGGCACGGTAAGTGCAATCAATGAGGAACTTTTGGATGCACCTGAAAAAATAAACCAAGATGCCTATGAAGCGTGGCTGGTAAAGTTTGATAACATTACCGAAAAAGGGGAGCTTTTGCGTGCGGATGAATATAAGGCATTTATTGAAAGTATACAAGAAGAAGCATAAATGGGGGTGAAACAATGGGAAGCTATGTTCCTTCAACAGATTTGGAAAGGCAAGAAATGCTTTCTACGTTCGGCTTGCATTCTGTAAAAGAGCTTTTTGAAGATATACCCCAGCAGGTAAGGCTGAAAGAGGAACTTTGTTTACCCAAGGGTATGTCGGAACTGGAAGTACGCAGAGACATGATGGGCTTGGCATCTAAAAATAAAGTTTTTACCTCTGTTTTTAGAGGGGCGGGAGCTTATAGGCATTTTATCCCTGCAATTGTGAAAAGCGTTATTTCTAAAGAAAGCCTATTGACGGCATATACACCCTATCAACCTGAGGTCAGCCAGGGGATATTGCAATCCATCTTTGAATATCAAACAATGATTTGTGATTTAACTGGGATGGATGCTTCCAATGCATCGGTGTATGATGGAGCGACAGCGGCCGCAGAGAGCATCATGATGTGTCAGGAAAGAAAACGGTCGAAGGTCTTTATTTCAAAAACCGTAAATCCATATGTTTTGGAGACCGTTCATACCTATTGTTACGGTAAAAATATAGAGGTAATCATTGTACCGGATAAAAATGGCGTAACGGATACTTCATTTATTGAAAAGAAAATTGATACTTCTACCGCATGTGTGTATATCCAACAGCCTAATTTCTATGGTAGCTTTGAAGATGGAGAAAAAATAGGAGAACTGGCTCATAATGCGGGAGCAAAATACATAATGGGGGTAAACCCCATTTCCCTTGGAATTGCGAAAACACCCAGAGAATACGGCGCAGATATTGCTGTAGGAGAAGGTCAGCCTTTGGGGATACCCCTGAGCTTCGGCGGCCCATATCTCGGGTTTATGGCAACAGTGGATTCTATGAAGAGAAAGCTTCCCGGTAGGATTGTTGGGCAGACAAAAGATTCTAATGGAAAAATAGGATATGTGCTCACATTGCAGGCAAGGGAACAGCACATCAGAAGGGAAAAGTCATCCAGCAATATTTGTTCTAATGAGGCATTATGTGCCCTTGCTGCTGGAGCATATCTTTCTGCCATGGGCAAGAAAGGTCTTCGAGAGGTGGCGGTTCAGAGTATGTCAAAGGCGGACTATCTGGCAGAAAGAGTCAGTGAACTAGGGTATAAATTAGTCAATAAAGAAGAGTTTTTCAATGAGTTTGTGACGGAATCCCCGAAACCTGTCAGTGAGGTGATGCAGCATCTGGAATCCAAAGGAATATTAGGAGGATATCCGCTGAGGGGAGAAAACGAAGGGAAAATTCTATGGTGTTGTACGGAAATGAACAGCAAGAAAGATATTGACGAATTAATTGCTATATTGCAGGAGGTGTGAGAAATGCTGGTTTTTGAAAAAAGTAAAGAAGCTCGTGGAACAAGTTTTTTGCCCTTATGCGATGTGCCTGAAGTATTACCCTCCCCACAATTTCAAAGAAAACTTCCGTTGCGGCTACCTGAAATAGCAGAGGTTGATTTAAACAGACATTATAGTGAGCTTGGGGAGAAAGCATATGGTATAAATCATGGAGCTTATCCACTGGGCTCGTGTACCATGAAGTATAACCCCAAAATAAATGAGGAAATGGCAGGTCTCAGTGGATTTACTGATATTCATCCGCTACAGACAGAAGAAACGGTGCAGGGCTGTCTAGAAGTGATGAACTTGCTGGAGAAATATCTCTGCGAAATAACAGGGATGACTCACTTTACCATGCAGCCTGGGGCAGGTGCCCATGGAGAGTTAACGGGACTTTTGATGATAAAAGCGTATCACAAAAAACATGGGGATACAAAAAGAACCAAAATTATTGTTCCCGATTCTGCCCATGGTACAAATCCGGCAAGTGCAACAATGGCAGGCTTTGAGACGATAACGGTTCCATCCAATAAGGACGGTGGTGTTAATGTTGAAAAACTGAAAGAGGCTGTGGGAAGCGATACCGCAGGGCTTATGCTGACAAATCCAAATACACTGGGCTTGTTTGATAAGAATATCTTGGAGATTACTAATATCATACATAATTGCGGAGGAATCAATTATTATGACGGTGCAAACCTAAATGCAATTATGGGAATTGCAAGACCCGGTGATATGGGGTTTGATGTAATTCATGTAAATTTACATAAGACTTTTTCTACACCTCACGGTGGCGGTGGCCCCGGAAGTGGCCCTGTTGGTTGCAAAAAATTTCTTTCGGAATTTTTGCCATCTGTACGTAGCGAAGAAAAAGATGGAAGATTCCGCTTGGTAAAAGCAGAGAGCTCCATAGGAGAAATGAAAAGCTTTTATGGAAATTTTCTGGTGGTGGTGCGAGCCCTCGCTTATCTTATGACTATGGGAAAAGAAGGTGTTTTGCAAGCCAGTGAGAATGCGGTGCTTCATGCAAATTATATGCTTCATGAGCTTAAGGATTTGTACACACCAGCCTACGATAAAACCTGTATGCATGAATTTGTTTTAAGCTTAGAAAAGCTAAAAAAAGAAACTGGCGTGTCTGCGTTGGATATTGCAAAGGGGATGATTGACAAAGGAATTCATCCACCCACCATGTATTTCCCTCTGATTGTTCACGAAGCCTTGATGTTTGAACCCACAGAAACGGAATCAAAGGAAACCATGGATGATATGATTCAGATTCTGAGGGATTTATTCCACGAAGCCCATACAACTCCAGAAACACTTCATGCTGCACCGATTTCAACTCCTGTGGCTAGATTGAATGAGGTTGAGGCGGCGAGAAATCCTATTCTTAAGTATGAATGGCCTAATGAGAAAGGCGCTATTTAATTCTGAAATTGATTGAAAATAAAAAGTTGCTATACATTGAAAAATGCTAAAAACAAGGTGGTGAATGTATATGGAAAGAACATTTGATTTAATAGTAATTGGTGCGGGCCCCGGTGGCTATGTCGCTGCAATCAAAGGGGCAAAGCTTGGCCTTCGTACTGCCATTGTTGAATGTAGGGAGGTGGGTGGAACCTGTTTAAATAGAGGCTGTATTCCTACAAAGGCGATGCTTCATGCTGCCAATTTGTACAAAGAAATCAAAGAGTCAGAAAGATTTGGAGTTTTTGCTGAGAATGTATCTTTTGATTATTCCAAAATTATGGAATATAAAGAGGAGACTTGTTTCAAACTTCGGGAGGGAATCATAAGTCTTCTGAAAGCCAACGGTGTTACGATGATAGCGGGGAAAGCTACCCTTGAAAAAGATAAAACTGTTACTGTTTCTCAAGACGAAATGGTTGAGAAATATCAAGCCAAAAGCATTGTATTAGCCACTGGGGCTGTTCCATCTAAAATTCCTGTAAAAGGAAGTCAAATTGACGGAGTATTAAATAGCGAGGATTTGTTTCTTCTTGAGGAAGTTCCCCAAAGTCTTGTCATTGTGGGTGGTGGTGTCATAGGTGTGGAAATGGCTAAGGTATTTAGTTCCTTCCATACAAAAATAACTTTAATTGAGGCGGCGCCAAGACTGATTTCCAATTTTGATAAGGAAATAGCCCAGAGCTTAAAAATGACATTGAAAAAGCAAGGTGTAGAAGTTTTTACATCCTCTCTTTTAAAATGTATTGAAAAAGAGAAAGAGGGATTAAAATGCTTTTTTGAGGAAAATGGTGAAAATAAGGAAGTTTCAGCTCAATATGTGCTTTTTGCCGTGGGACGTGAACCAAATATCCGTGGTTTATTTGGTGAGGGTGTTACGATTGAAATGGCAGGAAAAAAGGTCGC
>JAEZPX010000165.1 GCA_023413275.1 Bacillota bacterium | reverse complement strand
GTATTAACTGGTCCTAGATAGTAGAAAAAATTTACCATTGTTATAATTCTGGTAAAGTTATGCAATTATTTATTATTGTTTGCATTATAAATGGAGAATTGAAATGAAAAAATATTTAGCTATTATCGTACAATATTATCTGAAAATAAAGGAAAAGGGATATAGAAAATGGAATTCCTTTCATGATGTCAAGAAAGAGCCCTTTCGTGTTTACAAAAATAAATTTCAATTGAAAGGGAAGTTGAAAATAAGCCAAAAATTGCGTCTCGTCAGCATGATAGCAATTGGAACGAATATTTTGACGATTTCTATTGTTTTTGGAGCATTAAAATCAGCTGAAGAAAGGATGCGATCCTTCTATAATAATGAGTATAAAAACAGCATTCAGCAAATGCAGATTCGAAATGATGTGGCAATGCTTGATAGAGGGATTCTAGCCGCTTTTCGTAATGACAATGCTCAAAGCAACCAAGCCGTGGAGCTGGCAGTACAAAAGACTGTATCAGATATAAATACATTGAAAAAAAGTTTTCATGAAGAACAATTGATGCGAGATTTAAATGCAGCACTCAACAATTTTTTATCTCAGGAAATGAAGGTTATGTCCCTCGCTTTTGCAGGGCAAGCAGATAAAGCATTCCACACAATAAATGGAGATTATCAAAAAAGTGTAGATGATTTATATTTAATTTTGGATTTGGTTTCGGCAAAGGCAGAGGAGGCATCAAATATAGCTTTAGAAAAGACGGCACAGCAGCGAAAACATATGACTTTGCTACTGATTTTTGTCATGGGCATTTCTGCCACTGTTTTGGTATTGGCTGCAGGGATGCTGGAGAAAACATTACGCAAAGCAACCCGAAAAATTCTTCATATAGCTGATTCCATTGAAAAAGGTGAATTGGCTATCCTTGAAAAAGGGCACTTATCTGGAGATGAATTGGATGAGGTGATTTGTGCTTCTGAAAAAATGGTGCAAACACTGCAGATACTTATTTCAGATGTTTCATGTTTATTAGATGAAATGGCAAAAGGGAACATGGTGTATCAAACAGTTAATAGAGAATATTATGTAGGGGATTATCAAAGCCTGTTGGAAGCCACAGAAAAAATGCAAGCATATATCAATTTTGCTTTAAATAATGTAAATACTGCTACGTTAAAGGTGGAGGATCATGTGAAGGAGGTTTTTGATGGTGCCCAAAATCTATCTGCCCATGCCATGAAACAGGATGCTTCCATCACCCAGCTTTCAACGACCCTCAATTCAATTTCTGATAGTGCCAGCCTAAATAGGCAAAAGATACAGAATATGAATCTGGCTGCGATGGAAATGAATGACCAGGTGGATATTACGCGTCAGTATATGGTGGAAACAACAAAAGCCATTCAAGATGTAACGGCACATACCAACAAGATTAAGCAGATCATAAAAACAATTAACGAAATTGCATTTCAAACGGATATTTTAGCCCTTAATGCTGCTATAGAAGCAGCCAGAGCAGGGGATTCAGGCAGAGGCTTCTCCGTAGTGGCGGGAGAGGTAAGACTTTTAGCCAAGAAGGTTGGCGAAGCTGCGAAAGAAACTACAGACTTGATTGATAATTCAATGCAATTAACGGACAATTGCGGAAATATTGTTATAAATACTGCCCATTCTTTGGATTCGGTTGTACTGCGTACGGATGAAATTGTAGAAATGATTACCTTGATTTTGAAAGCCATACAAGAGGAACAAAGTGAAATAGTAAGCATCTCTACAGAGGCAGAGAAAATTCAGCAGATTGCTCGGATGAATGCAGAATCTGCCAAATTATTTGCCAATGGAAGCGAAGAGGGATATAGACAGGTTCATATTTTAAAAAAACAAATGCTGCAATTTGTTCGTCAGGAGGATTGTGGTGGTGATGCTGAAATCAGTTGATATAAAAATCAAACAATATTTTGCTTTAGATATGGGAAGAAGGAGAGTAAATAGGGGGGCGTCAACGTTGAATGTTAACAAATTGAATGATGACTTATTCAAGATACTTTCAATCGGTGCTATTCATACGGTGTATCAGCCGATTGTTTCCCTTGATAACGGCAGTATACTTGGCTATGAAGCCCTCAGTAGAATTGGTCTGTCGGAATGCGAATTAAATATAGAAGAGCTTTTTCAACTTGCATCACGCCAATATAAGCTTTGGGAGCTTGAGCGTCTTTGCCGATCAAAGGCTCTTGAAAATGCCATCCATAAGCCATATCAAGCAAAATTGTTTATTAATGTAGATCCAAATGTAATTCACGATCCTGAGGTTTTTGCCGGATTCACTTGGGAAAAATTAAAACAATATGGCTTGCGCCCCGAAGATATTATTTTTGAGATAACAGAAAAGAGTGCCATTAGCCATATGGATACTTTCACAGCTGCGGTGAACCATTATCAGGCACAGCAGTTCAAAATTGCCATTGATGACTTTGGCTCAGGGTATTCTGGAATGAACCGAGTATGCGCATTTTCACCTAACTTTCTTAAAATTGACATGCAGCTCATTCGAAATATTGATTCTGATGCGGTGAAAAAATCAGCAGTTGCTGCCATTGTAAAATTCTGTAAAGAATCAGGCATCGCAACCATTGCAGAAGGGATAGAGACTGAAGAAGAATTAAAAACCCTTATTGATTTAAACATAGATTATGGACAAGGTTATTATTTGGCAAAACCGGAGAAAGGTTTTCAGAAAATTCCCAAAGAGCATCAAATTTTTATTGGAAATGCTAATTATGAAAAAAACTCCATAGGTATACTGGGAGAGATTGGCGCACTAGCTACAAAAAAGAATTGTGTCTTAGAAGATGATAGCATCTTTGATATATTTTTATCCATGAAAAACGATCCAAAGGTAACCGAGGTTTGCGTGCTAAACCAAAATAACCAGATATGTGGTATGTTGACCCGAAGTTTTATTTTCGAAAAATTCAGTGGACAATTTGGTTACAATCTAAGCAAAAGAGTGAGAGCCAAAAGCTTGCTTCATCATGATTTTTTGGAAGTGGATAAAAAAACACCAATAGAAAAGGTTGCTGAGCTGGCAATGTCAAGGGCATTTTCGCAAGTATATGATGCAATTGCAGTCACTGAAAATAATCAGTATTTAGGGATTGTTACAATAAAAGATTTACTGAATTCTGCAATTAGCATTCAGGTGAACAGAGCGAAATGCTCCAACCCTCTCACTGGCCTGCCGGGAAACACAGAGATACAAAAAAGAATTTCAAGCAAGATAATGGATGCAAAGCCTTTTTCTTTGATTTACATAGATATTGATAGCTTTAAGCCATATAATGATGCCTATGGTTTTAGTATGGGAGATCAAATGATTATTACATTAGGTAATATTTTAAAGGAATGTACAGAACAAGGAGAATTTGTGGGGCATATAGGTGGTGACGATTTTGTAATCATATCGGATCGTCATCGTTCAGAGGCATTTTGTGAAGGAATTATAGATTCATTTTCAACACGAACCAAATCACTTTACACCCAAGAAGATGCAGAAAATGGATTTATTGTTTCCAGAAATCGCAATGGCTTTGTGGATACTTTTTTACTAGCCACCATTTCCATTGCAGTTGTCACAAATCGCAAAGAAAAATTCACAGATTTAAATGAGTTATCCAAGGAAATCGCTCACACAAAAAAATTAGCAAAAATGGAAAGGGGCAATTCCATTGTGGTCATTTAGATTGATCAATTTTGCAAAAATACACTGTGCAGGAGTTTCTATATTGGCTTCAATTACCCGAAATGAGCAAACGATATATTGGATGAACAAAAAAACCGATGAAAGAATTTCACCAGAAACAGCAAATTCTTTTATCGGTTTTTTTAATGGAAAGACAATATATGTGTTTGCTTTTGACTATCCTTTTTAGGCAAGCCTTTGAATCGCTACATAAACATCGGAAATTTTATACCAAGTGGGGTAATTCACTGTGCCAGTTTGGGGTAGATTGAAAATTTGCTGAAATACACGAACAGACTCCGCAGTGGTTTCACCATAATAACCATCCTCAATTAATTTCGGTATGAGGGGATAATTTTTAGATATAGCATTTAACTGTTGCTGAATTGTTTTTACGCTATCTCCTGTTGAGCCCACAACAAGGGTAGTACCCGGGAAGGATATAGGAATCCCTTCCACTTTTTCTGCCTCTTTTATGAAAACATTGCTCCCATAATAATTTCTTAAAATTTGTAAAGCATTTAATCCTTGATCACCTAAATCTTTTGAACCCCATTGGCTGAGCCAGCCTTCTCTGACAACTCTCCTACCATCGCTGTATTGGGTAAATAACGGCTGTCGGATATCGGGTTTTGCAATATAGGTTGCAAAAATCTCATCAACCACATCAGAAATTTCTTGAAAAATATTTCGTCCAAAGGTAAAGGCTTGGTCAAAGGCTGTTGAGTTGGTTATGGTAAAATCAAAACCTTTGTTCCGATACCATTCTGTATAGACTCTGTTTAACGTAAAAGATAAAATAACATGAACATTCGCTTTAATGGCCTCCACCGGCCATGTTGCATATATTTCACTGCTGGCAACGTTTTTAATGTAATCTTTAAATGCCACAGTATAGTTTGCCGCAGAGGTGTCTTCCGGCCTTCCGTCATGAACAACAATAATACTGGGTACAACCGGTTGGGGTAATACTACTTGGTTACTTGGGAATGGTAGTTTTTTGATTTCTGATTCAGGGATTTTCGGCGGATAATCCCCATACAACACAGGATAAGGTATGTTGATATCTGAAAACCTTGGTGTGAGTTTTATCTCTTGTACTGCAGTGGTTTCCGGAAAAATCTGAACATTATTGATTACTGCTTCTTCATAGTCCTCCAGTGTAACGCGTACGTTATATTGATTAAAGGGACGTGGCATGTCATATTGCATGGAAAATTCTATTGGTGGTGCGCTTAGGGGGATTGGTGGTATCTCACCCCAAGCATTGGTGACCCCTTCTTCTATCACCGTATTATCATAGGGATCCGTTACCGTTACTGTTGCACCTGCCGCAGGTCTGGCGATATTTGTTAGAAACGTATTTATTCTAAGTAAACCAGTGCCGCCTAAATAATTTTCACGTAAAAAAAGCCTACTGTTTGCCATATTTAACCTCCTTTGAGAAATTTATAATACATAGTAGTTGATGATAGATTCCCTTATAACAGCAAAGCTACCGTACAAATTAAGCCTTCCGTAACCCCATTTTGTGTTTGGATAGAGCATATTTTCTTCTCTGGTGGCACCACTAATAAAAAATGTGCGAACCAAGTCTCCATCCATAGATGGAATGTTACCTTGTATAAGTGCCCATTCAAATAAAAGGGCAGCTGCTCCGGCAGTGATTGCTGCTGAGACAGAAGTGCCGGATTTTGTTCCCTCTCCAGTTGGATAAATTCCTTTCACGTTAACACCGGGTGCGACAATATCCGGTGCCATTCGAGGCAATCTTGTTGGTCCCCATGAGGAGGAGACATATAGGCTATTATCATTACTGTTAAATGCCCCTGTTGTGATAGAACCCATTGCAGTTGCAGGGTAAACTATGGTATATTCGGGAACGGGTTTTAATAATTCCACATATTCACTCACTTGCCCTGTAATGGGCAGCCATGCAAAATATTCACCACTTACAATAGCATCTCCAAAAAGAGTAATATCCCAAATGCCTTGGGTTGCCTCTCGAAATCCAATCCATATCAGATTGCTGAAACTTCTATAATATTCAATGGACACCGTACTAGCCTCGAATACCAGCTTCTCGCTGTACTTTAATCCTACTTTAAAAGGGAGCCTTGCAATCACTTCTCCAGTGGGTGAAGTAATGCTGGCGGACATTTTATCGTAAGCCGGTCCATATATGGATAGAGAGAAGGATTCACCTTGTCTTCCAACTTTTATGCTGACTGTTTCTGTGGTTCCTGTTCTTGGTAACCTACCTTGGGAATGATGTCTTGCGTTACTCTCATTTCCAGCTGCCGTTACAAAGCAAAAACCGGCTCGTTGTGAGAGAAATGTAATATAATCCTCAAAAAGGGAGTTGCCATCGTGTGCACTGCTATTGGAACCCATAGCGATACAATGTACAATAGGCAGATTCATTTCCACCGTTCGATCATTGATATATTTAATTCCTTGGATAATATCAGTAGAATCGTATAAATTTGGAATATCCTTGGGCAGTAGAAAACGTTCAATATAAAATTCGTTGGCTCGTCTAAGCTTTACCGCCATGATGTATGCTTTGGGAGCAGCTCCAATGTACTCGCCTCTATCATTACTGGCCGCAACAGAGGCTAAAAAGGTGCCATGTCCATCTTCATCAACAGAGGGAACAATAGAATAAGGATTTTCTGAGTTTAAAGCACGGTTAATATCATCTTGGGTATACACAGAGCCAAAATAAAGATAGTCAGGCCTGTTTCCTTCAATGGTTTGGTCCCAAAGATAGAGTATTTTGGAGGAACCATCTTCAAAGCGAAAGGCATCCTTTGTATAATCAATACCGGTATCAACAAACCCAATAACCACATTTCTTCCGGAAAGACTTAAAAAGGGCTGGTTCTGAATCTGCGTAATGCCACTGTCTTCATTGCTTCTACTGTCTAAAGGTGATAAAATTTTGGGGAAAAACTCGTTAAAATCATTACCCAAATCTTCAAAAAGTGAGGGCAAATTATCCCTGTGAGTATAAACCATAACCAATTCATTTGCCATTTCAGTTCCTAATTTTAGATATGGTCTATCTTGGACAAATAGCTTAAATCGGTCTGTATTTACAATATTGAAATCAACTGTAGTGGGAAGTTTAATAAATTCAGACAAAGGCAAATCAATATTTTCAAAATTCAAAAGTAATCACCTCCTAGGTAAGATTTAACCAGAATTGTTCACCTAATTGATATTCGACTAAATAATTCATTGTATTGTATAAGCAAAGGGTACCATACCCAAAGGATGCATTTGGATAAACGATACCCGCTTTTCTTTCTGCACCAATGCGCAGGAATGCTCTAAGTCGTTGACCATATAAATAAGGATCATTGTTGTTTATGATTCCCCATTGCATCATAAGGGCCGCTGAACCGGTAACAAAGGGTGCAGCAACACTGGTACCTGTGAAGGAATCATATCCGCCGCCGGATTTTGTTGAAATGATATCAATGGATGGAGCAGCAATGTCAGGATAAGAATTAGTATCTGTGAGATCACCTCTGCCTGAGAATAGTGCAATGTTACCCACACGGGCATTATAACCTGCAACACGGACTACTTTTTCTGCGGTTGCGGGTATGGTGATGGTGTTATATATGGATGGATCAGAAAAAAATGTTTCTTCACCTACCTCCTCAATGGTGGGAAGCCATATATCATAATTTCCATCAACGATATTTCTGGCAATTAATCTTAGCTTGACAATTCCTTGGGGTAGAGGCCCTTGGGTAGCTGTGATATTGAAAAAAACCTCCTGTTCTAGGGAGTAGTGGGAAGGCTGCCCATAAAATACATTTAGAATCAAATTTGGCCTTCTTACTGTCTTAGCTTGATTTTCAATATTGATTACTCCTGAGGAGCTTCCATCCGGAAAAATGATTTCAACTGCAAAACTGTCAGCAAAGTTTTTCCATAGGGATAAATAGGAAGTTTCCAATCCGGGTCCTCTAAAAAATTCGATTTCCTGTACTTCGTCTGTTTGTATTTTTCCGTGATAATGATGACCGGCGGCACCTTCATTTCCTGTAGGAATAACGATAGAAGTTTTCCAATTTGAAGAAATCTCTGTAATAAATGTTTCAAACAAAGAATCTCCTTTATGGGAGCCGTTGTTCATACCAAAACTCATATTAATGCAGATGGGCTTTCCAAACCGTTTGGCCTTGTCAATGACATATTTTAGTGCTCTCATTAGTTCTGTTGACCTAGCAAAAGATTCATAACCTCGATAACCAACTTTTACCGCAATAATATCCGCTTCAAAAGCAACGCCTCGATTTGTGCCATTGCTTGCCCTTCCATTTCCTGCGGCAATGCCTGCAACAGCGGTGCCATGCCCATTGGTATCCCTACTGGGAACAACCTGATATGGAGTTTCGGAAACAATTGCATTATTGATTTGTTGGTTATTGTACTCTGCGCCACTATAAAACCCCACCGGTGGTGTTCCTGTTTGTGTTTGATCCCAAATAAACAGAATTCTGCTGGTTCCATCACTGTTTCGAAAATCCGGATGCATATAATCAATTCCAGAGTCAATGATTGCCACAATTACACCTCGACCGCTTAAGTTAAATCCATCTACTCTTTGTACAGAGGGGATGCAGCTGCTTGATAGGCTACTGCTTAATTCAAAATATAAGTTCTTAGGCAACTCTAAGTGCTCAATTTGAGGATAAGAGGCTAATCTTTTAATCTTATCTTTTGCAATTGTGATGATTGCATAATTTTCGTATATGATTTCCGCTTCAGCATCCAATGTTTGTGCAACCCTTACGATATCACCGTTAAATTTTGCAATGACCTCTATTTTTTCTAAGGCTGGTTCTATGAATTCCGGAAATTCAAATTCATTTATCAATTCAGTTTCATTTGATATTTCTGAAACAAAGATATCGTGTTTAAGGGAAGCGGGAATATTCCTTGGTTCTTTGGACATAGATTTCACTCCTTGGCTTAGCAGAATTCGAGGATATTGGATAAATTGATTACTTTATAGACCCATTTTTCATTAAGCTTCACAAAGCCAGTAAGTTGAGTATCGTCACAAGATTTAATAAAATACCAGTAACTGTAATGATTCTTTAATGTGAGGTAAACGATGGTATCCGTATGGTTTTTTAGCAGGGAGATATATTTTTCAGCTGAAATATGGTGTTGTCGTGGAGAATACTTTAACACAGATTTGTGCGCATTATTAAAATGGCATGATTGATATGACATAACCGTCGTCCTCCCTTTGGTATTCTTACATTATATTAGCAAAAAACTTTAAAAATGCATGTATAAGGGGAAGGGATGTGAGGATGAATCACATGAGATTGAAAGGGGTACTTATTGACAAGATTATTTCATAGCTATACAATTGATACATTTTATGTTTACCGCCTTACTAATCACACTCTCATCTCTACGAGCCTTTACTGTATTTAACTTAGCTACAGGGAAACCCTAAAAATTATAAGAATTTTTCTGAATATTGACAAAACATTGCCAGTTAGTATAAACTAATTAATCAAAGGGGATTTGTTAAATACCCAATTGGAGAATACGTATCCGAATGATGTATTGATTACAGACTATTGATACAAAGGAAATTTACAATGAATTTATAGGCAATCTGAGATAAAGTATTTTATTTCTCTTTAGGGTTTCGCTTTACTTCCTAATTTGATTGAAATTATTTTCTGTCTTGTATCAACATACAGTAATGCATCCTATTTTAATTTAAATATAAGAACGTGGGAAAGAAGTGAATACATTGAAAATGGCGGGGTGTGTATGAAGAAGAGAGCTTCTTTTTATAGAAATGGAATAGACTATCACGAAATCATTGAATGCATAACCAGTGCTTTGGATGCAAAGGATGCCTATACGGCGGGACATTCACAGCGAGTGAGCGATTTATCTATAGAAGTATGCAAAATTTTAGGATTAAACAGAAAAGAGGCTGATAAAATACATATCGCCGCGCATCTTCATGATATTGGTAAAGTGGGTGTTCCTGACAGTGTACTAAATAAGGAAGGGAAGCTGACAAATGAAGAGTGGGAGTGTATGAAAAGGCATCCACAAATTGGTGCTGAGATTTTGAGCAAATCACATCATTTGAATGAACTGAAGGATATGGTCTTATATCATCACGAGCGGGTGGATGGGAAAGGGTATCCCAAAGGACTATCTGGTAATGAAATACCTTTTGGTGCGAAAGTTATTGCTGTCTGTGATTCTATTGATGCCATGTTATCTGACAGAAGTTATCGAAAGGCACATAATTATGATTTTTGTTACAACGAAATAAAAAAGAATTTAGGTATCATGTATGATTTGGATATTGGAAGAATGGTATTAGAGGAATGGGATATTGTTGTAGAATTATATGAAAAATATAGAAAAACGGAAAGATTAAAGGATATTCTTTTATGATATCATAATTATGAATGAATTTTCTAGTGTAATCTTTACCTTAATTATTTATATATTTACATAATAACAAAACATTTCACAAAGTTATAAAATTGCAGTTTGAATGATTCAATCTTTATATAAATTGTAACACAGTTCTTTAGCACATAAGATATGACGTTTGAAGTATAAATCAAGCTTCCAACGGTTCATCGTAGATGTGCTTTTTTTGTGCTTTTTTATGAAAATATGACAGTATATACAAAAAAAAGTAATATTTTACTGTGAAAATATTGAAATTATTTATGTTAGGGTATATACTATAATGTATATTTTAACAAACTTCGAGAATTTCCGACTGTTATCCGAACATTTTCGAAAGGGATATGTATGATTGTTTTCACATCATTACGAAATCCCCAAACTGCTAAGTATTTAACAAATATAGAGAGTGAGGTGGTATTGCCTTATGGGAATGCAACATGACTAAATCTAACTCAAGAAAAATTCAAAAAACTTAGAGTTGTGGTATTAGAATTTCTTTGAAGAGGTGGTAAGAACCCATACATGAAATGGGGAATGAAATCAAGAGATAAGAAGTGTTTTTAAATAAGGGTATTAACTTTTAGGTGCTGAATATGTGGTGTCTGTTATTTTTGGAATGGGGGTTCTAAAATGTTAAGAAGGATGAAACTTGCGAAAAAAATTGCAATTTATATTGGGGGAACATTAATTATATTTCTTGCTTTATTGGTTTCAGTATCGGTTTTCCAGGCCAATAAAGCCTTAAGAACAACGGTGAACGAGGAATTTTCAGGAATAGCAGCACAAAACGGACTTATCGTTCAAGCAATGATGGATGATGCAAATACCACTGCGAAAAATTTGCAATACTATTTCCAAGATCAATACGAAAAAGATAGTAAGTCTATACCAGCTGTAGATGCTGAAGTGCCTACAAAGCCCAGTATTGTTTACAACGTTGCATTGCAGGAAAAGAACTATGAGAAAGAAAACTTTTTTGCAAATACAGCTTGGCCTATGGTAAAAAATAATCAAGATATTTCCGGAATAGGAATTTATTTTGAACCATTTGCTTTTGACCCCAGTGTTAGAGATTACGCGATCTATGTTAATACTGAGAGTGCTCAGAACCAAAGGATAACAACAGAAGGGAACTATGAGAGTTATTCCAATGAAGAGTATTATCGCATTGCTAAGGAAACAAAGCATCAATACATAACAAACCCTATGATATATGAGGGAGATCAGCTTTGTTCTGTTTGTTATCCGATTCTTAATAATAATGAAGTAAAGGGTGCTGTCAATGTTGATGTGATTGTTTCTAATTTTTCAAAAATTGAATCAGTCAACGAAAAGTATCCTACCATGTTTGCTAATATATTGACGCAAGATGGGGTCTATGTTTATGACAGTACATCTAATGACCTTACGGGAACAAACATGAAGGATAGAAACTCAGCCGAAATTTATGAGAAAATATTGGCGGGATTCGCAACGGGAGAAGCTTTTCAAATGGATGCTCCGTATACCGATTTGGATGGGCAAACCAAAGAATATGCAAGATATTTTTATCCTATCGATTGCGGTCAGCAAACTTGGTGGGCACAAACATCGGTTGAGACGAAAGATTTGAATAAAGATGTTATTCGGCTTACGACAATTATGTTGATTATGTCGTTATTGGCACTGCTTACCATTATTATTGTCATTATAGTGCTTTTAAAAAGAATGCTAAAGCCAATTGATTATGTAGTGGAAGCGGCAGAGAATATTTCACTTGGTTGCTTTGATATTGATTTGGAGGCAAATTCTGAAGATGAAATCGGCAAATTGGCTGAGACATTCCAAGCCACAGCTTTAAATTTAAAGACAATTATTCAGGACGTTAATTATCTCCTTGGACTTATGGCCAATGGTGATTTCCAAGTGGCATCTCAATGTGAAGAGAAATATGTGGGTGATTACAGAGAAATTCTACTTGCAATGAGAGGGATAAAAATCCAGCTCAGCAATACTTTGTCGGAGATTAATCAGGCATCGGAACAGGTATCCTTTGGATCGGATCAAGTGGCAACTGGGGCACAGGCATTGTCACAAGGGGCAGCGGAACAGGCGTCTTCCATCGAGGAGCTTTCTGCCACAATTGCCATAATTTCTGAACACACAAAGCGAAATGCAGAGGATGCAGAGAATGCTAAAATGGTTGTGTCAAAAACGGAACATCAGGTTGAGGATTGCAATAAGCAATTAAAAGAGATGGTTACAGCGATTAAAGTAATCAATGATAAATCAAATGAAATTAATGAAATTATTAAAATTATTGATGCCATTGCATTCCAAACCAATATTCTTGCACTAAACGCCGCGATTGAAGCAGCTCGTGCCGGAGAGGCAGGAAAGGGCTTTGCCGTTGTAGCAGATGAGGTTCGTAATCTTGCAGGGAAATCAGCAGAAGCGGCAAAAAATACTGCCATTTTAATAGAAGAAACTGTCAATGCTGTGGAGGATGGTACCGTGATGGCAGATAAAACAGAAAGAGCCATGGAAGTGGTTGTGGAAGGAACCTCCGCAATCACAAAGCTGATTGAGCGGATTGTGAACGCCTCCAATGAACAGGCTCAAGGCGCAGGTCAGATTACCTTTGCCGTTGAACAGATTGCAAGTGTTATACAAAATAATTCTGCAACAGCAGAGGAAAGTGCCGCAACATCAGAGGAATTGAGCGGACAAGCAGAAACATTGAAAAACCTTGTTGGAAGGTTCGAGCTTTTCTCAGAAGACGTACAGGAAACAAAATGATAATAATAAATGGAATAGTAAGATTTGTTGCCTATAAATAAATCATTTTAAAGGAGTGCCAATAATCTGTTTGGATATTGGCACTCCTTAATTTTTTCAGCAGTGAAATTTTTTGCAAAGTACTCAAACCATAGAAGAATCTCTTATTATGAGGTGTTAAAGCTTAAAGTAAGCTTGTATCGTTTTAGCTATTCATTTTATTCCAAATTATTTCTCTCTAGTGAAAGCATCATAAGTGCCATACCTAAAAGAATACAGCAAAAAAGAACTGCTTTAGCACCTATAATTGGTGTTACGATTGCACCTGTACCAGCACCTGCAATAAAAACAAAAATGATAGCAAAATAAAGAAAAGCTTTTTTCCCTGCAGCAGTGTCTCTATGAAACACAAGGTGTACCAATTGGTCTGTTCCACTGCGAAGATTTCCTGTGCACATGGTTGTTGCATAAGGCAGCCCATGAAGGGTGCGGAAGCTATGTGCTTGCATTGCGCAGATAAAGGAAATAAATACATTGGCTAAAACATTTCCTTTTCCTAAAGGTAGAAATGCAACAATTATTAGCACAACATTTTCGATGAAAAGCACAATCTGCCGCCAGTGCAGCTTATGAGTTAGATAAAATCTTTGTTTAATGTATTCATCTAGGAATATGCCACAAACAAAAGCAGTTATAGGGATGAGATAGTACAGTGCATTCATAAACTTTCCCTGTACCAGCTGAATCGCCAATAAGATCATATTTCCTGTTTGCGCATTTGCAAACACGCCACCTCTAGCAATATAAGTATATGAATCGAAAAATCCCCCTGCAAAGGCCAATAAAGCGCCGATTCTAAAGCTTTCCGACATTTGATTTTTCCATTGTTCCATTTTTGAACTCCTTATAGATTAAAGCAGATATTTTCTGTCTAACGAACGGTATTGCAAAACCTCAGCCAGATGTGGCAGTGTAATTTCTTCACTCCCTGCTAAGTCGGCTACAGTTCTGGCAACCTTTAGTATTTTGTGATATGCTCTTGCGCTTAAATCTAAGCGCAAAAAAGCCTGTTTCAGCAGTTCTTTTTCTTTCGTCCCCAGAGCGCAGTATTTTTCTATTTGTGCAGCACTAAGCTGAGCGTTAAAAAAAATTCCTTCCTTTTGATACCGTTTCAACTGAATTTCATGTGCTAAGAGCACTCTTTCCTTTATGTTGGAGGAAGACTCACCTTGCTCTACAATTTCTAAATCCTCATAGGAAACCCCCGGCATTTCTACCATAATATCAATTCGATCCAATAGGGGACCGCTGATTTTGCTTCGATATCGTATGATTTCGTTCATAGAGCAGTGGCATTTGTTACCATCCCCCAAATACCCACATGGACAAGGATTCATAGCGGCAACCAGCATAAAGTCCGAGGGAAATGTGAGTGTTCCATTTACACGAGCTATGGTAACTTGTCCATCCTCAAGGGGTTGACGCATAATTTCTAATGCAGCCCTCTGAAATTCGGGCAATTCATCCAGAAACAGCACCCCATGATGGGAAAGGGAAATTTCTCCCGGCTTAGGAATTCGTCCACCACCAGTTAAAGCAGATGCGGAAATGGTATGGTGAGGGGAACGGAAGGGGCGGGTACGTATCAATGCGTTTTTATTTCTCAATAGTCCCGCTATACTATATATTTTTGTAATTTCAATGCTTTCTTCAAACGTCAAGTCAGGCAGAATAGTGGGAAGACGTTTTGCAAGCATCGTTTTTCCTGAGCCGGGTGGACCAATCATTAGAAAGTTATGTCCACCTGCAGCCGCAATTTCCATTGCTCGTTTTGCATTTTCCTGCCCTTTTACATGGGCAAAATCCAATATGTCAGACTCTTTTTTATCTCCAAACAACGCTTTTACATCTACAGAATAAGCTGGTATTTTTTCCTTGCCGCTTAAATGGGATACGATTTGTTTTAGGCTATGTACAGGGTAAACGGAAATTCCGTCGATCAGGGCAGCTTCTTCCATGTTTTCCATAGGAATAAAGCATTTTTTTATTCCGTTTTGCTTTGCGCCATAAACCATGGGCAGAACGCCATTTACAGGTCTTACAGAACCGTCCAGAGAAAGTTCTCCTGTAACAAAATAATCAGCGGCGGCTTCGTTTTCCAGTGTACCGCAAGCACAAAGAATGCCCAAAGCAATGGGTAAATCAAAGGAAGCTCCTTCTTGGCGTGTATCTGCAGGAGCAAGGTTTACCGTAATATGTTTGACAGGGAATGAAAATCCCGAGTTTTTAACTGCTGTTCGCACCCGTTCTCTGGATTCCTTTACCGCTGAATCTGGCAAGCCAACAATATCAAAGGAAGGTAACCCACTGCTCAAATCAACCTCTACAGAAACTGGATAGCTGTCAATTCCTTGCAATGCGGAACTTTTAATCATAGAAAGCATGGATAACGCCTCATTTCTCATACTAGTTGAAATTATCATATCAATAATTACTAAAATTTGCAATGATTCCAGTAATTTACTACGAATAAATAGCTATAATTACTGAAATTTCTGTCGATTATACATTTTCTTATTGAATTTTTAAAAAAATGGTTATATAGTTAAGGGCGTAACTCGATGTACGGAGGTGTGCTAGCATGGAAGAATACTATTTGATGTGGCTTTCAAGAATGGAAGGAATAGGAATCAAACGTATTCATTTGCTTTTGGAATATTTTCAAAGTGCCGAAGCAGTTTGGAATGCCCATCGCATGCAGCTCATCAATGTGAAAGGAATCCCTGAAAAAACCATTGATGCAATACTCTTTGGAAGGGACGAGGATAAGCTGAATTCTTGGATTGAAGAGCTGGAGAATAAAAATATACAGTTCTATTCTTTCTTACATCCGTTATATCCAAGTTTACAATCCGCCCATTGGAATTTATGTAAAAGGCACACTGCCTGATGATGCTATTGATAAAGTATCATTGGTAGGGGCACGACGTTGCTCACGCTATGGAGCCGGTGTGACTTATCAGATTGCAAATGATTTGGGTAAGGCAAACATTACTGTTGTCAGTGGTATGGCAAAGGGTATTGATGCCATGGCTCATAAAGGCGTATTGGATGGCGGTGGGCAAACCATTGCTGTGCTGGGATGTGGAGTAGACATTTGTTACCCAGCTGAAAATCGAGAGCTTATGGAAAGCATTGCAAAAAATGGTTGTTTGATTTCCGAGTATCCCCCAGGTACTGAACCAGCACCCCATCATTTTCCCAATCGAAATCGAATCATCAGTGGTTTGTCAAAAATTGTGGTGGTAGTAGAGGCTGGAAAAAAAAGCGGTACGCTGATTACAGCGGATATTGCATTGGAAAGCGGGAGAGAAGTATTTGTTGTCCCTGGGAATATTACCAGTGCTTTGAGCGAAGGGACGAATAATCTAATCAAACAAGGTTGTCCTGTTGTTACAGAAAGCAATGATATTTTGTTTGAATTGGGGATTACTTATAAAGAATATGAAAAACAGGTTTTTTCCAAACAATTGGCTGCAAAGCTTTCAGCGGAAGAAAAAGAAATTTATGATCAGATTCTTGATAAAGAACCTGTTTTAGCAGAAACCATTTGCAGGAAACTGCATAAAAATATACAGGAAGTGCAGTATATACTTTCCTTGTTGGAAATTTCGGGATACATACGGAAAATTTCTCAAGCGGGATATATCAGGGAAGGTTAATTTGAGGTGAAGTATGACAAAAGAGATCGCTGAAAAAAAGAATAAAACAACAAAGTCCACCGGTAAGGGGACAAAAGCGTCAAAAAAATATCTGGTTATTGTAGAGTCCCCTGCTAAGGCTACCACAATTGGCAAGTTTCTTGGCAGCAGTTATAAAATAGAAGCGTCCATGGGACATATAAGAGATTTGCCCAAAAGCCAATTGGGTATAGATGTAGAAAATGATTTTGAACCAAAATATATTACAATTCGGGGGAAAGGAGATTTATTAAGCAAACTGCGCAGAGATGCGAAAAGTGCGGATAAAGTGTTCCTGGCAACTGACCCTGACCGTGAAGGTGAAGCCATTAGCTGGCATTTGGTTCATGCGTTAAATCTTGGAGAAGATAAGGATATCAGCCGGATTACTTTTAATGAGATTACCAAAACAGCAGTAAAACGTTCTATTACAGAAGCCAGAGAGATTGATATGGATCTGGTAAATGCTCAGCAGGCAAGACGTGTGCTGGATCGTGTCGTGGGCTACACAATCAGCGATTTGCTATGGCAAAAGGTGAAAAAAGGTCTTTCCGGTGGACGTGTACAGTCAGTGGCACTGCGTATTATTTGCGATCGGGAAGAGGAAATCTTGGCTTTTATTCCTACGGAATATTGGTCTTTAACAGCAAAGCTATTGGATAAAAATGCGAAGCATCTGGATGCAAAATTTTATGGCAAAGGCGATGCAAAGATGGAGTTGCCTGATGGCGAGATCACAGATGAAGTTGTGAAAGGCGTGGAAGGTAAAGATTTTTTGGTTACAGACGTAAAAACAGGTGTGCGCCAGAAAAAACCTGTGGCACCTTTTACCACCAGCACCTTACAGCAGGAAGCCAGCAAGCATTTGAATATGGCAACACAAAAAACCATGATGATTGCCCAGCAGTTATATGAAGGTATCAATATCAAAGGGGAAGGCACAGTGGGTTTGGTTTCCTATATTCGTACAGACTCCTTCCGTATTTCAGATGAAGCCTATTCAGCTGTTGTGTCATTTATAAAAGAAGAGTATGGCGATAAATATGTGAATCCGGAACGGGTTATCTATAAATCAAAAGGGAAAACCCAAGATGCTCACGAAGCCATTCGTCCCACCGAAGTTTTGCGTACACCAGATAGCATCAAGGAATCTTTATCAAAGGATCAATTTCGGTTGTATAAATTGATATGGGAACGTTTTGTTGCCAGTCAAATGAGCCCTGCTGTATATGATACCCTTTCGGTGAAAATGCAAGCTGGAGAATATAGCTTTAGAAGTTCAGGTTCAAGCTTGAAATTCAAAGGCTTTTTGGAGGCTTATAATAAGGGTGAGGATGAAGATGAAAAAATGATTCCTCTTTTAGAAAAGGGGGATATTTTAAAGGTAGAAACACTTTTGCCTGAACAGCATTTTACCCAGCCTCCAGCTAGGTTTACCGACGCTTCTTTAATCAAGATGCTGGAGGAAATCGGCGTTGGTCGACCCAGTACCTATGCCCCGACTCTTACCACTATTTTGGCACGCCATTATGTAATCAAAGAGGCAAAAAACCTCTATCCTACAGAGCTTGGTGAAGCGGTAAACGACATTATGAAAGGTTATTTCTCAGATATCGTCGATGTTGATTTTACTGCAAACATGGAAAAACGTTTGGATGAAGTGGAAAACGGCCATGAGGAATGGAAACAGGTTATCCGTGATTTTTATCCTGCCTTCCAAGATTGTGTGCAGGATGCAAGGGAAAAGCTGGCTAAGGTAGAAATTAAAGACGAAGTGAGCGATGTCATCTGCGAAAAATGTGGAAAAAACATGGTAATAAAATATGGACGGTATGGAAAGTTCTTGGCTTGCCCAGGCTTTCCGGATTGTCAGAATACAAAACCTTTCTTTGAAGAAGCTGGGGTGAACTGTCCTGAGTGTGGCGGAAAGGTTCTGATCAGAAAAACTAAAAAGGGTCGTATTTATTACGGATGCGAAAATAATCCCGAATGCGGCTTCATGTCTTGGAATAAACCTACAGGGGAGAAGTGCCCCGTATGCGGAAGCTTTATGGTAGAGAAAGGCCGTAAAAATGTGAAAATCGTTTGTTCCAATGAGAAGTGTGGTTATATAAAGGAAAAGCCCGCTGACGGGGAATAAAAATAGAAAAACAACCATTTTACAAAAAGTTAGAAAAACTTTGGTAATAATGGTTGTTTTTTATATTTGTCTATGATATAATCCCAAAGGTAACTTTAAAACGCACGTATCTGTTGCCAGAGGAACGGTGCCGACAGAGTCGGTCTCTTCTGGAAAATGATGCGGAGGACAAACCACAGGAGGTGCGCTATGAGCGTAATTTCAATGAAACAATTATTAGAAGCAGGTGTTCATTTTGGACATCAGACAAGAAGATGGAACCCCAAAATGGCGGAATACATCTTCGCAGAAAGAAACGGCATTTATATCATCGACTTACAGAAAACTGTAAAAAAGGTTGATGAGGCTTATGCAGAAGTTTGCAAGACAATTGCAGACGGCGGCGAAATTTTGTTTGTTGGTACAAAGAAGCAGGCTCAGGAATGCTTGAAAGAAGAAGCAGAAAGATGCGGTATGTACTATGTTAACCAGAGATGGTTGGGTGGTATGTTGACAAACTTCACAACAATCAAAACAAGAATTGCAAGATTAAAAGAGTTAGAGAAAATGCAGGCTGACGGCATTTTTGAAGTACTGCCTAAGAAGGAAGTTGCAGCTTTGTTACACGAGATGGAAAAGCTGGAAAAGAACCTTGGCGGTATCAAAAACATGAAGAAAGTGCCTGACATGCTCTTTATTGTTGATACAAGAAAAGAAAGAATTGCAGTTCAGGAAGCACACAATTTGGGTATCCCTATTGTTGCTATCGTTGATACAAACTGCGATCCTGACGAAATCGATTATGTTATTCCCGGTAACGATGATGCAATCCGTGCAGTAAAGCTGATTGCTTCCAAGGTTGCAGACGCTGTTTTGGAATCCAAGCAGGGTGAGCAGGAAGCGCCAGCTGTTGAAGAAACAGTAGCTGAATAAGTTATTTACAAGGCATTTGCCCGAGCTTCAGCCAACTTACGGGCTGGAGCTCTTTTCATATTATAGAAGAAAATACGGAGGGAAAAAAACATGGCTATTACAGCAGCAATGGTTAAAGAATTGAGAGAAACTACAGGCGTAGGCATGATGGATTGTAAAAAAGCGCTGGCAGAAACAGATGGCGATATGGAAAAAGCAGTAGAGCTTTTGAGAGAAAAAGGTCTTGCCGCTTCCGCAAAGAAAGCTGGACGTATTGCTTCTGAAGGCATTGTAGATATTTATTTAAGCGATGACAACAAAATCGGTACAATTATTGAAGTAAACTCCGAAACAGACTTCGTTGCTAAGAATCAGATTTTCAAAGATTATGTTGCTGCAGTTGCAAAACAGGCTTCCAAGTCTACAGCAGCAGATATGGATGCATTCTTTGAGGAAAAATGGGATTTGGATCCTCAGTTCACAGTAAAAGATGCTTTGAGCCAGCAGGTTGCAATCATTGGTGAAAACCTTAACATCAGACGTTTTGAGAAATTTGAAAAAACACAGTCTGGCAAGTTGGTTTCCTATATTCACGGCGGCGGAAGAATCGGTGTTATGATTGAATTGGCTTGCGAAAATGAAAGTGAAGAATTGGAAGAATTGGGTAAGAACATTGCAATGCAGATTGCAGCATTAAACCCTAAGTTCATCACTGAGAATGATGTTCCTTCTGATTTTATTGAAAAAGAAACAGAAATTTTAACACAGCAGGCAAAAAATGATCCTAAAAATGCAAGCAAGCCTGACCAAATTATTGCGAAGATGATTGAAGGCAGACTGAAAAAAGAATTAAAGGAAATGTGTTTGGTTGAACAGCCTTATGTAAAAGATGGCGACCTGACAGTTCAAAAATATATTGATTCCGTAGCGAAAGTCGTAGGTGCTCCTATCCAAGTAGCACGTTACGTTCGTTTCGAAACAGGCGAAGGTTTAGAGAAAAAAGAAGAAAACTTTGCTGATGAAGTTGCAAAAGCTGCGTTAGTATAAGATGACTTTAAGTACCCTTGCTTCATTTTAGTGATGGGTACGTATTGTGGTTGTTTTTATCAAACACGATAAAATTGAAAAGAAACGCCAAATTCTGGCGTTTCTTTTTTTCGGAAATTATGAAATGTTTTTACTTTTGTAAAAAATGTGGTAATTTTAGTTAGATTGTGATACATTAGAATGGTAAGGAGGCTGTTACAATGTATAAGAGAATTGTCCTGAAATTAAGCGGCGAGGCTCTAGCTGGTGATAAGGAAGGCGTCACTTTTGATGATAACATTATTGGGGGATTAGTGTCTCAAATTAAAGAAGTCATAAGCAGGGGCACGCAGGTTTGTCTCGTTATTGGCGGCGGCAATTTTTGGCGTGGCAGAAGTGCTACTTCCGGTATGGATCGAACAAAAGCTGACCAAATTGGGATGTTGGCAACGGTAATGAATGCTATTTATGTGGCAGATGCTTTCAGACAAAACGATGTATCAGCAACCGTTCAAACCCCCATTCCTTTTGGCACTATGACAGAGCTTTTTTCTAAAGATGCTGCATTGGCACGACTGGAAAAGGGCGAGGTGCTGATTTTCGCGGCTGGGCTTGGGCATCCATTTTTCTCAACAGATACAATTACAGCCTTAAGAGGGGCCGAACTTGATGTAGATGGGTTATTTTTTGCAAAGAATATTGATGGCGTCTATGATGACGACCCTGCGGTGAACGCCAATGCAAAAAAAATAGATGTAATTAAATCGGAAGAAATTGTCAAAAATAATCTTAAGGTTATTGACATGGCGGCAGCCAATCTTTGCTTTGAGCGAAAAATTCCAGTCGTTATTTTCGGTCTAAATGAAGAGAATAGTATTATCCGTGCGGTTAGCGGAGAAAAAATCGGTACAGTTGTTACAGTTTCTTGATAGAATAATCATAGGAGGCAAATGCTATGGCATCAGAATTAATAAAACCTTTTGAAGAAAAAATGGAAAAAACCGTTGCAGCTTTAATGAGCGATTATGCAACCATCCGCGCAGGCCGTGCAAACCCCCATGTCCTTGATAAAATTACAGTTGAATATTATGGTACGCCTACACCGATCAATCAGGTGGGAAATATAACTGTTCCTGAAGCACGTATCATTCAGATTCAGCCATGGGATAGCAGCACGCTGAAGTTGATTGAAAAAGCAATCAATGCGTCAGATTTGGGCATCAACCCCAACAATGACGGTAAGGTAATTCGTTTGGTTTTCCCTGAGTTAACAGAGGATAGAAGAAAAGAACTGACAAAAGAAGTGAAAAAGAAAGCCGAAAACTCAAAAGTTGCAATTCGAAACATTAGAAGAGATGCGATGGATGTTTTCAAGAAAACTGAAAAGAAAAAGGAAATTACCGAGGACGAATTAAAGGATCTGGAAGATAAAACACAGAAACTGACAGATAAATTTGTAGCAGATATCGATAAAAAATGCGACGAAAAGTGCAAAGACATCCTTGCGGTATAAAATATATAATCCGCCCCTCTGGTAATAAGAGGGGCTTTGTTACTTTGTTACACGGAGGAAATTATGTTTTTTCAAAAGAAGGAAAAAGCTGTATCCATCGATATGACACGCTTACCCAAGCATATTGCGATTATTATGGATGGGAATGGTCGATGGGCAGCGAAAAGGGCTTTGCCCAGAAAAGCAGGGCATAAGGCAGGAGCAGAGGCTTTTGAGCGCTTGATTACTGATGCAAAGGACTTAGGAATCCAGCATATCACGGTTTATGCTTTTTCTACGGAAAATTGGAAGCGTTCAGATGAGGAAGTCAATGCCATTATGGATTTAATGCGCCAGTATTTAAAAGACTCCTTTCAGCGCTTTTTAAAAGATAATGTGAGGATGCATATAATAGGAGATATCTCTCGTTTGGACAAGGATATTCAAGAACAAATACAAGAGGTTGAAGAAAAATCCAGAGAAAAAGATGGCATGACGGTTCATATCGCTTTAAATTATGGCGGAAGAGATGAACTATTGCGCAGTGTTCAAAAGATTGCCGAGAAAGCATTGCAGGGGCAAATTTCTCTGCAAGATATAACAGAAGAAACAATAGAAGAAAACCTTGATACTGCTGGCGTGCCTGACCCCGAGCTTCTCATTCGAACAAGCGGTGAGGAACGCATCAGTAATTTTCTTTTGTGGCAAATAGCATATTCTGAATTTTATTTTTCAGATGTGTTATGGCCTGATTTTAATAAAAAGGACTTGATAGAGGCAATTTACTATTATCAAAATAGAGAACGCCGCTTTGGCGGAAGATGAATTGAGGTGATTTTTCATTGAAAACTAGAATCATTTCCGCAGTAGCCCTTTTGCCGTTTCTAATATTTGTAGTTGCATCTGGAGGTTTTTGGTTAAAAGCCTCAGTTATTATTTTGGGGCTGATTGGCATGCATGAGTTTTATCGTGCTTTTTCCAAAGAGAATGCGGGTTTGCACATCATTGGATATATTTTTGCATTATATTATGGCCTTTTTATGGAGCAGATTATAAACAAGAACAATTATTTTAATATTTTTGTTTCTTTTTTCCTAGTGGTATTATTGGTTTACACAGTAGTTTGTCATGATAGAACAAATGCACTGGAAGGCATGACAGGCTTTTTTGGCTTTTTCTATGCATTTTTCTTGCTGTCTCATATTTATTTAATTAGGGAATTTGCATATGGACAGCAATTGGTTTGGCTTGCATTTATTGCAGCTTTTGGCTGTGACACAGGGGCATATTTCATCGGAGTGAATTTTGGAAAGCATAAACTAATCCCTTCTTTGAGTCCCAAAAAAACAATAGAAGGCGCAATTGGCGGCATTCTAACTGCAACTTTGCTTTCCTTGGCATATGGTTTATGGATTGGAAAAGTTGTGGTGTTTGAGGATGTTAATTTATTACTGTTATGTGGTTTAGCAGGTTTTTTCGGCTCCTTTTTAGCCCAAATCGGCGATTTGGCAGCCTCAGCCATGAAAAGAATTAACGGAATCAAGGACTTTGGGAAATTAATACCCGGTCACGGTGGTGTATTGGATCGCTTTGATAGCGTGATTTTAACTGCTCCGGCCTTGTATTATATTATGTTCTTCTTAATTAAAGCAAAACCATAAAGAGGTATCTAGGTATGAGAGAAATTTCAATTTTAGGCTCAACTGGTTCCATTGGTACACAAACCTTGGAAGTAATTGAGCATTTAGGTGACATCAAAGTTTCAGGAATTACGGGAAACCATAATATTGATTTACTTGAGAAACAAACAAGGAAGTTTAAACCTCGCTATGTTGCCGTTATGGATGAAAACCGTGCTAAAACCCTTCGAGACCGTTTGCGTGACACGAATACCAAGGTATTAAGTGGAATGGAGGGGCTGATTGAGGTTGCAACATTAGACAGTGTTGATACTGTGGTAACTTCTGTTGTGGGAAATGTTGGTTTAAAACCCACTTTTGAGGCCATTTCTGCTGGGAAAAATATTGCTCTGGCAAATAAGGAAACCCTCGTTTCCGCAGGACAACTTGTGATGGACTTGGCAAAGAAAAAGGGTATTTCCATTTATCCTGTGGATAGTGAGCATTCTGCAATTTTTCAATCTTTACAAGGGAATGAAGATAACCCCATTCGCCGCATTTTACTGACGGCATCAGGTGGTCCATTTCGTGGGAAAAGAAAAGAAGAATTGTTGCATGTAACTGCCACTGATGCTTTAAAGCATCCCAACTGGTCTATGGGTAGAAAAATCACAATTGATTCTGCCACGCTAATGAACAAAGGGTTAGAGGTAATGGAGGCTAAGTGGTTATTCGATGTATCGGCAACCCAAATAGAGGTGTTGGTGCATCCCCAAAGTATTATGCACTCCGCAGTTGAGTATGAAGATGGTGCAATTATTGCACAGATGGGAGAGCCTGATATGAAGGTGCCTATTCAATATGCTTTAACTTATCCCAAAAGAAAAATAAGCCCTTTTCCAAAGGTGGATTTTACCCATAGAAATACACTGACTTTTGAAAAGCCTGATATGAAAACCTTTCGGTGTCTGGAATTGGCATACCGTGCACTGGAAGTTGGGGGAACATTACCCGCAGTTTTAAATGGAGCAAATGAAATCGCAGTAGAAAAATTTCTAAATGGTAAAATATCTTTTTTACAGATTCCTGAACTGATAGAACTGACTATGAATGCATATACTGTGAAGTATGATTACACATTAGAAGATTTATTGGAAGCAGATGACTGGGCAAGAAACTTTGCCACAGGTGTGACTTTTCAATAAACGAAAGGAGGCAGGAGCTTGTTCTCCATTTTGATTTCGCTGATTTTAATTGGTGTACTTGTAATTGCACATGAATTTGGGCATTTTATTGCCGCAAAAAAAAGTGGTATTTTGGTTGAAGAATTTTCCATTGGCATGGGCACAAAGATATTTTCTCGCCAAATGGGAGAAACAGAATTTAGCATTCGACTTTTACCCTTAGGTGGTTTTTGTCGTATGCAGGATCAGGAAGAAGACGGCACCATTGGCCCAAGGTCTTTTCTGAATAAATCTGTAGGCGTTCGTTTTATTGTCATGTTTGCAGGGCCTTTTATGAATTTTCTTTTAGCCTTCATTATGATAATAGGTCTTACATCTACCTCATACACGGCTTTTCCTAAAATCAAAGAGGTTTTGTCGGGTACGCCTGCTCAGGAAATTGGCTTGCAAGCCGGCGATGAAGTGTATAGAATTAATGGGAAGCGTATTCATATTTACGATGAATTGGAAGCACAGATTTATAAAAGCGGCGGTGAAGAGTTGCTGTTGGACGTCATCAGAAATAATCAGGTGTATACCTATAAATTGACGCCCAAATATGATGCTCAGCGCAAGGGGTACTTAATTGGATTTGCACCTGAAATCCAAGTTGGCTTATTTGCGGAGGAAGTTGAAGGTTATAGCAAAATCTCAGTGACAGATACCATGTACTATAGCTACTACTCTATGCTAAATTATGTGAAGCTTACAGCGGAGGGTTTGGCACGTGTATTTACCTTTACTGCCGACAAGGATGAATATGGAGGTCCCATTTCCATTGTAAAAATGGTTGGTGATAGCTATGAAGCTGGTATGACTTATGGTGTAAAGGAAGCAGTCCAAAATGTAGTCTATATTGGTGCTGTGTTAAGTGCCAATTTAGGGGTACTTAATCTTTTTCCCATACCTGCACTGGATGGTGGTAGAATTCTTCTGTTGCTGGTTGAGGCAATCCGCAGAAGGCCTTTAAATCCCGATCTAGAAAGTAAAATCCACTTTCTTGGATTTGCCTTTCTAATGGGATTAATGGTTTTTGTTCTATATGGAGATATAGTTAAGGTTTTTGCATAGGCTAAGAGTCATATTTTTAGAAAGCGATAACTGGTGAAGAAACGGGAGACTGTTTTGTTATGTATGGTCTCCTGTTTTCTCTTTCACGGAGTATGCTTTTGAATTAAATTCCTCCATTTTGGAAGTTCAGAAACGGACTTTCATGAGATATGGCTCAAATGACTATCATTTGGGCGTTTTTTACGCTTAAATAAGAAATATATGTGATATTAACGTGAAGTAAAAGGATGTGGCAAATATGTTGCGAAAAATGACAAGAGAAGTGCAAGTGGGGAACGTGAAAATTGGTGGCGGAAATCCCATCATTATTCAATCCATGTGCAACACTGATACGCGGGATGTGGCGGCAACGGTGAAACAAATATTAGAGATGGAAGAAGCCGGTTGTGAGCTGGTACGGGTTGCAATTTTAGACATGGATGCCGCCAATGCTGTGGAAGAAATAAAAAAACATATACATATTCCTTTGGTTGCTGATATTCATTTTGATTATAAATTGGCTCTGCGTGTTATGGAATTGGGGATTGATAAGGTTAGAATTAATCCCGGTAATATTGGAGAAGAAAGTCGCATTCATCAAGTGGTGGAGAAGGCAAAGGAGAGGGGCATTCCTATTCGTATTGGTGTAAACAGTGGCTCACTGGAAAAGGATTTGGTTGAGAAATATGGTGGCGTCACTCCACAAGGTTTGGTAGAGAGTGCATTGCGTCATGTGCAAATTCTTGAAAAATATCATTTTCATGATATTATTGTGTCCATTAAAGCATCCGACGTACCATTTTCTTTGGAAGCGTATAGTCTGCTTTCTCAAGCCATTGACTATCCCATACATGTAGGGATCACTGAGGCAGGAACGGTTTATAGCGGTACCATTAAGTCCGCAGTAGGGATAGGCGCAATTCTTGCGGCAGGAATAGGGGATACACTGCGTGTTTCTTTAACAGGTGACCCTATAGAAGAAATTCGTGCGGCAAAAGAGATTTTAAAAAGCCTTGGGCTACGAAAGTTTGGCATTGAACTGATTTCCTGTCCCACCTGCGGAAGAACACAAATAGATTTAATCTCCATAGCCAATGAGGTGGAAGGACTTTGCAAGGGTATAGATAAAGATATAAAGGTTGCCGTAATGGGCTGTGTAGTAAATGGTCCAGGGGAAGCCAGAGAAGCCGATGTTGGTATCGCTGGGGGAAAAGGAGAGGGGCTTTTATTTAAAAAGGGTGAAATCGTCAAAAAAGTTAAGGAGCAAGAGTTGGTTTCTGCTCTGATGGAAGAAATTGAACGCTTTTAATTGAAATGGAATTGGAAAGGAGGGACAGTGTGACAATTCAAAGTTTTGACCAGGTATTTCAAAAAATTTCTTTGTCTGTGGGCATTAAAGAAACTTTTTGCGATACGGAAGTAAAAAAGTTAACCATATATAAAAAAGATCGCTCTGTGGATGTAAAGATTGTCTCGCCGAAGCTGATCCCTTTACAAGAATCAGAACAATTAAAAACAGAACTACAGCAAGCACTGCCCGGAATCAAAGAGGTTCGCTTGTCTTTAGAATATATGTTGAATGAAATTGATGATGAACATTTTTTATCTATCTATTGGGAAAATATAAAAGAATATATTTCTCAGCAAAGCAAAATTTGTGCCGGTGTTATTTCAGATGCTATTTGGAAATATAAAGACGGCAAGTTATATAT
>JAEZPX010000130.1 GCA_023413275.1 Bacillota bacterium | reverse complement strand
ACGGTGACGGCCAAAACGCTATTTAATGTGGATTTCGTAATCAAGCCCATTTGGTTTGATCCTTTAACGGAACCTATGAAGTTATTGATTTTCTCCCTGATCCTTGGCGCCATTCATTTGTTTGTTGGTATGGGAATTCAGGCCTATATGCTGATCAGAGATGGTCATCCCTTAGATGCTCTGTTTGACATTGGCTTTTGGTACATAATTTTAATTGGTTTGGTTCTTCTTGGTATAGGTGGCAGTGTGGGTCCTACAATGGTTACAATAGGCAAAGGTATGTCTATTGTGGGCGCAGTGGGCATTTTACTTACCGGGGGAAGAAGCAAAAAAGGTATTTTCGGTAAAATTACAGGCGGACTTGGTAGCCTTTACGGAATTACCAGCTATTTATCTGATGTTCTTTCCTATTCCAGACTTCTTGCGTTAGGTTTGGCTACGGGTGTTGTTGCGAAGGTAATTAACACTCTTGGCTCCTTGGCAGGCGGCGGAGTAAAAGGCGCAATCATTTTGCTGATCGCATTCGTATTTGGAACTATATTTAATATTGCAATCAATGCGTTGGGCGCATTTGTTCACTCCTGTAGATTGCAGTATGTAGAATTTTTTGGGAAATTTTACACCGGTGGCGGCAGACAGTTTGCACCTTTTGAAAGAAGAACAAAATATATCAAGATACTCAAGGAGGAGAAGAATAATGGTTGAGAGTTTATTCAGTGGTGAATTTTTAGCATTGGCAGGTGCAGCAATGGCTGCTCTCGCAGGTATAGGCAGTGCGATTGGCGTTGGCGTTGCCGGCGAAGCTGCAGCGGGTGTTGTTTCTGAGGACCCTAATAAATTTGGTCAGGTTCTGTTGTTACAGGCTTTGCCAGGTACACAGGGTATTTATGGTTTGCTGATTGCTTTCTTAGTCATGGTTAAGGTAGGTCTTTTGGGCGGCGATGGCATGATTGAATTAACAATGATTCAGGGTGCAGGTATTTTTGCAGCATCCTTGCCTATTGGTCTTGTAGGTATTTTCTCTGGTATTGCCCAGGGTAAAGCGGCTGCGGCAGGCATTATGCTGGTTGGTAAAAAACCAAGTGAGTTGGCAAAAGGTATGCTTTTCGCAGCAATGGTAGAAACATATGCGGTTTTGGCATTGCTTATTTCCTTCCTGATGCTCAACAGCATCCAGGTATGATAAATGATAAACTTGAAAGAAAAGGAGGCGCACTCCTATGAATGACGGTAAAATTATCATCGATAAAATCATAGAGAAGGCAGAAGCGGAAGCAACGTCAATCAAAGAGAAAGCTAATTTGGAAGTGGAAGCATTTTTAAAGGTGGCAGATGAAAAAGCCAAACGTGAAAGTGACGTTTTGAAAAAAAATGCTGAAGCTGAAGCAGAAAAGATAAAGGCAAAGGCGATTTCGGGTGCAGAGCTGCAAGGGAAAATTACAGTTTTGCAAGAAAAGCAGGGTATTCTTGAGGATGTCATTGCTGAGGCTAAGAGAAGATTGGAAACGTTACCTGATGCCCAGTATGCAGAAACGGTAGGCATTATGCTTGCCAAGTTAGATAAGGATATCGGTAAAGAAATTATTGTTTCAAAAGGGGATAGAGAACGCTTGGCTTCTGTTATAGAAGAAAAAGGCTTTGTCCTTTCTGAACAAAGCAGGGAACTTGACGGTGGGTTTATAGTGAAAAATGGAGATATTGAATATAATTATTCTTTTGAGTCCATTATCACGGTGGAACAAGAAGAGATTAGACAAATAGCAGCAAAAATTTTGTTTTAAGGAGGGGGATTCTTGATGTCAAAAAATAAGATTTACCCTTTCGCTGTGGCTAGTGTCCGTTCTATGGAAAACTCCTTGATGACAAAGCAAAAGCTAATGCAGATGGCAGATGCTAAAACTGCTGAAGAGGCCTTGCGCATTTTGTCTGACAGTGCTTACGGTAAAACGCAGATTAGAGGCGTTTACGAATTTGAAAAAATGATTGGAAATCATTTGGAAGAGACTTATCAGGCTGTTGCAGGCTTGATTCCTCAAGAAACATTGATTGATATTTTCCTTTATAAAAATGACTATCATAATATCAAGGTTCTTTTAAAAGAAGAGGTTTCCAAGGTAAGTGGCAAGAAGTTTTTAATTTTGGGCGGAACAATCCCTATAGAAACACTGCGTAAGAATTTGCGGGAAAGAAACTATACGGAGCTACCCAACATAAACGGGGAGGCCGTAGAAGAGGCCATTAGCATGTATGCAAAAACTCGTAACGGAAGATATATTGACACCATTCTGGATAAGGCTTGCTTTTCTACAATGGAAAAGGCGGCTGCGAAATTAGGCAATATTTATGTTTCCAAATATGTTCAGATGCTGGCAGATATCACAAATTTGAAAACCCTCTATCGGGTGAAGAAAATGGATAGAGAGTTTCAAGTTTTGGAGGAAAGCTTTGTACCCGGGGGGAGTATAAGCTTAGAGCTGATTTCCAGAGCATTCCGTAGTGATTCTTTGGTGGCAGTTTTAAAAGAAACGCCCTATGGCTTGCTCTGCGAGAAATATATGGATCAAGGTTTTACGGCCTTTGAAAAAGCTTGTGATGATTACCTGATGGAGTATATCAAGGATGCAAAATATAAGACCTTAACTCCTGAACCGGTTATGGCGTTTATATTGGCAAAAGAAACCGAAGCGAAATGTATTCGTATCATCATGACTTGTAAGATGCATAGCATTGACGCAGCCATTATTAAAGAAAGGGTGAGAGAGACTTATGTCTAAAGTTGGAATTATTGGCGATAAGGACAGCATTTTGGGCTTTCTCGCTCTTGGAATTGACATCTTCCCTGCTTACAATGCAGAGGAAGTAAAAAAGGCAATTCATAAACTGGCAGAAAAAGACTATGCGATTATTTATATCACAGAGCAGGCTAGTTTAATGGCGAAGGAAAGCATTGCAAAATACAAGGATTTTGAATTGCCCGCGATTATTGTGATTCCAGGTGTTGGTGGAAGCATGGGTCTGGGCATGAATGAAGTAAGAGAATCGGCGAAGCGTGCCATTGGTGCGGATATATTGTTTAGTGAATAAATACGATTGTAGGTGAATGAGCATATGAAAACAGGCACGATAGTAAAGGTGTCGGGTCCGTTGGTAATAGCGGAGGGCATGAGAGACGCCAATATGTTTGACGTGGTGCGTGTATCGGAGAAACACCTTATTGGTGAAATTATCGAAATGCACGGAGATAAAGCATCCATACAGGTTTACGAGGAAACATCAGGTCTTGGTCCCGGCGAGGAAGTTGTATCTACAGGGATGCCAATGAGCGTTGAATTGGGCCCTGGCTTGATTTCCACCATTTATGATGGAATTCAGCGTCCTTTGGAAAAGCTGTATGAAGCCAGCGGAACAAATATTCAAAAGGGCATTGAAGTGAAGTCCTTAGATCGGGATAAAAAATGGAAGTTTGAACCAACCGCGCAAAACGGCAATGTGGTTGAAGCCGGTGATGTGATTGGTATTGTGAATGAGACAGCGGTTGTAGTTTGTAAAATAATGGTTCCTTATGGTTTGAAGGGAACAATTAAAGAAATTTATGTGGGCGAATTTACGGTGGAAGAGACCGTTTGCATTATTACTGATGAAAAAGGTAAGGACGTTTCCGTAAGCATGATGCAAAAATGGCCCGTTCGTCGTGAAAGACCATATAAAGTGAAAAAATCTCCAGATTCCTTGTTAGTAACAGGACAGCGTGTTGTTGATACATTTTTCCCTATTACAAAGGGTGGTGTTGCTGCAATTCCCGGACCATTTGGTAGCGGTAAAACAGTTACACAGCATCAGTTGGCAAAATGGGCGGATGCAGACATCGTTGTGTATATCGGCTGCGGCGAGCGTGGTAACGAAATGACGGACGTTTTATGTGAGTTTCCAGAGCTGAAAGATCCCCGTACGGGTGAATCTTTGATGCAAAGAACCGTTTTGATTGCAAACACCTCCGATATGCCCGTTGCGGCTCGTGAGGCTTCTATTTATACAGGGATTACCATTGCAGAATTTTTCCGTGATATGGGTTATAACGTTGCGCTGATGGCGGACTCCACTTCTCGTTGGGCGGAAGCACTGCGTGAAATGAGTGGTCGTTTAGAAGAAATGCCAGGTGAAGAAGGCTACCCCGCATACTTGGGTTCTCGTTTGGCTCAGTTCTATGAAAGAGCCGGCCGTGTTGTATCCTTGGGTAAGGAAGGAAGAATTGGCACACTGACCGCAATCGGAGCGGTATCCCCTCCTGGTGGTGATACTTCCGAACCTGTATCACAGGCTACCTTACGTTTTGTTAAGGTATTCTGGGGTCTGGATGCATCTTTGGCGTATAAGCGCCATTTCCCTGCAATCAATTGGTTGTCAAGCTATTCTTTATATCAGGACAGAGTGGACGAATGGGCAGATATCAATGTACATCCTGATTTTTCTGAGCATCGTACAGAAGCTATGAGACTTTTACAAACTGAAGCTGAATTGCAGGAAATCGTTCAGTTGGTTGGTGTTGATTCCTTGTCTCACAGCGATAGATTGATTCTGGAAACAGCTCGTTCTATCCGTGAGGACTTCTTGCATCAAAACTCTTTCCATGAAGTAGATACCTATACATCCTTGCATAAGCAGTATAGAATGTTAAAACTGATTTTGACCTTCTATCACGAAGCACAGACTGCAATTAAAGCGGGCGTTCATATTCAAAAAATTACGAAATTGAATGTAATTGAGCGTATCGGACGTGCAAAATATATGGAAGAAGTAAACGTGGATAAGAGCTACGATGAAATTGAAAATGATATTAAAGCCGAAATTAATGAGTTAATCAGTAAGGGGGCAGATGAATTATGATAAAGGAATATAGATCGATTCAAGAAGTTGCCGGTCCCCTTATGCTTGTAACAGGTGTTGATGGCGTAAAATATGATGAGTTAGGCGAAATAGAATTATCTAGCGGTGAAGTAAGAAGATGTAAGGTTTTGGAAGTAAACGGTGATACTGCACTGGTACAGTTGTTTGAAAGTGCCACGGGAATTAACCTTGCGGAAAGCAAGGTACGTTTCTTAGGTAAAAGCTTGGATTTTGGCGTATCTCCTGATATCTTAGGGCGTGTATTCAGCGGTATGGGTAAGCCTATTGATGGTGGCCCCCAAATAATCCCCGAAAAACGTTTGGATATTAACGGTGCACCTATTAACCCTGCGGCGAGAGAGTATCCTGCTGAATTTATTCAGACTGGTGTTTCTGCCATTGACGGTTTGAACACATTGGTTCGTGGTCAGAAGCTTCCTATTTTCTCTGGTTCTGGCTTACCACACGCAAATTTGGCTGTTCAAATTGCCCGTCAGGCAAAGGTTCGTGGCACAGATTCCAAGTTCGCCGTAGTATTTGCGGCTATAGGTATTACCTTCGAGGATGCAGAATTCTTTATCAACGACTTTAAGGCAACAGGTGCCATTGACCGTTCCGTTGTATTTGTAAACCTTGCAAATGACCCTGCGGTTGAACGTGTGTGTACCCCTCGTATGGCATTAACTGCTGCGGAATATTTGGCTTTTGAACAAGGGATGCACGTTTTGGTTATCTTAACAGATATTACCAACTATGCAGAAGCCCTTCGTGAAGTTTCTGCCGCAAAGAAGGAAGTTCCCGGTCGTCGTGGTTACCCCGGCTATCTGTATACTGACCTTGCCACCATGTATGAACGTGCAGGACGTATGAAGGGAAAAGAAGGTTCTATCACAATGATTCCTATTTTGACCATGCCTGAAGATGATAAGACCCATCCTATCCCTGACTTAACAGGGTATATCACGGAAGGTCAGATTATTCTAAGCCGTGATCTTTATAAAAAAGGCGTTCAGCCTCCAATCAACGTTTTGCCATCTCTGTCTCGTTTGAAGGATAAGGGTATAGGTAAAGGAAAAACGAGAGAAGACCATGCTGATACCATGAACCAGTTGTTTGCGGCTTACTCTCGTGGTAAGGATGCAAAAGAATTGATGGCAATTTTGGGTGAATCCGCATTGTCTGACACAGATTTGATTTATGCGAAATTCGCAGACGAATTTGAAAAAACTTATGTATCTCAAGGTTTTAGAACCGATAGAACCATAGAACAGACATTGGAAACCGGATGGAACTTGCTTCGTATGCTTCCAAAGAGCGAATTGAAGCGTATTCGTGACGAATATCTGGAAAAATATTTAGCAGACGGGGAGTGATGAGTCGTGGCTAGATTGAATGTCAACCCTACCCGTATGGAAATGTCCAGATTAAAGCAGCTGTTGAAGACAGCAACCAGAGGTCATAAGCTTCTGAAGGATAAGCTGGATGAGCTGATGAAACAGTTCTTAAATATCGTACGGGAAAATAAGCGCCTGCGTGAAGAAGCAGAGGCGGCTTTGGAAAATGCTTATAAAGACTTTATTATAGCCAGAGCAGTTTTAAGCGAAAGTGTTTTGGGAGAATCTTTAATGATTCCTCAACAATCTGTGGCTGTAAAGGTTACAAAAAAGAATATTATGAGTGTAAATGTACCTGTTTTTGATTTCCAAGCAGAAGAGAGCAGTGGAGATATTTATCCCTATGGACTTGCGTTTTCTTCTGGTGAATTAGACAGTGCAATGCTTTCTTTTTCCAATGCAATGGAGCCTTTATTGCGTTTGGCAGAGAGTGAAAAAACTGCACAGCTTTTGGCTCAGGAAATTGAGCGCACTCGTCGTCGTGTAAATGCCTTAGAAAACGTTATGATTCCAAACTATCAGGAGACAATTAAATATATTACCATGAAGCTGGAAGAAAACGAACGTGCCGGTACAACACGATTGATGAAAGTGAAAGATATGGTGTTGAAAAAAGCCTTGGAAGAAAAGAAAAAGCGTGAAGACAAAGGCGAAAATATTTCTTAAAGAGGGAAGCTCCATGTTAATTTGCATGGAGCTTTTTTGCAGAGAAAAAGACTTTTTTTCAAATTTATAAAGAAGTCTCCATAGAAAGAAAGTTATTATATTTTTTTGTGAAAGTTTAATTGAAGAGTTTTCTTCATAATTTGTTCAAAAAGACGATTAAACCTTCATTCCAAGGTAGTAAGC
>JAEZPX010000238.1 GCA_023413275.1 Bacillota bacterium | reverse complement strand
ATCTTGAACTTCCTGAAGCAGAGCGGGAATTTTTTCTTCCAGTTCATCCAGAGAAACAATGATTTTTTCCCCTGTATCACGTCTTGCAATCACTGCCTGATTTTTCTCCAAATCTTTAGGACCAACTTCCAGACGAAGAGGAACACCCTTCATTTCGTATTCACTGAATTTCCAACCGGCAGATTTATCTGTATCATCCAATTTAATGCGGCAGATTTTGCTAAGACTTGCTCTTAAAGCTTCGGCTTTTTCCAAAACGCCTTCTTTATGCTGAGCAATGGGAATGATAATCACCTGTGTAGGTGCTACCATAGGAGGTAAAACAAGGCCGCTGTTATCCCCATGAACCATAATCAATGCGCCGATCAAACGGGTTGTCATGCCCCAGCTGGTTTGGTGAACATATTGCAGTTGATTATCCTTATCAGTATACTGAATGCCGAAAGCATGAGCAAAGCCATCGCCAAAGTTATGGCTTGTTCCTGACTGTAACGCTTTTCCATCATGCATCAAACTTTCGATCGTATAGGTAGCTTTTGCCCCTGCAAAACGTTCTTTTGCTGTTTTTTCACCCTTAACTACAGGAATTGCCAAATATTCATGGCAAAAATCTGCATAAACGTTAAGCATGCGTACGGTTTCTTCTTCGGCTTCCTCAGCAGTGGCATGGGCAGTATGGCCCTCCTGCCATAAAAACTCTGTGGTTCTGAGAAAAGGACGGGTTGTTTTTTCCCAACGAACAACGGAGCACCATTGATTGTAGAGCTTAGGGAGGTCACGATAAGATTGAATAATATTTGCGTAATGATCGCAAAATAGAGTTTCGGAAGTAGGGCGAACACAAATACGCTCTTGCAATTTGGTTTCACCACCATGGGTTACCCATGCAACTTCGGGTGCAAAGCCTTCCACATGATCCTTCTCTTTTTGGAGAAGACTTTCAGGAATAAACATAGGCATGTAAACGTTTTCGTGTCCCGTTTCCTTAAAACGTCTGTCCAGTTCCTTCTGAATTAACTCCCAAATTGCATAACCGTATGGACGAATAATCATACAACCTTTTAAGGTTGAATAATCAGTTAAGTCCGCTTTTTTTACTACGTCAGTGTACCACTGAGGAAAATCCAGCTCCATATCGGTAATGGATTCAACCAGTTTTTTGTCCTTTGCCATTATAGCTCCTCCTAACATTTCATATAATTTATTCTTTGTCAAATACTTTTATTTAGGCAATGTTTTGTATATTCATCTGAATGGATTTTCTTGAACTGTTTGTGCTAAAATGCAAGGGAATATTTCAAGAACCCAATGCCGCCTTTGTTTTGAATGAATAGCACTATGCAGATATATATACAGAAGTTGGTTATTGCCTTAGCTTTTACCTTAGACTGTGATGATTTTTTTCCACAAAAAAAGACCTATTCCCATAAAAAGGGACCAAGGTCGAATCGGCGGTGCCACCCTCATTGACGGAAAATTTCCGTCCACTTAAGTCTTGTTAACGCCAAGATACGCCGCATTTTCCCTGCGGAACTCAGGAGGGGGGTTCAAAAAGGTTTGTCAAGGCTCACATCAACCGCCTATTTTCTGGAGACAAATGGACTTTTTTACTATTCTCTTTCACAGTTTTTATCAGTTATCATCATAAACCGAAAAGAAATGTCCTGTCAAGGGGATTCCTTTGAAATTTCCCATTTGCCCATAATTTATAGTATTCTTGCCATATAATTGGGAAAATGCATATAGAAATTTGAGAACGCTTGTTGTATGATTAATTCATTAAAAATGTTATTCTACGTTTGGAGGGTATGCCCATGAAAAATATATTGCTTGTTATTGATATGCAGAAAGATTTTATTGATGGTTCATTAGGAACAAAAGAAGCGCAGAAAATTGTGGATTGCGTACTGAATAAAATTAACGAGTATCCTAAGGAAAATATTATTGCTACAAGAGACACCCACGAAGCAAACTATCTGGAAACCCAAGAAGGAAAAAACCTACCCGTTGTTCATTGTGTGAGAAATACAGAAGGGTGGCAGTTAGATAAACGAATTGCAGAGGCTCTGGAGGGTGTGAGGGTGATTGATAAGCCTACCTTTGGTTCTGTGGAACTGGCTGAGCTGTTATATCAAGAATCAAAAAATGAAGAAATCGAAGTTGAAATGGTGGGGCTTTGTACGGACATTTGTGTTGTATCCAATGCAATTTTATTAAAAGCAAAAATGCCTGAAATGAAAATTTGTGTGGATTCTTCTTGTTGTGCAGGGGTGACCCCTGAAACCCATCGGGCTGCGCTGACAACTTTGGCTATGTGCCAAATTACTGTGAAATGAGGTGTTTTTTTGAGAGATGAACGTTTGGAAAAACTTGCGGAAGTTTTAGTAAGCTATTCTACGAAAATAAAAGCTGGTGACCGTGTTGCCATTTCCGGCGAGGAGGCGGCATTACCCTTTGTGAAAGCGGTGACCCGTGCGGCGGTAAAAAAAGGTGCCTTGATAGAATACTATATTGATATTCCTGAAGTGGATGCGGAGATTATTAAAAATGGTACCCAAGAGCAATATGCAAGAGAAAATATACGTTTTGGAGCATGTGCAAAAAGTGATGTGTGGATTAGTGCTTGGGGAAGTGAAAACGTTAAAGTTTTTCAATCCATTGATGGAGAAAAGCTGAAAAACCGTCGACTTGCAAATCGGGATAATCGTAAAATATATTCCCAGCGCATGGGGAACGGCTCCCTGCGTTGGTGTGGTACCCAATTCCCAACCAATGGAGATGCCCAAAATGCAGGCATGAGCTTATATGAATATGAAGAGTTTGTTTACCGTGCCGGCTTTTTGTATGAAGAAGATCCTGTTGCCAAATGGGAAGAAATGGCCAGAATACAAGAAAAATGGGCGACCTACTTAAATGATAAAAAGGAATTGCATATTCTAACCAAAGACACAGATATACGAGTTTCCATTGAAGGAAGAAAATGGATTAATTGCTGTGGGCAAGAAAACTTTCCTGATGGTGAAATATTCACCTCCCCTGTGGAGGATGGCATCAATGGACACATTACCTTTTCCTATCCTTCCATTATGAATGGAAATGAATTTGAAGAGGTTTGCCTTACCGTTGAAAGTGGACGCATTATTGAAGCTACCTGTAAGAATAAAGTGAAAGAAAAACAGCTTTTATCTTTTATTGATACCGATGAGGGATCTCGATACTTTGGAGAAGTAGCCATTGGCACAAATTATGGCATACAACAGCATACAAAAAATATTTTATTTGATGAGAAGATTGGTGGCTCTATGCATATGGCCATAGGTGAGGCTTTTCATGAAGCCGGAGGTAAAAATGAATCTGCCATTCATTGGGATATGATTACGGATATGACCAAAGAAGGAAAGATTTTTGCAGATGGAGAGCTTTTTTATGTAAACGGCAAGTTTCAAGAAGAGCTTTTGAAAAGTAAGAATTAGTTTCTTTTTTCATGAGTAATAAAAAGGCTTTTTTACAGCTAAAACTGTGTTTAAAAGCTTTTTTTTATTTTAATTTTGGCTTATTGATTTTTTATTGGCAAACAAGTTTTTTGTGGTCCATTTTATCATTTTCACATTTGAGTATAAATATTTGTGGTGACTTCTCTTGAATGGTCATAAGAAACGATGTATACTAGGCTTTGAGTTTAAAGCCTTTCTGAAAACTGGTCTTTTTGTCCTGAATAAAAATTCAGAACTATTTTCTTTCTTTATAAAAGTGATGAAGGGAGTTTTCAGAAGTGTTTTCGTGATTTAATGGGAGGAGGGGGTATTGTGTGGGAAAAAACAAAAACCCACATCATGAGTTGTGAGAGTGTTTTTACTATTTTTTTAAAATGGGTGATAATCGGGTGTGTGGTAGGAGGAATTGTGGGCATTATTGGCATCACATTTCATTGGTTTTTGGAGTTAGCGACGGTTTTTAGAATGGGACACCCTAAAATTTTATGGTGGTTGCCTTTTGGTGGACTTGCAATCATTGGCTTATACCACTTATTAGGAATAAAAAAAGACCGTGGAACTAACTTCATTTTAGTAGCCGTTAGACAAAATGAGGCTGTATCCCTAAAGATGGCGCCTTTGATATTTATTAGCACCATCATAACCCATCTTTTCGGAGGATCAGCGGGCAGAGAAGGGGCGGCGTTACAGCTTGGGGGTAGTATAGCCTCTTTTTTGGGACGAATT
>JAEZPX010000001.1 GCA_023413275.1 Bacillota bacterium | reverse complement strand
TTTCTGCAGATTACAGACCAATTGCTGAAATGCGGTGCAGATATTGTGGAGATTAACACCATTCGCAAGCATCTTTCTGCTGTGAAAGGAGGGAAATTTGCTGCGCTGTGTGCTCCGGCTAACGTTTTCACCATCGCCCTAAGTGATATTCTGGGGGATAGACCCGACTCCATAGCCTCCGGACCCACATGTGCGGATTTTTCAACTTGTGAAGATGCTTTTGCCATCGTAGAAAAATACGGCCTTAAACTGACTGATGATATGAAAAAAGAGCTTTCTATCGAAACGCCAAAAGTAGTTCCAAACAATACTATGCTGATTACAGGAAGTGTAAAAGAGCTATGCCTTGCTGCGGCTGAGGAGGCTGAGAGTCTGGGGTACACTCCCCTCATTCTATCTACCTTCGTGGATTGTGAGGCAAAAGAAGCAGGTCGCCTATTGGCTTCCATGGGTAAAACAATTCAAAAAGATGGGTTTCCATTAAAAGCCCCATGTGCCATTATTTGCGGCGGGGAAACCATTGTGCACATTACCGGAAAAGGCAAAGGCGGAAGAAACCAAGAGCTCGCATTATCTGCCGCCGCTTCCGTCGCTGGAATGGAGAATGTTGCAGTATGCGCAGTTGGTTCAGACGGTACCGACGGCCCTACCGATGCGGCAGGAGGCCTAGTAGATGGTCACACAAAAGAAATCTTACACCAGAAAGGTATTTCCATCGATGTAATCTTAGCAGAAAATGATTCTAATAAGGCTTTGGCCCTCGCCGACGCATTAGTCATCACAGGCCCCACCGGAACAAATGTGAACGACTTATATTTCCTTTTATGCAAATAACTTTTTCTTATATAAAAAAGAGGCTCACTTGAGCCTCTTCACAAATTTATTGTAACAACTTTTCACTTTCTCCTGTTAGCGGAATTAAGTCACCACAATTCAGAAGAGATACGTCAAACTTTCGGTTCAAGGCCGAGAAGTGCTGAATTCCAAAGCCAATTTTATTTAGGTAAGAGAATACCCCAATGGCACCTGTTGAGAAGGTTTCTGCTTCTTTTCCGTAAATTGCCCGCAAATCAGGCAAATTACTATAAATTTCCTCTACAGTTTTCCCAAAAGCTTTGAATAATTCAGGAATTTTGCCTGCTTTGATTTCCTCACCAATTTTACGCCCAGTCATAGCGGCGGCCATGGCCGATCTGCATAACCCTACAGATGTGATAAACCCATCCCCAAGAGCCAGCGCCTTAAACACCTGATCTTCACTGGCAAAACCACCGGTTATTGTAATTGCAGGCAAATTCAAACCTTCTTTTTTCAGCCTTTTACAAATTTCCACCACTTTTTTTTCAAGGACAATGGTGGGGTAAGACCACTCATTCATCATTTTCGAAGGACTGTATCCTGAGCCACCACCGGCACCATCGAAAGTAACCATATCCACCCCATTTGCACAAGCCATTCTAAGCACCCGTTCCAAATCTGCCTGGTCATAACCTGCCATCTTAAAATAGATATTTTCTGCACCCATTTCTCTTAAATTTAAGATATGTAATTTTATATTCTCTTCTGTCCACGCGGGAAATCTTCCGCAGCTATAAAAACTGGGACAGACACCATTTTCATAAGCTTCTTTTATTTGGGGGTCTAAGGGATTAGGATGCACCAAACACCCACTTGCCTGTTTCTCCAATGCCATTTCGTAATTTTTTAATCGCTTCAATGGCTGAACACCCTTTGCTCCTTGTCCAAACTTAATTTCAATAGCCTTGTAGCCGTATTTTTTAATTGCAATTTCAGGCACACCCATAAGGTTGTCATCAGCATTGCATTGTAAAATTAATTGCCCCAATCCACGATAAAAGGGTGTGTAGCAATCCCTAATTTCTTGCAAAAGAGGAAACTCTTTTACTTTGCCATCCTTAATCACCAAGGCAGAATCGTTATTTCTGGCATCCTCACCAATAACACAGCTTACACCCGCCATTGCCGCACCGCCAAAGTAATCCTTCCAGTTTAGCTTTATCAATGCAGGCAAAATTATTGGAAGGTTCATATTTATTTTATTCTTTGTGCCATATGTAGTTTTCAAATTCACATCAAAAACAGATAATTCTGCCTCAGACTTATCTGTCCCCTCTGCGCCAAAAACTCGGCCATTCATATTAAAATGAGAATAGTCCACAGGGTAATCTTTTTCGCTGGCAATTTGATTATTGCCTGTGGTAATGGGATATACCGTTCTGGCACCTAATACAGCGGCCAATGCAATTTCACAAGTTCCATTACAATCCTCAGTGCAAAAGGAGCACATTCCAGATTGAGGTGATACAAATCTACTGGAATTTCTTCCTGCTGTAAAACCAGAGGATAGCGTTGGAGAATAAGACATAATAAACACCCTTTCTTGAAATATATCAGTAAACTGTAATGCTTGCTTTATAGTAAAATTTTACCATTCCTCATTTGAATTGTAAAGGTAAATAAGGAAACAATTCACAAATATCTTATTTAAATCCACAGTGTTTCTGTATGAAATGTTTAAATCCAGTAAAGGCAAGCTTAATTTGTATATTATTCAATTTGATATTCCATTGAAACCTGTCTATATCGAACTAAATTTATCTTCTTATATTCATTTCATACTATTTTTCAAAGTAATCGATTACAAAGACAAAATTTTCTGTAAACAAATAAGGCTTACTTTATCTCTTTGAATTCAGTAAGCCTTACTTATTTTTAACGTTATCCTTAAGAGCCCATTTTTCTCTGCAAAAAACTAAAACCATGAAAGCTGAACCGGTTGCCCGTAGCTTTTATACGCCCTAATAATCTCATCCATTTTATATAAAATTCCGTATCGTTTACACTCTTCACCAAAAATCCGCCACAATTCTTTTCCTTGGAGAGATTTGCATTCGTATGAATTCCCATAGGTTTTCACATATTTTTCTTTTAGTGATGGAAACAATTCATCCAGTTTATCATAATACCATTCCCGCTGATTCTGTCTTAGTGTTACACCAAATGCAGGATAGATAAACTTCGCACCATTTTCATGAGCTTGTACTACAATCTCTTTAATATTTTTTTCATTATCTTCTATAAAGGGTAGTATGGGCATACATAAAATTCCTGCAAAAATCCCTGCCTGAGACAAACTCTTAATCGTAGCAAAGCGCTGTGAGGAAGGGGAAACATTGGGCTCAATTTTTCTGCACAGAGCATCCTCAGCCGTGGTGATTGTTAGTTTTATCAAAACAGGAGAGTGGGAAGATATTTCTTGGAGCAAATCAATATCTCGCTCAACCAAATTGCTTTTTGTTGCAACAGCAACTCCATAACCAAACCGATTGATCTGCTCCAACGCTCCCCGAGTAAGCTTATATTCCCTTTCAAAGGGGTTATAGGGATCACTCATCGCTCCCGTGCCAACAACGCCTCTTTTTCGTTTCCCTCTCAGCTCTCGCTCCAACATAGAAAGAGCATTTTCCTTGGCTCGGACTTTATCAAAG
>JAEZPX010000227.1 GCA_023413275.1 Bacillota bacterium | reverse complement strand
CTGCAATACTGCTACTTTTGGTTGTTTTGGCGGCTGTCATTACTGTAGGAGTATTGGTTTCTCTGGTTATTTATATCGTGATAAAGGGTGTTCCCAACATCACTTCGGAATTATTTGCTTGGAAATACAATACCGAGAATGTTTCCATGATGCCTGCGATTATTAACACCATTACGATTACATTGCTTTCTCTGCTTTTTGCAGTACCTATTGGAATTTTTTCAGCAATTTATTTAGCTGAGTATGCAAAAAGGGGAAATCGGTTTATTCCCGTAGTTAGGTTGACAACGGAAACGCTGGCGGGGATTCCCTCCATCGTATATGGTTTATTTGGTTATCTTCTGTTTAATATTCATTTGGGCTGGGGTTATAGTATCTTAGGTGGTGCACTGACCTTAGCGATTATGATTTTACCTTTGATTATGCGTACCACAGAGGAAGCTCTGCTTTCTGTTTCCGACGCTTTTCGTGAGGGAAGTTTCGGACTAGGGGCAGGAAAGTTGCGTACGGTGTTTCGCATTGTACTACCATCGGCAGTTCCCGGTATTTTATCCGGCGTGATTCTGGCAATTGGCCGTATTGTTGGTGAAACGGCGGCGTTATTGTACCCTGCAGGCACGGCACCCGTTGTACCCGGAAGTGTTATGGAATCGGGCAGAACTCTGGCGGTACATATGTATGCGCTGTTAAATGAAGGGCTTTACATGGATCAGGCCTATGCAACGGCAGTCATTTTATTGGTTTTCGTAATTGGTATTAATGCGCTTTCTGCGTTTATTGCTAAGAGAGTAGGAGTGAAGGAATGAGTAAAATATCCATTTCCGATTTGGAATTATATTACGGCAATTTTAAAGCATTACAAGATATTTATTTAGAAGTGCCTGAAAATGAAATCACAGCTTTTATTGGGCCTTCGGGATGTGGAAAATCTACGTTATTGAAATCATTAAACCGCATGAATGATTTGATTGAGGGATGCAGAATAACGGGACGGGTTTTACTGGATGGAGAAGATATTTATAAAGGAATGGATATTAACCTTCTGCGTAAGCGGGTGGGTATGGTATTTCAAAAGCCCAATCCATTTCCTATGAGTATTTATGATAATGTTGCCTTTGGCCCCAGAACCCATGGTGTGCGATCCAAGGTGAAGCTGGACGAAATTGTTGAGAAGGCTCTGCGGGATGCGGCCATCTGGGATGAAGTGAAAGACAGATTAAAAAAGAATGCACTGGGAATGAGCGGTGGCCAGCAGCAAAGACTTTGTATTGCCCGTGCTTTGGCAGTACAGCCTGAGGTATTGCTAATGGATGAACCTACAAGTGCCCTAGATCCTATCTCTACATCTCGTATTGAAGACCTTGCCTTAGAGTTGAAAAAGGAGTACACTATTGTTATGGTAACGCATAACATGCAGCAGGCGGCACGAATTTCTGACAATACGGCGTTTTTCCTATTGGGCGAAGTAGTGGAATTTGGCAAGACAGAGGAATTGTTCTCTATGCCGAAGGATAAACGCACAGAGGATTATATTACAGGGAGGTTTGGCTGATAATGGTTAGAAGTCGTTTTGATTCACAATTAGAACAACTTGATGTAGAGATGATAAAAATGGGTGCTTTATGCGAAGAAGCAATTAACGCATCAATGAAGGCTTTTTTGGAAAATGACGAAGTTGCTGCTAAGGTGGCAACGGAGAAGGAAAGCGATATTGACCGTAAAGAAAGAGACATTGAGGCCCTATGCATGCGCCTTTTGCTTCAGCAGCAGCCTGTTGCAAGGGATTTACGATTGATTTCTTCCGCTTTAAAAATGATTTCTGATATGGAACGTATTGGTGATCAGGCGGCGGACATTGCAGAAATTACTGCTTTCTTAAAAGATAATGATACGAAGAGCAAATTGCACATTCGGGATATGGCAGCAGCGGCAATAAAAATGGTAACCGAGAGCGTGGACTCCTTTGTAAATAAGGATTTAAAGCTTGCGAAAAGTGTTATGGAATATGATGATGTTTTAGATAATTTATTTGTTGAAGTAAAACAAGAATTAATTGATTTAATTGGAAAAGACAAAAACAATGGGGAATTATGCATTGACTTAATTATGATTGCAAAATATTTGGAGCGTATTGGTGATCATGCAACAAATATTGCTGAATGGGTTGAATACTCCATAACCGGATGTCATGTAAAAATGGGAATGGAAGAAGGGAATAAATGATAACATACGAAGAGATTAGACAAAATGAAGGAATTCGCACATATATTAAAAAGGCTGATGAGTCTTTGGCGGCATTGGGTTATACGGAGCATTCTTTTGCACATGTAACCAAGGTCGCCGAGTCGGTAAAGTACATTTTGGAAACGTTGGGCTATACCCCCCATGAAGTTGAATTGGGGCAAATTGCCGGATATTTACACGATATTGGAAATTTGGTAAACAGGGTAGATCACTCCCAAAGTGGAGCGGTTATGGCTTTTCGAATTCTGGATAATCTAGATATGGAGCCGGAGGACATTGCCACTGTGGTCACGGCTATTGGCAACCATGACGAAGGCACGGGAATTCCCGTGAATGCCATTGCTGCAGCGTTGATTTTGGCGGATAAATCCGATGTACGCAGAAGTCGTGTAAGAAATGAGGACAAAACTTCCTTTGATATTCATGACAGAGTGAATTATTCGGTAAAGAAAGCTGTTTTGAAAATCAATGAAGAGCACTCAATTATTAAGCTGAAGTTGACGGTAGATACCCATTATGGCTCTGTGATGGATTATTTCGAGATTTTTTTAGGGCGTATGATTTTATGCCGAAAGGCAGCTGAAATGTTAGGCTTGAACTTCAAGTTGATGATAAATGAGCAGTCTTTGGTCTGAAAGGGTGTTGCGCTTTGATTTATTTGGTTGAGGATGACAACAGTATACGAGAACTTGTAGCTTATACTTTAAACAGTGGGGGATTTGCTGCGGAAGGCTTTGAGAAACCCTCCGCTTTTTGGGTTGCAATAGAAAAAGAAATTCCATCACTCATCGTACTGGATTTGATGTTACCAGAGGAAGACGGTATTAGCATTTTGAAAAAGCTACGTGCTTCTTCAAAGACAAAAAAAGTGCCTATTATACTGTTGACGGCAAAAGGAAGCGAATTTGATAAGGTAATTGGACTTGACAGCGGAGCTGATGATTATGTTGCCAAGCCTTTTGGTATGATGGAGCTTCTGGCTCGGGTGAAAGCTCTTTTGCGCCGTGCAGAAGGGGAAGAAGAATCCTTGGAGCATACCCTTGGTGGTTTATCCCTCAGCCAATCCCGACACGAAGTAACAGTAGATGGGAGAGAGGTAATCTTAACACTAAAGGAGTTTGAGCTTCTGAGTTTGCTGATGGAAAACAAAGGAAAAGTTCTGACTAGAGATCAATTGCTGAACAGTATTTGGGGATACGGTTTTGACGGAGAAAACCGGACGATTGATGTGCACATTCGAACCCTTCGTCAAAAATTAGGAGATTGGGGACAAAATATTGAAACGGTGCGGGGCGTTGGATATAAGATTGGAGGCAGTCTGTGACAAAACGCATTTTTCGAGCTATATTTGGCGTGGCTATGGTTATGATGCTGTCCGTTGTTGTGCTGGTGTTGGGCATGATGTATTCTTATTTTTCGGTTCAGCAGCAGGAAGATTTGCGTAATCAAGCAATCTATATTGG
>JAEZPX010000252.1 GCA_023413275.1 Bacillota bacterium | reverse complement strand
CCACACATTTCTCCTTCTGAGCCATCCAGATTAAACATGCGCATGCGAAAATCTGCCTTCTCCGATGGCATAATCAATACTAAGCCGTCGGCGCCAACGCCAAAATGCCTCTCGCTCATGGCAATGGCTAACTTTTCAGGCTGATCCACCGCTTCTTCAAAACAGTTGATATAAATATAATCGTTTCCGCAGCCTTCCATTTTTGTAAAACGCATTTTGCTCCCCCTGTTCTATGTAAAGCAGCGGTTTCCCGCTGCAATTTTGATTAATGTCTTGCAATACGAACGGTAGGGTTTTCTTGTACAAGGGAATTGTAGAAAGATAATGACCAAAGCCCTGCCAAGCCTACCAGACCAAAAATCACTCTGGAGATCCAGAACATGTTTCCGCCAAAGATGCTGGTTACAACATCATAGCCGAAAAAGCCAATTAATCCCCAGTTTAACGCACCGATAATCACCAGTGTTAATGCGATTGCATTTGCAGTTTTCATAAAAGACCTCCTATAAAAAGAATTACGGAATGATACCGTATCCTTATTATCCCTAGGATTCTATGATTTATGAAAAACTTTTTTTCCTATTTTGTCAATATCTTTCCCTTTTACATTTCCCACTGCACTCCAACTCACTTTTTCTGTATCAAAAATCATATTTGTAACCTGCAAAATATCATGGGCTGTTACTTCACTAAGCTTCCCAATGACCTCTTCAGAATCCTGAACCACGCCACGCAAAAGCAAGGCAGATCCTGATGCTGTCATCCTATTTAACGTACTTTCCGTACCAATGATATAGTTGCTAATCAACTGTTCCTTGGTCACATCAATGAGTGTTTGTGGCAATTCTTTCTTTTTTACATCTTCAATTTCCTGCAAGATAAGGTCATACACCCGCTCCAATTGGTTTGGATTCATACCACCGCAAACCGAAAATAATCCTGTATCGGAAAATGCCGTTGTGTAACTGTAAATGGAATAGGTTAAGCCATTTTCTTCCCGTATCTTCTGAAATAATCTAGAACTCATTCCACCGCCAAAAATGGTATTAAATACACCAAGGGCATACTTCATAGGATGGTCTCTCTCCACGCTGGGAAAGGCGACACAGCTATGCACCTGCTCCACGTCCTTCTCCCTTACTACATGGGATATTTGATACTCTGCTTTGGAGTCATATTGAACAAACGGCTGTTTTCTCTCCCAAGAACCAAGGGCTTTATTCAGCTCCTCCATCACTTCGTCAATTTTAAAATTTCCTGCAATGGATAGTACAATATTTTCCGGCTGATAATTTCTCTCATAATAATCACGAATGCTCTCCGAGGTAAATGATGAAATTGTCTCTGTAGTTCCCAAAATAGGCATTCCCAAAGAACTTCCCCGCCAAATGCTATCTTGTAAAGCATCATGCACCAATTCCTCCGGTGCATCTTCATACATATTGATTTCCTCAATAATAACGTTACGCTCTTTTTCTACATCTTTTTGGGCAAATAAAGATTGCAAAAGCATATCACTCATAACCTCTAATGCTGTGGTAAAATGCTCGTCTAATACACGGGTATGATAGCAGGTGTATTCTTTTGTGGTATAAGCATTAATCTGTCCACCTAAAGCATCCATGGCCTGTGCAATTTCCTTTGCACTTCTGTTTTCTGTTCCTTTAAACATCATATGCTCGATAAAATGAGATACACCGTTTTCCTCAGGCCTCTCATTTCTGGAACCATTTTTTACCCAAATGCCAAATGAAATGCTTCGTACATAGGCAATTTCTTCTAAAGCAACAGAAATCCCGTTTTGTAATTTTTTAATAATAACCATATAATCTCTCCCATGCAAAACGCTAATTTCTTTTATCATGTTCCAAACTATATTTTTTATGCTTTCATAAAGAAAGAGACTGTGCAGGAAAACCTTCCTTTTCACAGCCTCCTATCTGTTAGATATTATGCTTAATGACTATGTTTTTCTTCCTTAGGCTTTTCTTCCTTAGGCTTTTCTTCCTGAGGTAGAGCATCTTTCATGGAGAAATTCAATCTGCCCTGCTTGTCAATTTCCATCAGCTTCGCGCTAACAATGTCACCCACTGCCAATACATCCTCAACTTTTTCCACACGTTTGTTGGAAATTTTGGAGATATGAACCAAGCCTTCTTTTCCCGGTGCAATTTCAAAGAATGCGCCAAAAGCCATCAATCTTGTGATTGCTCCGGTGTAAATTGTGCCTGGAATAGGATCTTTTACAATGGCATTAATCATATCAATAGCACGCTGAATATCTGCAGCATTAATACCCTTGATGAAGATTGTGCCGTCATCCTCAGTATCAATTGCACAGCCTGTTTCCTCAATAATCTTTTTGATTACTTTACCTCTTGTACCAATTACCTCTGCAATTTTCTCAACGTCAATCTGCATAGAAGCAATCTTTGGTGCATGAGGAGAAAGTTCTTTTCTGGATTCAGAAATTGCCTTCAGCATAACTTCGTTTAAAATATATTCTCTTGCTCTTCCTGTCTGAGCAAATGCCTGCTCAATCATAGCAAAAGTCAAACCTTTAATTTTCATATCCATCTGGATAGCCGTAATACCAACGCTGGTTCCGGCAACCTTAAAGTCCATATCGCCAAAGAAGTCCTCAACGCCTTGAATATCAGTAATTTCAACAAAATCATCTTCTGTATCACCTGTTACCAAGCCTACAGAAATACCTGCAACGGGACGCTTAATGGGTACACCTGCCGCCATCAGGGACAATGTGGAACCACAAATACTTGCCTGAGAAGTAGAGCCGTTGGAGCTTAAAATATCGGAAACCAAACGGATTGCATAAGGGAATTCCTCTTCACTGGGAATAACAGGCAACAAAGCTCTTTCACCCAATGCGCCGTGGCCAATTTCACGTCTACCGGGTCCTCTGGAAGTTTTTGCTTCACCTACAGAATAGCCGGGGAAGTTATAATGATGGATATAACGCTTGCCTGTTTCATTGGTATCTAAACCATCCAAACGCTGACCTTCACTAATCATGCCCAATGTGGTTACTGTCAAGCACTGTGTCTGTCCTCTAGAGAACAATGCAGAACCATGAACACGGGGCAACACATCAATTTCAGCGGAAAGCTTTCTAATCTCTTCAATGCCACGACCGTCAGGACGCTTGTGGTCTCTCAAAATCATACGTCTAACGGTCATCTTCTCGAATTTATAGATAATTTCGCCCAACAATTCACCGATTTTTGCGTCTTCACCATAAATCCCAGTTAATTTTTCTGTCAAAGCTTCTGTTACTTCTTCCGTAATGACTTTAAGCTTTGCATCTCTGTCTTGCTTCAATTCAGCAAAAACAGCATCTTCCATTCTTGCATCTGTAATATAGCTTGTAACCAAGTCATAAGCTTCCTGATTGATGACATGCTCTTCATAAGGCGCTTTTTCTTTGCCTTCTTTTTCTACGATATCTTTAATGAATTTTACAACCTCAAGGTTTGTGTCAAAAGCCAAATGGATGGCTTCCATCATCAATTCGTCAGGAATTTCATCTGCTCCGGCTTCAATCATCATAACCTTGTCCTCTTTGGAGGAAACAGTTAAGGATAATCTGGAGGTTTCTCTTTGCTCTGCCGTAGGGTTTACAACCAACTGACCATCGCAATAGCCAATGCTAACGGAAGAAACAGGATCGGTGAAAGGAATATCAGAAATATTCAACGCCAAAGAAGCACCAATCATGGCAATAACCTCAGGTGAACAATCCTGATCAACAGACATAACTGTCGCAACAATGGCAACATCATTTCTGTAATCCTTGGGGAATAAAGGTCTTAATGGTCTATCGATACATCTGGAGGTTAAAACAGCCTTCTCAGAGGGTCTGCCTTCTCTTTTAATAAAGCCCCCGGGAATTTTACCTACGGAATAAAGTCTTTCTTCGTAGTCAATGCTCAGAGGGAAAAAGTCGATTCCTTCTCTGGGCTTTTGAGATGCAGTAGCGGTTACCAAAACTGTGGTTTCACCATAGCGCAAAATAACTGCGCCATTGGCCTGTTCTGCAACTCTGCCAATTTCAGCCGTCAGGGTTCTGCCTGCTAAATCCATGGTATAAGTTCTAAACATAATGAAGTCTCCTTTTGTTTTTTCTTCTATGCACCATAGATCTTCAGCTTCACTCATACCCTTAGCTATGAAAAAAGCTGGAAATCTATAGTGCCACATACACTTACTTTTCTTTTTTGAAATCATAGAAGAAAAGAGAGGAAATTTCCTCTCTCATCCCTATATCGCAATTCTTACTTTCTCAGACCCAGTTCAACAATGATAGCACGATATCTTTCAATATCCAGATCCTTCAAATAGTTCAAAAGACCTCTTCTCTGTCCTACCATTTTCAAAAGACCTCTTCTGGAGTGGTGATCCTTCTTGTGATCTTTCAAATGATCTGTAAGCATTGTAATTCTTGCTGTCAACAGAGCGATCTGTACTTCGGGAGAACCTGTATCATTAGGGGTTCTGCCGTATTTTGCGATAATTTCCTGTTTGTTGATTGTTGCCATTGTTATTTCCTCCTTAAATAATTCCTGAAATATTTTACTATGCATCCCCAAAGACTAAGTAATGGTTGGAGAGTCCAAAGACCGAGTCTCGGATTTACAGCATTTTTATTTTAGCATACTACCTTTTCCATTGCAAGGATAATACGCTAATTCTCTGGGTTTTCCTCAACTTTTTCATCGACAGATTTTGTAAAATCAAACTGAGATAAAAGAATAGCAATAAAAATTACAACAAATCCCATTGCCATTTTTATTGTTATCTGCTCCTTAAAAAGTAGTACTGAGAAAACCACGCCAAAAACAGATTCCAAGCTTAAAATAATTGTGCCCACTGTCGCATTAATATATTTTAACCCAATACTTTGTAAGGATAAACATACAGCCGTTGAAAATATTGCCAAATAAAGCACATTTCCTGCCGCCGCCAACGATACGCTGTGTGGGAATCCTCCTGTTACAAGAACAGAAATCCATCCTAATGCCCCAGCCACACAAATTTGTAACATCGTCAAAAGCATAGGGTCTCTTCCTCTGCAATAATATGCAATGGATATAATATTTGCCGCAAACGCTCCACTGCATAACAGTGTAAGCCCATCGCCTAAAGTGATTTTCATGCTTCCTTCCAAAGAAATCAATCCGATGCCCAATAAGCAGATAGCGGCTGAGATGATGTGATTTTTCTTAGGCTGTTCTTTCATAAAAATCCAACCCAAAAAAGGTACGATCACACAATAGGCCGAAGTTAAAAATGCACTTTTTCCAGGGGTTGTGCCATAAGTCATGGCGATGGTTTGCAATCCGGAACCCAACACCATGGTTGAACCGCTAACCAATCCTCCTATCAAATATTCCTTGTCAATGCGATGCCACTTTTTAATTGTTGCAAGGGCAGTAATTATCCCTGCAACAGTAAAGCGAGACGCAACAATAAAAGATGTAGTTAATTCGTCAACGGCAAACTTTTGGAAAACAAAGGCACTGCCCCAAATGGCAGCTGTTAAAAGCAACGCAAGGGTTGCCCATATTTTCTTGTTTTGACTCATATTTTTACTCCCCAAATTTTACTCTTGGGCGCTTTTCCATTTGATTAAATACTCCTCAGATGCAAAATATTCTGCTGCCTGTTCAGCATTTATTTTGATTTGCTGACGCAATTCCTCAACACCGGGAAATTTACGTTCACTGCGTAAAAATTTATAGAAAAATGTTTGCAATGTTTCACCATAAACATTTTCATTAAAATTCAGCAAATAGGTCTCTACAATTTTCTGTGTACCATTTACTGTAGGATTAATTCCAATATTGGTCACGCCATAATAATACTTCCCTTTATACAAGGTCTTTGTTGCATATACACCATTTGGGGGAAACAACTTTAAGGGGTGGGCGATAATGTTAATTGTAGGAAAACCAATGGTTCTGCCCAGTTTCTTTCCCTCAGTTACCGTCCCCAAAATGAAATACGGCTCTGTCAGCATACGGTTTGCTTCCTCTAAATCCTTTTGTATCAAGCACTTACGAATTCTAGAGGAGCTAACCCGTTCCTCCTCAAATAAAACGGAGGGTACTGCAATAACTTTAACACCACGGGCCTCTCCCAGCCTTTGCAGCATTTCGTAATCACCTGAACGGTTTGCGCCAAAGTGATAATTTTCTCCTACTATCAAAACACGGCATTGCATTCTTTCAAAAATCAGCTTTATTGCAAAATCTTCGGCACTCATTGCTGCAAATGCTTGGTCAAAGGGATACTCTATATAAGTATCTATGCCCAATTGCTCCATAGTATATTTCTTTTCCGAAGGAGCCATAATCAGCGCAAAGTCATCTTTTTTCCCGAACACCAGCATCGGATGGGGAGAAAAAGTAAATACAACACTCTTTAACCCTTCTTCCTCAGCAAATTGCTTTGTCAATTTGATCAACGCACGATGTCCCAAGTGCAAGCCGTCAAAATTGCCCAGCGTTACCGCTGTCGGCTGATTCTGGTCTATGTGCGTATCCGTGATATGTTCCATTTCTCTACTCCTTAAATCAACATCTTTAATGGTTTGATAAAAAAGCTTTTTTCTTCCTGTACAATTGTATATATCCCCGTTAAGTCCTTCTTGTGGTCAAAAACAATAACCTCTTGACCTTCCTTCAACTCTTTTTCAGCCCGAAAAAATTCACTTCGTATCTTACCGCCGTTGTATAACAGCTTTGCAGATTTTTCTGAAACATGAACCCGTGTATAGTCCTTCAGGGCATCTGCCAACCCCAAAAGCACAGTGTCAACCTGTCCTGCTTCCTCTAAAGCCTTTAATTCATGAAGCTTGATGGCATTTTCCAAAGTAAATGCACCGGTAGCAGTTCTAAGCAAACTTGCCATATGTCCGCCGCACCCCAATGCCTTGCCAATATCAGCACATAATGTACGGATATACGTGCCTTTAGAGCATTCCACATCCAACTCTACTTGACAAGGAGGAATAAAACGTCGAATTTTAATATCATAAACCGTAATTTTCCGAGCCTTACGCTCAATCTCTTTTCCAGCTCTCGCCAGTTCGTAAAGCTTTTTGCCATTGACTTTCACCGCAGAATACATGGGCGGTATTTGCTCCTGCTCCCCAATGAAGGAACTTATGGTTTTTTCAATGCTCTCCTCATCAAAAACCACAGGCTTCTCCTCCACTACCTCCCCCGTGGCATCCTCTGTTGTTGTGGAGATACCTAAATGGAGTATAGCACGGTAGCTTTTTCGTCCATCCATAATGATATCCGCAAGCTTAGTCCCCTTGCCAACGCATATGGGCAATACCCCCTCAGCATCAGGATCAAGAGTGCCTGTATGCCCAACCTTTTTCATGTGCAGTGTTTTTCGCACCACTGCAACAACATCATGGGAGGTAAAACCTTTTTCTTTATAAATATTTAGGATTCCGTCCAAAAGGTCTCCCCCCTATAGCATTTTTTCTATTTCGGCAAAAACCAATTCCTTTGCCGTTGCCAAAGGTGCCACAATGGTACACCCTGCCGCTTTTACATGGCCGCCACCACCAAATTTTTGTGCCAGGGCACAAACATCGTAGCCATCGTTGCCTCGAAAGCTGGCTTTCACATCCATTTCATTCTTTTCATATAAAAAGCATGCAATTTTCACGTCATTGACACCCTTTATATAATTGATGATTGCGTCCAGTTCCTTATTGGTGCCCTTGCATTCTTTCATATCCTCCATGGTAATGGAGGTAAAAATCACTTTGCCATCAAAACAAAGCTCAGCTTTATCAAAGGCTCTACCCATAATCTTCATTTCAGAAAAGCTTCGGCTGTCAAATAAAGCATTATAAATTTTTGTAAAAGGGATGCCATAAGACATTAACTCGCCCGCCGCCTGCATAGTATCAGTGGTAGTGGAGCTATGGCGAAAACCACCTGTATCATAAATAATTCCAGCATATAACGCTGAAGCAATCTCTTCATCAATGGGAAAAAATCCTTTCAGCAGATTAAAAACAATCTGGCATGTTGAGGAAGCATTCTCCTCCACATAGTTATATTCTCCAAAGAAGGAATTGCTGGCATGGTGATCAATGTTCACGGTACACTTTGCACCTTTGAAAATATCCTCAATCCAGTCAAAGCGCCCCATATCTCCGCAGTCTAAGGCAATAAAAAGCTCTGCTCTGGTCACATCTTCCTTTTCCACAACCAAATTTCCATTGGGTATCACTGCATATTTGGACGCACAGGGTCTCAAAAGTACCTGAACATTTTTACCCGCCTTTTTCAGGGAGGCCGCCAAGGCAAGATTTGCCCCAATGGCGTCCCCGTCAGGATTAATATGACCGCAAAGCACAATATTCTGATGAGCAGAAATGATTTCTCTGATTTTTTCTAAAGAATCATTCATTCCCTTCATTGGCTTCTTTCTCCTTTAAATCCTTAGAAATTTGGCTAATCAGCTGATTCATATGAATGGCATATTCTGCGGATTCATCTAGCTTAAAGGTAAATTCCGGTGTAATACGCAGATTGATTCTTTGGGCAATCAAACGGCGCACAAATCCAGCAGCATTCTTCAACCCCTGCATTACGCTGCTCTTTTCTTCGTCGTTACCTAAAACAGAAACATACACCTTGCAATACTTTAAATCCGATGTTGTTTCAACCCGTATTACGCTGGTCATAGAACCAATACGAGGATCTTTTAGTTCCCCTCTGATAATTTGGGATAGTTCTTTTAAAATCTCGTCATTTACACGAGATATTCTTGTGTTGTTTTTCATAAATTCACCTAATTATCTGGGTACCTCAACCATGGTGAAGGCTTCTACCCAGTCACCTTCCTTTAAATCATTAAACTTTTTGAAAACCAAACCGCATTCGTAGCCTGCCGCAACTTCTTTCACGTCATCCTTGAAACGCTTTAAGCTTTCCAAATCACCTTCGTAAACAACAATATTGTCACGCAAAATACGCACCTTACAGTTACGAATAAACTTGCCATCCTTCACATAACTGCCTGCAATGGTACCTACACCGGATGCCTTGAAAAGCTGACGAATCTCTGCATGACCCAGAACTTTTTCTTCAAATACAGGATCCAACATACCCTTCATTGCCGCTGTTACATCCTCAATTGCATTATAGATGACACGATATAAACGAATATCAACCTTTTCTTCATCACCAAAAGCTTTTGCCGCAGGTTCAGGGCGTACATTAAACCCAATGATAATGGCATTGGAAGCAGAAGCCAACATAACGTCACTTTCTGTAATGGCACCAACACCACCATGAATAATGCGCACACGTACTTCTTCGTTAGACAAACGCTCCAAACTCTGGCGAACGGCCTCAACAGAACCCTGAACATCAGCTTTTACAACAATATTCAATTCTTTCATGTTGCCGCTTTGAATTTGAGAGAACAAATCATCCAAGGAAACCTTCTGAGGTGTATCCTTAATCAGATTTTCTCTGTTTCTTGCCACAATGCTTTCTGCAACCTGTCTTGCCTGCTTATCATTTTCCGCAACATAGAAACCGTCACCGGCAGTAGGAACCTCAGAAAGACCCAAAATTTCAACAGGAGTAGATGGTCCTGCCTTCTTCACACGTCTGCCCTTATCATCTGTCATTGCTCTGATTTTTCCGTAAGCACAGCCTGCTACAATGGGGTCGCCTACCTGGAGTGTACCACCCTGTACCAAAACGGTTGCAACGGGGCCTCTGCCCTTATCCAACTGAGCCTCGATGATAACCCCTCTTGCATTTTTGTTAGGGTTGGCACGTAATTCTTTCATTTCAGCAACCAGGTTAATCATTTCCAATAACGTATCAATGCCGTCCTTGGTAGCTGCAGAAACAGGCACACAAATGGTTTCACCGCCCCAATCTTCCGCCAACAGCTGGAATTCTGTCAATTCCTGTTTTACACGGTCAGGGTTTGCAGAAGGTTTATCCATTTTGTTAATAGCAACAATAATTTCAACACCTGCCGCTTTTGCATGGTTAATGGCTTCAACCGTCTGAGGCATAACACCATCGTCTGCCGCAACCACCAAAATAGCGATGTCTGTAATTTGAGCACCACGCATACGCATTGCAGTAAAAGCTTCGTGTCCGGGTGTATCTAAGAAAGTAATGGGTTTCCCTGCAATTTGAACAGTATAAGCGCCAATATGCTGTGTGATACCGCCGGCTTCACCTTTGGTTACATCGCTGTGACGAATTGCATCCAGCAAAGAGGTTTTGCCGTGGTCAACGTGCCCCATAACAACTACAACAGGAGGACGTTCCTCTAAAAGGCTATCATCTTCCTCTTCCTCAGCAAATACAGTCTCCATAATGTCCGCTTCTATTTCTTTTTCCAAAATAACATTATATTCTAAAGCAATTGTAGCTGCTGTTTCAAAATCAAGGGCCGCATTGATATTCATCATTTTGCCCTTTTTCATTAAATTCATCACAAGGTCAGAACCCTTTTTCCCAAGCACCTCAGCCAAATCCTTCACAGTTGTTGTTTCAGGAATGCTCTTTGTTACAGGATCGGGATTTTCAGCTCTTTCTTCCGCTTCCAAAGCTTCCAATTCCGCCATAAGAGCAGCTTCTTCTTCTCTTTCACGACGTCTGCGCTCAATAGGATTTTCTTTAGGTCTTTGATCCTTTTTATTACCCTTTGCGTTTCTATCATCTTTCTTGTTGCCCTTAGCATTCTTATCATCTTTTTTCACTGGGGCATTGGGCTGCTGACGTGGCGCTTCTTTCTTTTCCACATCCTTCTTAACCTCGTCTTTATTACCTCCCTGATTCTGGGCAGGTCTATTCCCGCCCTGATTCTGAACAGGTCTATTGCCTCCCTGATTCTGGGCAGGTCTATTGCCTCCCTGATTCTGAGCAGGTCTATTTCCACCCTGATTCTGAGCAGGTCTATTGCATCCCTGATTCTGTGCAGGACTATTAAAACCCTGATTCTGAGCAGGTCTA
>JAEZPX010000158.1 GCA_023413275.1 Bacillota bacterium | reverse complement strand
AAATTCTCATGGTTAACACTCCTCCTTATCTTTTCATTACCTCTCTGGCGATTACAACCTTATGTATTTCCGAAGTACCTTCATAGATTTCCGTAATCTTTGCATCACGATACATGCGCTCCAAAGGATAATCCTTCATATAGCCATATCCACCATGAATCTGCAATGCCAAGTTGGTAACAAAACGTGCGTTTTCCGAGGCATTCAGTTTACACATTGCCGACTCCTTCGTGAACGGCTTGCCTGCATCCTCTAAGTATGCCGCAAACTCAACCAGTGCCCTTGCGGCAGCTGTTTTTGTCGCCATGTCCGCAATATACCATTGAATGCCCTGCAAATTGGCAATGGGCTTTCCAAACTGAATGCGCTCATGAACATATTTCACGGATAAATCAATGGCTCCCTCTGCAATCCCAATTGCCTGGGCACCAACGCCGATTCTGGCTCCATCCAAGGCCTCCATGGCAATTTTAAAACCTTTACCCTCCTTGCCAAGCAGATTTGCGGCAGGTACACGGCAATCTTCAAAAATAAGTTCAGCAGTTTCTGACCCTGCAATGCCCATTTTGGATTCAACTTTACCAATGCTAAAGCCCGGTGTTCCTTTTTCCACGATGATTGCTGACATCCCTTTTAATCCTTTCTTGGGTTCTGTCAGGGCAAATATAACTAGCACACCTGCTCTTCCGCCGCCGGAGATAAAGCATTTTGTTCCATTTAAAACATACTCATTTGTCTGGGGGTCAAAGATTGCTGTGGTTTTTACCGCACCTGCATCGGAACCGGCATTGGGCTCTGTCAGGGCAAAAGCACCAAGCTCTCCCCCTTTTGTCAAACGAGGAAGATAAGCTTCTTTTTGTTCCTTTGTGCCGTATTTATAGATAGCCTGAGGTGCTATCAAATGAATGGATAGGATAGACGCAGATGCCATACACTTTTTGCCGAATTCCGAAACTGCAATAACCTTTTCCAATGTGCCTCCACCGGAACCGCCAAATTCCTTAGGAATTCCAATTCCAGTCAGCCCGATTTCCGCCATCTTTTTAAAATTCTCAGCAGGAAAAACATGCTCACGATCAATTTCTTCTGCAACGGGCTCCAATTCCGTTTCCGCAAATTGGCGTGCAAGCTTTTTCAACATTTCTTGTTCTCTCGTTAATGAAAAATCCATTCTTTTCATCCTCTCTTCCTTGATTTTCAATAGAAACATTGCATGATGTATTTTGGCTCATATGCTTTCCTTCCAAAAAAAGTTGTTTTAATCCTTCCCTTGTTATCGTCATATTTTAGTTATAGCCCATACAATCACTGGAATGTCAATATGCCATATCAATTAATAATTTCAATTTTTAGGGTTCTTTTTTCAAAACCTTCCCTTATGGCAAGGTATTTCCTTTTAATGTAAATAGTAGAATTTGATTATTATACTCTCATAAAAAATAGGAAATAAAAAAAGCAGGCAATTACGCCTGCTTTTTGAAAATCTTCTTTGGACTTTTAAATGGTTATGATTTACCCTTCTTTTCAATAAAAATTACTGTCATGGTAACCTTAACAGGATGATTTACAATATCAGCATCTTGATATTCCAAATTATCTACACTAATATTATCAATTACACATTTAAAGGGACTGGTATATATTTTATCAATAATAGCTCGGGCGGCAGAATAATTTGCGCAGTCAAACTCCACATCTATCGGTCTGTACAGCAATCCATTCTCCTCTGTGGTTTGGGAAAAGGAGAGCTTATAATCCGTTGAACTGCTTAGAAAAGCATCCATTTGCCGCATCACATTTTCCAAATTATTATAATTGGGAATCACCGTCTTAAATCCGTTGGAGGAAGACGCCTCCTCAATTTTTTCCTGCATCTCTTTTATTTTCTTCATCTTCGCCATTTCCAGCATAATATCATCCTGCACGGAAGCCGCTTTTTCATTTGCGGCGGAGATACGATTGATAGAAGGAAGGGCAACTGTAAAGTAATATAACGCTGAAAATAGAATCAAAACCAAAATAACCAGCAAAATCTTCTCACGCTTTGTAAAAGACTTAAACATCATTGTCCCTCGCCTCCTTCCTCTTTGGAATCCACCTTGGTTTCATCCACAGCAAGGATAATGGTCATTGTTGCAGTGGTAAGGGAACCGCTTTCACCATCGGTACTGGCAGTATAAATCTGCACGTTGGAAACAAAACTATTTTTCATGATGTCTGTATAAATGCTAGAAACCTGATTTAAGGTCACCCCAGAGATTCTGACAGTTATAATATCATCCATAACGTTAAAAGATTCCACCTTAGCTTTAGAAATTAAATACTGGTTCACAATTTCAAGCCTTTGGGACAGGGTTGCAATTACAGGTGAAGTGATGCTTAAAGACACACTTTCATTATATTCCTTTAAAACATCATCATAAATGGAATTCGCTTCTTTCATTTGATCCAATTGCACCTGTGCTTGCTGTGCACTTGCCTCAGCCTGATTCACAGAATGACGCAAATCCAAAACGCCTAATTTTAAAAAGCCCAAAAAACAGATAAATATAAAAATTCCCACGGGCAGCATTGATTTTCTATCTACACTTTTTGCTTCCCGAACCGCAAAGTTAATACTTGTTTTGGTCGGGTATTTCACTCCAATTTTTTTATCCAATATCCCCAAACAGCTCACCCCCTATTGCAAAGTCGCTCCAATTGCTCCACAAATCAATTCCAAGTTTTCATCCTGCCCATTTTCGGGCATCAATTCAGCAATACTATGACAGCGCACTTCCAATGTTGAGCGAATCATTTCCATCAGCGGCGTAACCTTTGCCAATCCTCCACAAAAATAAACGTCCTTTAATTCGCTGTTGGGATTATTATAGTTATAGAAATTTATAGAGCGGAATATTTCAACAATCATCTTTCCATAAAGCTCCTTGCAAGCCTCTTCTTCTTGCACATTATTGTAATTTTTCATTTTATAAGAAGAAGCAATATGTATATCCACATCCAATTCTTCGGCAATCACAGAATCCACGGCACCGCCGCCATACTCAATTACCCTAGTTGTTTCGTAAACGCTTCCCTTATATAAATGCACCCTTATGCCGGAATGCCCCATATCTACAATGCAGTAAGCATCGGGGTGGTTTTCATTTTTATTTTCATAGTCACGAATGATATTGCCAAACGCACAAGCATCCGGTAACGCAATTTTCAGCTTAAAACCAGCCAAGTGCAATATTTTTGTATACTTCTCAATCAATTCATTTTTCACTGCCGCTATCAGCAGTTCCAAGGAGCGAATCTCCCCTTCTTCATCAAGTTCCTGACCAACGACGGCATAGTCATAATAATATTCCTCTCGATCAGCATGAATATAATCTCGGAATTCATAGGGAAGGTTTAACCTTAATTGGTCTGTACTCATATAAGGCATACTGGTTCTGCGTAAATAGCAGACCTCCAAGGGTAAAACAACAACTGCGTTGCGGTTTTTCATTTGGTTGGCTTTCGCCATTGTTTTTAAAATATCTGCCAGAGCCTCAAAGGACAAAATATATCCATCCCGCACCAGATTATCCGGCGTAATTTCCGTTGCCGTTTTCACTGCCTTTCCATCGACAATCTGTATCATTTTGATACTGCTCTCGCCAATTTGTATTCCTGTATAACCTTTGGACATCATAACCCTCCCCTGTGTCTTACTTAAACGCTTTTCCTATGTATCAAACTTAATCGGTACCTAAAAATATATAATATCCAAGCTGTTCCAAAACCAGCCGGTCATATTCAAACTTAAAATAACCCCAAATAAAATTGCAATATAGGCTGGCCAACAAAAACGCAAGTCATTGCCGCCATCGCAATGGAAGGGCCAAAGGGAAATGCCATGGGGTTTTCTTCATCCTCCACACGAATATTTTGAAAAATCAGTGTGAATAAAATTCCAAAAACACAAGACAGCAAAACCAGAAGTACATTAACCTGTATGCTGAAATAAAGCCCCAACATAAAATACAGCTTAATATCTCCGCCACCCATGCTTTCCTTATGCAAAAAATGATCCATCACAAGGGAAAGAATCAAAATAGGGGCAGAAATAGCCAATCCAGCAAGAGCCCCTTTCAGGAGCTTTAAAAAGATAATATCACCTTTTAAGCAAGTAAACAAAACAAAATTAAGAATTCCTGCAATAATCAGACCATCAGGAATGATTCCTGTTTCCAAATCCACAAGGGCAATTGCCAAAAGAATCAAACCTAAAACCATAAACATCAAAGTATCTAAACTGAAACCGAAATTCCAAACCAAGGCAACAAAAACCAAAGCAGTCAAAAGCTCCGTCGCTGGGTAACGCATGGAAATCTTCTCTTTACAACAACGGCTTTTTCCCTTTTGCTTCAAATAAGACACAATGGGTATCAACTCCAAAGGGGTTAGGGTATGTCCACAAACAGGACAATGGCTTCTGCCACGGATAAAGTCCTCCCCATGGGCAATGCGCCACGCAACGCAGTTGATGAAACTGCCCATAATGGAACCAACAATAAATGTTAAAATAAGCATATATGCTAATATGTAAGTATCTTGCAAATTGTATAATGGAAGCATAAGCACTTCTCCTGTTTATCCAAAACCCTCGATAGAACTGCAACCCGCCACAGTTCTATCAAGGAATTGGGTTGAAATTGGGATAAATCTAGTATATCTCTTAGTAATTATAAACTCTCATTCATCTTTCGGTAGCACTGCTAAATCTGATTAAGATGCAGCTGGTGTGGGGAAGGTTACAGAAGGATACTTTGTAGTATCAGAATCTCCTGAATCATATGTAACGGTAAAATCTTCAGTACCTTTATCACCGCCGCCGGCAACAGTTACAGTAGCAGTAGTTATCTGGAGCTTCGGTCCATCTACTTTATAGCTATCAGTTCCATTATCTGGTAAATTAACATCATCTGACACAGTTGTCACCAATTTCTCTGCATACCATGAGCGTACATTTGCCAAGTCTGCGGCATATCTTGCTTTTTTCTGCGCTCCTCCAAAAGTTGGAATTGCAATTGCCACCAAAACAGCAATAATACCAATAACAATCAGCTTTTCCATTAATGTAAAGCCTTTTTTAATTTTTCTTTTCAAAATTTTGTTCATATTATGTACCTC
>JAEZPX010000081.1 GCA_023413275.1 Bacillota bacterium | reverse complement strand
CAAACGCATTAAAAATCAGTCAATCTAAGGCAAATCGTTTGATTAGGAAATATATCGAATATGATGAATGAAGGCTCATTTTTTTAGTGCGATAAAAAATTTAAAGCTTCAAACGAAAATAAGGTTATAGGGCTAGTTGTCTGTATAGAGCAGAGGACAAGCCCTTTAGCTTTACTTTTATACGATGGTGTGATATCGCTGTAGATTATTATTTAACTTAGAATTATATTGCACCAAGGATTTAAATTATTTAGCAATTTATATCGGGGCCAACCCAAAAAGTATTTTTTAAAGCAATTACTAAGCTGCGTTCCTTTTTAAATCAGGTTCTGGGGTTTCCTTTTGGCTGTAGATTAAGTAGTACTGTTTATGCCAGCAATACTAGGATTAAAAGAAGGGACTAGATTGGTTGGAAGCTAATAAAATTGAATAAGGGAGGAATCGTGATGTTAAAAAAATTGAAATTATCAACTAAAATTGGGCTCATAGAGGCAATATTGCTTGTAATTGTATTTACCTTTTTTATTGGGTTTACTATTAAGCAATTTCAGTCCTCTATTACAAAAAATATTTCAGATGAATTTGATGTTATGGCTAAATATAGTGGATCTCAAGTTCAAAACGTTTTAGATAATGCAAAAAATGTATCGATAGATATAAATGGTTTTTTAGTTAAAAACTATCAAAAACCGGAAGCCTCATTAGAAGGTGAAATAAATACCTATAAAAAAAGCCAAGTTTTTGGTATAGAGATGACAGATTCACAGATTAATACAGAAAAATATATGCTCTATGCTATAAGAAGCGCAGTTAAAGAAAGTGAGTTTATTGATGGTGCAGGCGTGTACTTTGAACCATATGCTTTTGATAAAGCTATAATGAGCTATGCTGTTCATACATATACTGATACGGCGGAAGATGGAATAGAGACCAGTGACTATTCCACATATTCAAAGCTTCAGTTCTATGAAGAAACGAAATCAGAAAATAAAATGACCATTACTGACCCTCATATTGTAAATGGAAAACTTATCATGTCAGTGAATTCACCAATTATAATGGATAATAAATTTTTAGGTGTTGTCTCTGTGGATATTAACGCAAATAATTTTAACCAATTTAATAATGAAAATGCTGAATATCCGACGATGTATACATGCATTTTGGATTCCACAGGTAATCTTATTTTTGACAGTGAGACGAAAGATGGAAGTAGCATTGGAAAAAATATGTCTGAGTGGACTCCGAATCCCAAAGACGAAGAGCTTACAGAAAGAGGTTATCAAGAGAAAAAAGCATTTAACACTCGCATCGATGCTGATAATGGTGTAAAAATGAATAGATTTTATTATCCTATTGATGCGGCAGGTGATACCTGGTGGTCACTTACAGCAATAGAAGAACCTGATATGTTTTCAGATGTAACAAAAACTACAACTTCACTTATAGCCTTAGCGATAGGCTCTTTTGCTTTTATTATTCTTGCTATAGTTTTGGTGCTTCGAAAGTTGATAAACCCAATTGGTCAAGTAGTAAAGGCAGCAGAAGAGATAGCCTCTGGGAACTTTGATATTAAATTAGAGGCAACCTCTCAAGATGAAATTGGTATGCTTATAAATACTTTTGATAACACGGCTAGCATGCTTAAGGGAATCATTAATGATATTTCTGAAGTTTTAAATCAGATGGCGCAAAAGAACTTTGTAGTAGGTACATCGGTTGAATATGTAGGTGATCTAAAAAAGATTGAAATCGCAATGGATAACATTATTCATAATCTAAGTGAAGTTATTGAAGAGATTAGTGAAGCTTCGGAACAAGTTGCTGGTAGCTCCAATCAAGTTTCCGTTGGCTCTCAGTCACTTTCACAAGGGTCCACGGAACAAGCAAGCAGCATTGAGGAACTTTCTGCAACAATTGCAGAAATATCAGAGAGAATAAAAAACAATGCTGAAAGTGCGTCCATTGCGAAAATAGAATCTGAAAAAGCCAAAAATGAGGTAATTTTAAGCAACAACCAGATGCAGGATATGATTCAAGCAATGAATGATATTAGCACCAAGTCCGGGGAAATTGACAATATTATAAAAGTTATTGATTCTATTGCATTTCAAACGAATATTCTTGCACTTAATGCGGCGGTTGAAGCAGCAAGAGCAGGCGATGCAGGAAAAGGTTTCGCAGTAGTTGCAGATGAGGTCAGAAATTTAGCAGGAAAAAGCGCTGAATCTGCAAAGAATACGGCAATACTGATTGAAGAAACAATTAAGGCCGTAGAAAACGGCACTAAAATAGCAGATGCTACTGCAAAATCTATGCTAAATGTTGTGGACAGCGCTCAATCAGTTACTTATATTGTGGACGAAATTGCAGATGCTTCAAGTGTACAGGCTAATGCGGTAAACCAAGTAACTATTGGTGTAGAACAAATTGCTGCAGTTATACAGATGAATGCCGCTACTGCAGAAGAAAGCGCCGCTGCAAGTGAGGAGTTATCTGGACAAGCGCAGGTGTTAAAATCTCTTGTAGATAAGTTTAAATTGAAAAATCTTCATTCTACCGTACTCCCCATTTTAACTGAACCTTTATCAGATGCAGATCATAATTCTCTGCAAGAAAGAAAATATTGACTATCACTGGTTTTCTCAAAAGGCTAAATATAAATTTTTCAAATATGGAAAATTAGACTGCTTCGAATTTCTTTATGAGAAAAGTGACTATCATTTACGTACAATAGCATTCAATCAATTTTAAGGCAGATGAATATGGATTTAAAAGGCTTTGTTCAAACTGAACGAAGCCTTTATCATGGTTGCTTAATACGTAAGGATAAGTGGGGAACACAAGATAAACCATAAATAAAAGGCTTATTTAATCTTAATGTTATATGATGCATCCAGTTACACATTTAAATACACTAAGATTTTTTAAGTGGGAAGATCACGGGATACTCCTCGCTCCTGATATTGGTACCAGAGCTGATAAAGAAAAATCAGATTATCTTCAAAAATCAAAGGAACTTAAGGTATTCCATTTAAATCTAAGCAAAGATGTTAACATGAAGTCTTTGATTTCCAAATGGTATAGGTTCAGGTTATAAACTGCTATATTCATTGCATATTGGACGAAAGGAAAAACAGGTGATATTCTTATGAAAAGATTGATGGTAGTAAATCAAGTTGAATTTTGCAAAAGAGGAAAATTTGATTGAATTCCACTAATTGGATTCATAATTTTAGTGAAAATTTTTGTTGATTTTGGCTGAGTTAGTAAATAAGATGAAAGTCCAATAGGATTATAAATATATTAGGAGGTGTAAGTAGTATGAAAGAGGCAAACAATTGTAAGATGCAGATGATGTGTTTATGTATGATGGAGATGAGCCGAATGCATAATCAAATGATGGAAACAGATCGAATGTGTTATCGTGTCATGTATGAATCTAAACGATGTTTTGCTTATAAAAATTAATGTTGTTTAGGAGTATTTTTATACATATCACACACCATATAGAGGAAAATATGGTAGATAATGATTGACACAATGGCATATTAACTGTTTCTATAAATGATTATTGGAAACAGATTTTTATGCCTTTTTTATATCATTTTAAAGGAGCTCTTATATGGATAAAAATATGTCAATGGAGATGAAAGCAGCAATAGAACAAATTGAAAAATTACTGAAACAAATTAGATTCGGTTCTATAACATTAGTAGTTCAGGACGGAAAAATCATTCAAATAGAACGATTTGAGAAAATAAGAATGAAGTAAACTGATGTGTAAACGGGCGAGTATCAATTTAAATGAGAGAAAAGAGGTATTTTATTATGAGTAAATTAAAAGAAAGAAATTTAAAATTTGAAACAAAACAGATTCATGTGGGGCAGGAAAATGCGGACCCATCAACAGATGCAAGAGCAGTACCAATTTATCAAACAACATCTTATGTTTTCCATAACAGTGAACATGCTGCCGCAAGATTTGGGCTGAGAGATGCAGGAAATATCTATGGAAGACTAACAAACCCAACACAAGGGATTTTTGAAGAAAGAATTGCTGCATTAGAAGGCGGTGTTGCGGCATTGGCAGTAGCATCAGGTGCGGCAGCCGTAAGTTATACCATCCAAAATCTTGCGCAAAACGGCGACAATATTGTCTCAGCAAAGACAATTTATGGCGGCACATTTAACTTATTAGCACATACACTTCCCCAATATGGAATAACAACAACCTTTGTAGACGCAAACAATCTAGAGGAAGTTGAAAATGCAATTCAAGAAAACACCAAGGGGATTTTTATTGAGACCCTTGGCAACCCAAATTCAAATGTAGTGGATATTGAAGAGATTGCAAAAATTGCACATAACCATAAAATTCCCCTTGTGATTGACAATACCTTTGGTACACCCTACTTAATTAGACCTATTGAATATGGTGCAGATATTATAGTTCATTCTGCAACTAAGTTTATTGGCGGACATGGAACAGCAATTGGCGGTGTAATTGTAGATAGTGGTAAATTTAATTGGGAAGCATCCGGCAAATTTCCTTCTCTTACAGAACCCAATCCAAGCTATCACGGTATTAGCTTTACACAGGCGGCGGGACCTGCGGCTTTTGTAACAAAAATCAGAGCGATTTTACTTAGAGATACAGGTGCGGCATTGTCACCATTCCATGCATTCCTATTCTTGCAAGGGCTTGAAACATTATCCTTAAGGGTCGAACGACATATGGAGAATACTCTTAAAGTTGTTGATTTTTTATCAAAGCATCCTCAGGTAGATAAGGTAAATCATCCATCCCTTAAAGATGCTCCATCCCATGACCTTTACAACAAGTACTTTAGCGAAGGTGCAGGTTCAATCTTTACATTTGAGATTAGGGGCGGAGAGGAAGAAGCAAAGAACTTTATTGATCACTTACAAATATTTTCTTTGCTGGCAAATGTTGCCGATGTAAAATCCCTTGTCATTCATCCTGCATCAACAACACACTCGCAGTTAACTGAGAAGGAACTGCTTGACCAAGGGATCAAACCAAATACAATTAGGTTATCCATTGGTATAGAACATATAGATGATATCCTTTTTGACTTAGAAGAGGCGTTTAATGCGTGAAATAATTGAATATAATTTGGTTGACTAAAAAAATTAGAGGCCGTTAAACTTTGCAATTCAAAGTTTAGCGGCTTTTTTACAACACAAAGTTTCTTCAGATACTGGAACCCAGAACAATAATTTAAATGGAGGCTTATGAAATTGTTCCAAATATTAAGAATAGGGATATTAGTTGAATTTTATAAAAGGTTATGGAAATTGTGAATGAGGCAGAAGCAATTTCCCCTTTACAGGAGGGAAGACATGGAAGTTAAAATTGCAGTTGCAAGCACAGACGGAAAAGTTGTGAATGAACATTTTGGAAGGGCGAAATATTTTCATATTTTTGAGGTTAAAGGGAGCGGTTATAAGTATTTGGAAACTAGAAACGTCAACCAATGCTGTACCCAAGAAGGTCATACCAACCAAGCGTTTGATAAGGTAATTGAAAAAATTAAAGATTGTGCTGCAATTGTTGTATCAAAAATTGGGGATGGCGCAAGTCTTTATCTGGAAGAAAAGGGGTTTGCAATTTTTGAGACTCCCTATTTTATAGATGAGGTAATTAAGAAGATGATTGAGGATCATTTGTTGGAGTGGGAAAGAGAGGAAACAGATGGGGGTATCGTATAATGAATTAACACTAAGGCATCCCTGCTTTGCGAGAGGGAAGAAAGGAGAATCGGGGAGAATTCACCTTCCAATAAGCCCTGGCTGTAACATAGAATGTAAATTTTGCGATAGGCAAATCAATGATTTTGAAAAACGTCCTGGTGTTACGTCAACGGTTATATCTCCCGAAGAAGCAATTGATGTGATCAGGAGGTCTTTGGATTTATGTAAGGTAATTACCGTTGCGGGGATTGCAGGGCCTGGTGATACCTTAGCAACACCATATGCTTTGGAAACCTTTCGTTTAATTAAGAAGGAATTTCCTCAGCTGATTAAGTGCATGAGTACCAATGGATTGCTTTTGGTAGAAAAGGCTGATGAAATTATTGATGTGGGCATTGATTCCCTTACGGTTACGGTGAATGCCGTTGACCCTGAAATTGAAGCGAAAATCAATGGGGGTATTACATATCACGGCAAGCGCCACGCGGGTGTGGAGGGCGCAGGTATTTTAATCAAAAACCAGCTGGAGGGCATTAAAAAGGTTTCCACTGCGGGCATAACAGTGAAGGTAAACACGGTTTTGGTACCTGGCATCAATGACCATCACATTGAAGAGGTGGCAAAAATCGTTCGCGACGCAGGTGCCAGTATTTATAATATTATTCCACTCATACCACAGCATGAATTGGCATATTGCAGTGCCCCTACTTGTGCCCTCATCGATGGTACATGGCAGCAGGCGGAAAAGCATATAGATGTGTTCAGACACTGTCAAAGGTGTCGGGCAGATGCCATCGGCGTACCCGGGGGCGAGGATTACGGCGAGAGAATATATTTGAAGCGTGTGTCGATAAAGGATACATTTTCTCATGGATAAGGAACATCTTTTTCAATTGATTTAAATGGAAGAGTGATTTTGTGATGAAAACAGGAAGTGAAATTTCAAGTATAACAAATTTGCGTTTTCTGGTTTTTCCTCCTCAACTTTTGCCGGATCAATACAACAAGAAAACCTTTGGCAAAGAGATATTGATTTTTGTGGTTCT
>JAEZPX010000205.1 GCA_023413275.1 Bacillota bacterium | reverse complement strand
CATTCCCACGGTATACAAAACATGAAAGTCTTTTTTCGTGGGTGCTTCCAGCAAATGAATATCTATCTGCAAGAAATCCGAAGTTTGTTCATAAAATACACGCTCTTTTCGGTCAGGGAATAACGCTTTCATATGTTTATCAATTTCCTTGTCATACGGTGTTGTATGCACCGGTCTTTTTTTTCCTGTATTCTCAGGCTCCTTATAATGAAGCTCCGAGGTGTTTTTCTCATTTTCCATAATCAATCGCCTCCTTATTCCCCAAATAATGCCTTGGCAAATTCCTTAGCATCGAATTTCTGTAAATCGTTGATACCTTCGCCTACGCCAATATAACGCACAGGAATTTGCAGTTCACTTTTAATGGCTACCACAATGCCGCCCTTTGCCGTACCGTCCAGCTTTGTAAGGATAATACCCGTAATATCAGCAACCTCTTGAAACAGCTTTGCTTGCTGTAACGCATTTTGCCCTGTGGTTGCATCCAAAACCAAATATACCTCTTTATGGGCATCGGGATGCTCTCGCTCTATAACCTTTCCAATTTTACGAAGCTCTTCCATCAGGTTCTTTTTGTTATGCAAACGCCCTGCAGTATCACAAATCAAAAGTTCACGCTTTTGACTCCTTGCCGCATGAACGGCATCATAAACCACTGCCGCAGGATCAGAATTTTCCTCCTGCTTAATGACCTCAATTCCTGCACGTTGTCCCCAAACTTCAAGCTGGTCAATGGCAGCTGCACGGAATGTATCTGCCGCTGCAAGCAAAACAGAGCGCCCCTCTGCCTTATAGCGGCTTGCCAATTTACCGATTGTAGTGGTTTTTCCAACACCATTTACACCTATTACAAGAATGACCGAAGGATTGGGCAAGGTTTCCTCCTGCTGTACCCCCTCAGATAAAATTGCAGTAATCTCGTCAGCCAGCATCCCTTTGATTAAGGATGGGTCTGTTGCATGTTCACGCTTTACTCGTTTGCGTAAGTTTTCCACAATATTCATTGTAGTCTGCACACCCATATCTGCCATAATGAGAGCTTCTTCCAGTTCCTCGAACAATTCTTCGTCAATTTTTGTAAATCCGCCTAAAACTGCATCTACGCCGCCTAAAATACTCTTTCTGGTTTTATCTAATCCTGCTTTCAGCTTTGCAAAAAAACCCAACTTCTTTTCTTCTTGCTCAGCTTCTTCAGGTGTTGCAAGCTCTTCCGTTGGAATCTCAGTATTTTCTTCTTGCAAAGTCTCCTCAACCAAGTCAGTTAATTCTTGCAAAAACGCTTCTGCTTCCTCTGGATTTTCTTCTGAAAAACAATCTCCTTCAGCAGTTATAACCAGCAACTCTTCTTCGCCATTTGGCTTTTCCATCATCTCAACTGCTAAATCAGAAAGGGCTTCAATAAACGCATCTCCTTCTTCCTGATTCTCAGAAACAAAGGTTTCCCCATCCTCCGTGGTAATTTCAACTTCGTCTTCTTCAGATACATCCATTTCCGAATCAGCTTCGCCATATAATGAGTCATCATTCCCTCTAAATATTTGAACTTCTTCAGACCCCATAGCTTTACCAACAGCTCGATTCACAGCGGCTGTTTTTTCCAAGTCTTCATCCATTTCTAAAATAATTTCTGCTACTTCCGACTTTGGTGTTTCAACCTCTATTCCATCTAATTCAAAAACGCCTTCCTTTTGTGCTTCTGCCAAAGGCTCATCCTTCGTTTTTTTCTTCAAAAAATCAAATAATCCCATTTGTTTTCACCTCTAAAACCTTACGACTAGAAAATTAATTGTAACCATTTCGAATCTACATAGCATCCTTTTTTTGTTCCGAAAAATCAACGGAAATCAGCTTCGAAATACCCTTTTCCTGCATTGTTACACCATACATTACATCGGCGTATTCCATGGTACCCTTTCTATGGGTAATGACAATAAACTGGGTGTCTTTTGCAAATTTTTTTAAATACTGGGCAAACCTGCTGACGTTAGCATCATCCAAAGCCGCTTCAATCTCGTCCAAAATACAAAAGGGCGATGGCTTTAGATACAAAATTGAAAATAAAATTGCAATTGCCGTTAAGGCTCTTTCCCCACCGGATAACAATTGCATATTCTGCAAATTTTTTCCTGGAGGCTGGGCAATAATTTCAATGGGGGATTCCAGCACCCGTTCTGTATCCAACAACCTTAGGTAAGCCTTGCCTCCGCCGAACATTTCTTGAAAAACACGACTAAAGCTTTCAGAAATCAATTGAAATTGCTCTCTAAACTGCTTTTCCATTAACAGAGAAAGCTCTTCAATAATACCACGAAGCTTTTCTTCCGCCTCCAAAATATCTGCCCTTTGTTGTGTTAAGAAGGCATATCTTTCTTTTACTTCTTTATATTGCTCAATGGCACCCACATTTACATCACCCAAAGAACGAATGTCTCCCCTAATTTCCTTTACAGGACGGTTTTTTAAGGCATTCAGTTTATTTGCGCTATATTCCAGTGCCATACGAAATGTCATTTCATATTCTTCCCACATTTGCGTGGTAATGCGCATTTTTTCTTCTTCAAGCCGTTCTACCTTAGCTTCAAGGCGGAACAACTCACTTTCTATCTGTCTCGATGCCTCCCTTAAGCCTATTCCTCTTTGTTCAACGGTTTCTGCTTCTTGGGAAATTCTATTCTTTTCCTCTGTGGTTTTTGTCAATGCCTCCTGCAATTCAAGAATTTTATTATCCAACTGCACAGATTCCCCTTGCAAAACTGCTTTTGCTTCATCTTTTTTCTCAGTATTTTTACCAAGAACAGATATTTTTTCTTCATCCAGTTTTATTTGCTGTATCAGCGTTTGAATCTCTCTTTGCAAGCGCAAAACCGTTTCTTCTATATTAGAAATATTTTGGCCATTTTTGGAAAGCCCAATCTTCAATGATGTAATTTCCGTCATTACAGTATCTCGTTTTCCTTTTTCATCGGTCAAGCTATCTTGAAACTGCATCAAAGCCGCACTTACTTTTTCCACCTTACTCTCAGATAAAGCAAGGGCTTCTTTACCATTTTGGATATCCTTTTCCGCTCGCAAAAGCTGCTCCTGAAGCTGACCTTCCTCTAGAAGAATTAATTTTAATCGCTCCTGATTCTCCTTGGTATCCATGGATGTTTTTTCCCGATCCCCATGACTGCTGTTCAGGGTTACAGTCATTCTTTGCAGTTCCATTCTTTTTTCCAAAATCTGCTCTTCAATCTCTGCCATATCCTCTTGGAAAAGAGAGAGCTTTTCTTGGAGCTGTCCTACCAAACTGCCCGTACTTTCCATTTTCTCCTGTAAAGAACGGATTTCTCTTCCTCGGCTGAAAATATGAGCCGCCTTTTTCTGCTTTGATCCCCCAGTCATGGCGCCACCGGGGTTTAAAATATCACCATCAAGGGTTACTATTTTATACTGATGCTTATATTTTTTCGCAAGTATTACAGCCTGCTCTAAATTTTCCATGATGATGGTTCTTCCCAATAAATTCTCCGCAATTTGGCGATACAATTCATCAAAGGAAATCAGTTCATGGGCAAGGCCAATTACCCCCACCTCATCCAAAATAGGTGGTCTGCCTTCAAAGGTACGCCCCTTGATTGCAGAAATAGGCAAAAAGGTTGCTCTGCCTAAGCTATGATGCTTTAGATAGTTGATTGCTTCTCTGGCGTCTTCTTCGGTTTTGGTCACAACATTTTGCATTGCTCCCGCCAAAGCTCCTTCTATTGCCACTTCATAAAGTTCATCAACTTTAAACAGTTGCCCCACAGCGCCGCAAATACCTCTTTTTTCTTTATCAGGTAAATTCAAAAGGCTCTTAACGCTATGGAAAAAGCCCTCATTTTCCCGTTCCATTTCCTTTAAAACCGATAACCTAGATTGAATTTCGGAGAGCACTTTGCTTTCTGCTGTTAGATTCCGTTGTGCATCCTCTTTCTCTTTTTGTGCTTTTAGCTTATCTTTTTCCAATGCAAGAAGTTCCTTTTCCATAAAAGAATTATTCTCTTTCATCTCTGCTTCTTGCTTGTCCAACGCCTGTATATGTATTTCAAGCTGGTGAATGCGACTTTCTAATTGTGTTTTTTCCGCTTGCAATTGCTCCATACGGTTTAAAAACTGCTCTCGCAAGGCTTCACGCTTTGCTATTTCGCCCTTTGCCTCTGTTCCAGCTTTAATTTGCTCAAATATTTCATCTTTAAAGCTTTCCGCTTGGGTTTCATCCTGATGCAAGCTGGAGTTTAAAGATACATACTCCTGCTCCAACTTAGAAAGCTGACCCTGTTGTAGCTCCATTTCAATGCCAAGGGCGGTAATCCTACTTGTGCAAAGCTCCAACTGATTTTCATGTTCAGCTTTTTGTTCTTGCTTTTGCAAAATTTCTCGCTGTATTCTGGCAAGATTAGAAGCATCATTTTGCTTCTGCTCCTCCGTCAGACGAATTTCACCCTCTTTGCGTTCTTTTTCAGCCCGTAGCTCTGCAATTTCTTGATTTTGCTGTTGTAAAAATAAATCTAGCGCTTCTATTTTTATCTTTAATTGGTGAATTGCAGATTTGTCTTTTTCCTCTTGGGCGAGTTGCTCTTTTAATTGTTCCTCCGCCAGAGCTTTATCCTCCAAAATTTTCGATAAGCTTTCCTCCATTTGATTCAAGTCTCTGCAAAAAGCCACTATTTCAGCTTCTTTCAATTCTTCCTTAAAAATCAGATATCGTTTTGCCTTCTCACTTTGCTCCTGTAAAGGTTCCAATTGTACTTCAAGCTCACCAATAATATCGTCCACACGAAGGAGGTTTTGCTGTTCACGTTCCAACTTGCTAGCAGCTTCGTTCCGACGGGTTTTATATTTTACAATTCCTGCCGCCTCTTCAAAAATACGCCGACGTTCATCACCTTTTGCGCTTAATATTTCATCAATTCTGCCTTGCCCAACAATAGAGTAGCCTTCTCGCCCTACGCCGGTATCCATAAAAAGCTCCTGAATATCCTTTAATCGGCAAGCTGTGCCGTTGATTCGATATTCGCTTTCTCCTGAACGGAATACTCTTCTGGTGACTTGTACTTCGGTATATGCCAAGGGCAGCTTTTGGTCTTGATTATCAATGATTATGGAGACCTCCGCAAAGCCCAGAGGCTTTCTATTCTCTGTTCCTGCAAAAATAACATCCTCCATTTTATCTCCACGAAGGCTTTTTGCTCTTTGTTCACCCAAAACCCAACGTACCGCATCAGAAACATTGCTTTTTCCACTGCCATTGGGTCCTACAACTGCCGTTACACCTTGGTTAAACTCTAATTTTACTTTTTCGGGAAAGGACTTAAAGCCCTGCAGATCCAATCTTTTTAAATACATCGCTGCACCTCGCTTCGATTACATGATCAGCCTTCCGCCAACCATGGTATAAATCACTCTGCCTTGCACTTCCCAATCTGCAAAAGGTGAGAATTTCGCTTTGGAAGCAAAATGTTTGGGGTCGATACGATAACCCTGACGCAAATCCACAACAATAAAATCCGCATCCATTCCTTTTGCAATACGCCCTTTATTTTCCAGCTTTAATATCTCTGCCGGTTTTGTGCTCATCATATGAACCAAATCAGCGAGGGAAATCAATCCTGTTTTCACCAGTCCGGTATAACTTAAAGAAAATGACGTCTCCAAAGATGAAATACCATAAACTGCACTGGTAAACACTTTGTTCTTGTCCCCCTCGTTGGAAGGGCTGTGACCTGAGGCAATTACATCTATGGTGCCATCGGCCAAACCTCTTTGAATCGCCTCAACGTCCTCAATGGTTCGTAAGGGAGGGTTTACCTTTGCTAGGGTATTATAGTTATCCACCGCTTCCTCTGTTAAAAGAAAATAGTGGGGACAGGTTTCTCCTGTTACCCTTGCTCCTCTTTTCTTTGCCTCTCGAATGAGCTGAACAGAGCCCTTTGTGCTTACATGGGCAATGTGAAGTCTTGCTCCCGTATTTTCTGCCAAAATGATGTTTCTGGCAACCACAACCTCCTCAGCCTCTCGGGGCATTCCCGCTAAACCCAGATAGGATGCAGTAAAACCTTCGTTCATTACACCAATTCCTGATAAACCTCTATCTTCACAATGGGTAATTACAGGCATATCGAACATTTTCACATAAAGCATGACATTGCGCAAAAAGGATGCCTCATCTGTAAATTGATCTCCATCGGAAACCCCCACGATACCAGCGTTATACATCTCGCCGATTTCTGCCATTTCCCGTCCTTTACAACCAATAGACATGCTTCCGTAAGGATGAATATTCACCAATGCTTGGCTCTTAGATTTTGAAACAATATATTCCACAACAGTTTTGTTATCAATCACAGGATTTGTATTTGGTTCACAAGTTATTGTGGTAAATCCCCCTCTAGCGGCACTGCGAGAAACCGTTTCAATATTCTCTAAATACTCAAACCCGGGATCGCAAATGTTACAGTGCATATCAATTAGCCCCGGCAGAACGGTGTTCCCTCCCAAATCCATAATTTTTGCATCAGGGATTTCTATATTTTTTCCTATCTCCTCAATAATGCCGTCTACTACATAGATATCGTATAATTCCTTTTCTTGAAATTCAGGAGATACCACATGACAGTTTTTCAACAGGGTTTTCATCGAAAAGCTCCCCCCATCTGTGTTAAGATATAATAAATTGCCATACGCACGGCAACACTATTTGCAATTTGATCGTTGATGATACACTGGGGGCCATTAATAACACCGGCGGAAATTTCAATTCCCCTGCGAATGGGCCCAGGATGCATTACAATAGCATCCTTTTTTGCATAACGAAGCAATGCCTCATCAATACGGAAAAATCTTTTATATTCATCCAAAGAAGGTAACACCATAGTATTTTGGCTATCCTTATGCATTCTTGTTGTCAAAATAACATCTGCGTTATTCATCGCTTCACGAGCATCATAATAAACATCTACGCCAAATTTCTCAATTTCCGGTGAAATTAAAGTAGGGGGCCCTGAAACACGAACCTCAGCGCCCAGCTTTGTCAGTGCCCAAATATTACTTTTAGATACACGACTATGAATTAGATCTCCAATTACGGCAACTCTAAGGCCTTCAAAACCGCCTTTTTGCTCTTTAATGGTCATCAAATCCAGCAAGGATTGACCGGGATTTTCATTGAATCCATCCCCTGCATTGATTACAGAAGCATCCACCGTAGTTGCCAAAAGCTGGGGAGCTCCTGCCATTGGATGACGCAGAATAATAAAATCCGCACCCATTTGATCAACCAATTGCCCCATATCCAAAAGGCTGTCGAATTCTTTGTTTTGGATAGAGCTGGTCATATCAACCACACTGGCACTTAAATGCCTTGCCGCCAATTCATAAGAAAGCTTGGCTCTTGCACTGGCCTCATAAAACAAAATAATAACGGATTTTCCTCTTAAGTGGGGCGATGTTTTATTTTTTTGACTTAAAATATATTTCATGGTTTCTGCTGTACCAAGTATATAGCGAATATCATCCGCAGACAGGTCCTTTAGACCAAAAAAATCCTTTTTCATCAGCGGCATTTCCTGACCCTCCTAATTATTAACCTTTTAAGCGCATAAGCAGTTTTTCATAGTTTTCAGGCAAAGGTGCTTCAAATTCCATATACTGCCCAGTTGATGGATGGACAAAGCCCAAAACACGGGCATGTAGTGCCTGTCCCTCCAAATGAAACGGTTGTTTTTTCGGGCCGTATACCGTATCCCCCAAAAGAGGATGACCAATAAAGGTCAAATGGACACGAATCTGATGGGTTCTCCCTGTTTCCAGCTGAGCTTCGATAAACGTGAAATTTCCCATTCGTTCCAACACCCGATAGTGGGTAACTGCCCTGCGGCTATGCTTTTGTGTCACCGCCATCTTTTTTCGGTCTAAGGGGTTTCGGCCAATGGGCTGATCTACTGTGCCTTCATCTTCTTGGAAGCCGTTAAACACAACTGCATTATATTTTCTAGTAATGCTATGCTCCGCCAATTGCTCTGCCAAAGATTGGTGTGCCACATCATTTTTTGCAATCATCAAAACTCCAGAGGTATCCTTATCAATGCGATGAACAATACCCGGGCGTTTCTCGCCATTAATTCCCGAAAGCTCATCACCACAGTGATACATCAGGGCATTCACTAGGGTGCCAGAGGTATGCCCCGGCGCAGGATGAACCACCATTCCTTGGGGTTTGTTTACAATGATTACATCCTTATCTTCATACAAAATATCCAATGGAATGTTTTCAGGTAAGATTTCTACAGTCTTTGCCTCAGGTATCTCCACATCGATAATATCTTTTTCCCGCAGTTTATAATTTGCCTTTACTGCGGCACCGTTTAATTTGACATAACCTTCTTCAATCAGCCTTTGCACACCACTTCGAGAGAGCTCCTCAATATTATCTGCAATAAAAACATCTATGCGACAGCCCAAGTCCTCTCGCTCTGCCCCAAATGTAAAATAATCCATATTATTCATCCTTCTTTTTTTCTTCCGGCTCTTTTATCACAAACAAAATCAAAAAGGCCAATATACATACTCCAACAACAACATAAATATCTGCTACGTTAAACACAGGAAACCTAAAAAAAGAAAACTCAAAAAAATCCACTACATAACCACGAAACATTCTATCAATCATATTTCCGATTGCTCCCGAGAAAATAAGAAGCATTACCATACGGACCAACTGATATTCTTTTGTTCTCGGCAATTTATTATAATAATACAATAAAGCCACCGTAATCACTGCTGTTAATAGCAGAATAAACCAACGTTGCCCCGAAAACATACCAAAGGCAACACCTCTATTTTCAACAAAGGTGAAATCTAAAAAACCATTTATAAAAACCATGGAGCCTATTGGCTTAAGGTTTGTCAACGCCAAATATTTTGTTGCCTGATCCAATCCAATTAAAACTACCGCCGCAAATGCAGGTATCAACCACATAATTCTGTCAACCTCTTATTCTTTATTTTTATATATCTTTATTTTTATATATCTTTCATTCCAATGCTTTTATCTATTCTCGCAAACAAGCAAAAAACTTACCAATCCTATAAAAAGACGAACTGTTGTAAAATGCAAAATAGCCGTGGCAGCAAAAATGCTTAGTCACAGCTTATTTCAGATGCCCTGTGGATTTGGGAAACTTTCCTCAAACCGCAGAAAAAGCGGCTTCCGGCAATCATACATTGTCCACCGCTTTTTGGCTTATTATTCACTTGCTTTTCTCACTTCATCCTTTTCTGCAAGGATTTCGTTTTTATCCAGCAATTCAATTTCTGCATATAATAAAAGCTTCACTCTGGTTCGCATTAATTCATAACGATTTTGCAAAGCAGCCATCTCCTGCTCTAATTCATAGGTTTTTGTTCTTGCACTTTGTAAAATCTCTTCTGCTTGAAGTTTTGCGTGTTGTATCATTGCTTCACTCTCTGCCTTTGCAGCCGCCTTTGTTTCCTCTGCTGCAGCTTCTGCTAAGGTTAAGGTTCGTTCCAAGGTTTTTTGTAAATTTGTAATTTGCTCAGTTTGGGAAGATGCTTCTTCTACCTGAACCTTTTCTTTTTTTGTTTCGGCATAAAGCCTTTCATAATCCTCATAAAGGTCATCCAAAAAGGTGTCTACCTCTTCCGGAGAATACCCAACGGCAACCTTCTTAAAATCCTTGGTAGCAATGTCATTCGGTGTAATCACGCAAAATCCTCCTCATCTAAACGTACACTTCTAATTCCAGACCGATTCTGTCTTTTTTCGTTCTTCCGCCCACTTCCCCTATGCGAAAGCGGCCGAATCCTCGGGCAGAAACCATATCTCCTGTTTTTAATATGTAAGATGTATTTGTCACAGCAGACCAATTTACATTTACTTTCTCTCCCGTAATTAAGGACTGGGCCTTTCCCCTTGAGAGATGCAAAGCATCTGCTAATATTGCATCCAGTCGCATCGACGCCACAGTAATACGGCGCATTTCAGTACGCTTTGGTGACAAAACCTGAGCTTTATCCATCTTTGTTACCGTTACCGGTGTTTTTGAAACCTTGTCCAAATTGGTCTGAATATATTCTGCCATTTCTGTCTCAGCAAAACATATCCCACCGTCCTCAGAGACCAAAATATCTCCGATTTTTCCTCGTTCAATCCCGAGTCCAAGAATAGAGCCGAGATAATCACGATGGCTTAAATCCTTTTGTCCAAACTTATTGCTTTTTGGGGCAATTTTTATAACTGCAATCGGGAATATTTCGTGGGAAAGAATACCCTCACTAGATGCAAAACCAAGCATCATCCGCTCCGCATCTTCCACCCCACCAAAAGAAAGCATCTCAATCGTTCCAATGCTTTTCAACCGTTCCAGAAACCTCTCACACTTTGCCCTATCCATAAAATCAGTAAACTGCACCTCGTGGCGTTTTAAAGAAAAGGCAACCTGATCCAGTGCATTGGCAAAAAGCAGACGCTCCTCTTGATCTTGAATGCCTTTCATCATCTGCTGCTTATTCACAGTATCACCCGTTTCTTACAACATGGTTATCAAGCTTAAAATCAACTGCTTTACAAGCATCATTAAGATCAAAGCAATGATAGGGGAAAAATCCAACATCATTCCACCACCAAGGGGGGATTTATCCAGCATTTTGCGACATGGCCCCAATATCGGTTCTGTCATGTTATAAAGAAACGCTCCAATCGGATTGTGAAAACCCATGGGCAACCAAGAAAGAATAATGCGCCCAAATATTAAAAGCTCCATTACATAAAAAAACATGTCAACGGCTTTCATTAGTAAAAATTGTAAATTTTCCAATATCTTATACCACCTTATCTAGCACTATTCACCCACGGAAGAATTACGCCCTTTGTCTTCAGCTCTTCTTTGAAATCCCCCGAGATATCCACATTTGCCGGAGCAATAATGAATATATTATTAGCAACTCTTTGAATGGAACCTTCTAAAGAATAGCAAGTACCGCTCAAAAAGTCCATAATACGCTGGGCAATGGGATATTCAACCTTTTCAAGGTTTACAACAACAGGTCTTTTTGTTTTAATCTGATCGCAAATTTCCTGAGCATCCTCATAACAGCTGGGCTTAATGATTACAACCTGCATCTGCACATTTGTGTTAATGCTATAAACCTGAGGACTTCCCTTTGGCATGGGTTTGCGAGCTGCCTGAGCAGAATAATCCATTTCTCTGGGAACCTCACGTAAGCCATAACCACTGGAAACCGCTTCCCTTACAGGAACATCATATTCCTCTTCTTCATAATACTCATCATCGTCATATTCACCAAACATTAAATCCTTCATTTTATCTAATAATCTAGCCACTTGTCTGCTTCCTCCTAATCGCTACATTCTTTTTTTTTCTTTATTTGGAGTAATCTCTTGCACCAAAAATACCCGTACCTACACGAACAATGGTTGCACCTTCTTCGATGGCAACTTCATAGTCACCGGTCATTCCCATGGAAAGCACGTCCATTTTTATATTATCAATTTTTTTTGCATTGATGTCAACCTGTAATTGTCTCATCTTACGGAAATATTCCCTGTTATCTTCCTGATTTTCTACAAAAGGTGCCACTGTCATCAGGCCTCTCACGCGCAAATGTTTCATCTTTGCAAGGATTTTGACGAACTCTAACGTATTATCGGGAGTAATGCCAAACTTACTTTCCTCGTCAGCCATGTTCAATTCCACCAAAATGTCCATCACAATGCCCTTGGCCGCTGCCCGCTTTTCAATTTCCTCTGCAAGCTTCAAACTTTCCACAGAATGAATCATGTCAACTTTATCAATGATGTATTTTACCTTATTTGTCTGCAAATGTCCAATTAAATGCCAATGAACCCCGTCACCCATGGGCTCATACTTGTCCATAATCTCCTGAACTTTATTTTCACCAAGAGAGGTCAAACCACATGCCACTGCCTTCTGAATGGTTTCCACAGTCTGTGTTTTGCTCACTGCCAACAGAAGGATATCCTCCCGTTTTCTGCCGCTTCGTTTTGCAGCAGCTGCTATCTTAGCTTCTACCTCTTTGATATTATCTGCAATATAACTCATATTTGTTTTCCTTTCTTATTAATAAAGGTTTTGACCCTCTTTAATATTTTTTGCATCGGATACAATCAAATCATAGGCCTGCAAACCATAGGTGGTTCCTGAGCGAATGATTGCATATTCTTGATTTTGTTCTAAAATATCTATGGTCACAAATTTTGCCATGGAACTGTTTGCAACATAAACGCCCGTTCGTGGAGATAAACCGGAAACCGTATAATGGGTTGCCTTCTCGCCAGTTCCCTGCAAAATAACATCACCAAGTTTCAGTTCACCACTTTGATCGATATAAACGTTTGAATCATCATAAGAAATCACTGAAATAGCTATAAATTTAGCATTGCTCCCATTTACCAGAAGCACCCCTGTATTTCCCATGCTTTCCTGCATGCATTCCTTCGGTATACTAATGAGTGATTTCTCGACGATGGCATCGTTGGGTACCTTAAGCCCCTCAACAATTGATCCCGCCAAATAAAACTCTAAAACCCTTCTGTTGATGAAACGTTCCATCTGCTCATACGTGGAGAAAACCACCTTTGTTTCTTTTTCACCAACTTCTGTGGACTCTATTTTGGCGTTAACGGGAATTACCTCATCATCCAAAAGTAGATTCAATGTTTTGCCGTCACCCTTTGACCAATTTACAGTTGCAGAATTAGGGAGATAAGCAACGATAAACCATTGATTGCTTGTCACAATTTTAAATAAAGAATCCCCCTTAGACACAGCTTTTGCCTTGGAAATGTATTTGGTTTTACTCTCGCCAATTTGTTTTTTCGTAATCCCTTCCAAGGTTTTTGAGGTAAGAGTTTTCTCCAAGCCATCATAGCTTAGTGCCAAGACACCGCTTTGCTCCGCCCGCAATGCACTCATATTCTGTGCCAATTGCTGTTCATACTGGGATTTTTCTTGTGTCAATTGAGAAAGACTGTCAACATTTTCAGTCAGCCAAATTTCATTTCGTTGTGTCATAAAGGATTGCACTTGATCTTTCATATTGTAGAGATAGCTTGCATCGGATTTCATTGATCTTCCTGCATAGGAGATAATCACACGCTGTATGTTTTCTTCAATTCTTGAAATATCTTCTGAAAAAGCCGATAAATCTGAGCGACTTTTCTGATTTTTCAATATATTTTTATCAAGCTTTTCCAATTTACTCTCTATTTCTTCTGTAGAATTTGTATCCTTTACCGTACAAACCACAGCATTTCTTGAAATATATTCCCCCTCGGAAAACTGGTAAAAAGGTTGTCCCGGGCGATTGCTTTCAACTACATATTCATCCCGCACAATCAATCCTGTATAACGTGCCGGCGTATCAAGCCCGCCATAATCAACCGTCTCCATATTAATCTCTGATCTTTTTGCAGACATAGCCAACATTTGTCCAAAAAGATAGAGCGCAATTACCCCAAATACACACATGGGCAAAACCCGACTTACCCGAAAATGACGTGTCCTTTTTCTTGTTTTGGGTACTTCTCTTTTGGGCGAAACTTTCGTTCTTACTCTTGCATAACTCCCTTGCTCTCTGGCAGAATCCATTCTATAGACATTCTCTTTGGGAGGATGTACTTTTTTAGGGTGAGGTGTCTGCCTATGGGGACTTTGTCCTCCCCTCTGGGGATGCCTTTTTTTTCTATTCTTTGAGGAATCTTTTTGCATTGAAATCCTCCTTATCAACGTTATCAAAGAAATTCTATCATAACATTATATAATATATTTCATAGAAGGTAAACAAAAAATAATCCATGATGTACCAGCACTCCCTATTTTTAGACAAAACACCTCACTAAAGTGAACTCTTCAGCTTGCTACTACTCAATTATTTAGAAATTTGTAGTAAAAAACCACGCAGTGGCATGCGTGGTTTCAGTTTGTATGGAAAAATGTTAGTAAAACAATGAAACAAATCAGTCACCTGTTTACCCCTTGGGGATAGATTAATGAGGTTCCATACCCCTATGTACTGGAGCGCATTTTCTCTAGCTTAAGAATTGGTTTTCTAACAGTTATCATGCTAAATTACGATTCAAAAATGAATGCCTTGGTTATTTTAAATAACTATCATTAGTTCTTCATGTGGATCGCTCGTTTTTCTACATTTAAAGCAGCCTCTCGCATGGTTTCTGTCACTGTTGGATGAGAATGAATGGTAGAAATCAATTCTTCTGCCGTTGCTTCTAAACGAATGGCCAAAGCACCTTCTGCGATTAAATCCGTGGCCCTTGGCCCAACAATATGCATACCCAAAATTTCTTCATGCTTCACATCGGTAATAATTTTTACTAAACCTTCCCCACCGTTTAAAATAAGCGCCTTGCCATTGGCGGACATTGGGAATTTTCCAATCTTATATTCCAGTCCCTTTTCCTTGCATGCCTCCTCTGTGAGACCAACACCTGCGGCTTCGGGCATCATATATACACAAGTAGGGCTTGTGCCTTCCTCATAATAAGCGGTGTGCCCACAAATATTTTCCGCCGCAACCTCTCCCATGGCGGATGCAGTATGGGCAAGCTGTGCATACCCCTTTACGCAGTCCCCAATGGCATAAACTCCGGGTACATTGGTCTCCATTTTCGTATTCACGAGAATGCGACCCTTGTCATGATGAACGCCACCTACTTCTAATTGTAAGCTGGCTGTATTGGGACGTCGACCAATTGCCACCAATACCTTTTCGGCTTCAAAAGTTAACGTATTGCCCTCTTTATTTTTGCAAATAACCTTTGCACCAACAGATGAGGTCTCAATAGCCTGCACGGGGCATTCCAAATGGAACTCAATTCCCATGTTTTTCATATGGCTAACACTTACCTCTGTAATCTCTCGGTCCATCATAGGCAGCATATGGGCAACAGCTTCAATCACCGTGATTTTCGTACCAAAAGCAGCATACGCGCAAGCCAATTCCAAACCAATAACACCGCCGCCAATCACTACCATGGATTTTGGCAACGCCTCCAGACTGAGAGCACCTGTGGAATCAATGCAATTGGGATTTTCCTTCAAGCCAGGTATGGGAGGGGCAAAATTGATAGACCCTGTGGCTAAAATAATGGCATCTCCCTCTAATTGTTCCTCTTTCCCATCCGCTTTTTTCACCAACAACGTTTTTGGTGCAATAAAGCTTGCTTCTCCATCAATTTTTTTAATTTTATTTAACTTAAACAAGCCTGCAACGCCTGAAGTTAATTGTTTGGAAATTGCATCCTTATGAGCAATGACCTGAGAAAAATTCACACTAAGCCCTGTTGCATTGATGCCCAATTCTTTGCCTTGGTGTTTGATTTGCTCATATAACTCTGCGCTATGAAGCAAGCTTTTTGTGGGAATACACCCAATATTCAAGCAAGTTCCCCCCAAATATTCTTTTTCTACTACCGTTACCTCTGCGCCTAACTGCGCCGCCCTGATTGCCGCTACATAACCCCCGGGGCCGCCACCAACAATAATGATGGATTTTTTATCAGATTTCTGAGAAGGTTCGGCAGGTGAAGATTCTTTTAACGGTGCTTTTTCCTTTTCACTTGCAACCTTTTCCCCAACGCTTTCTCCTGCCTGACCAATGTATGCTACAACACTTTTGCAAGGTGCTGTTTCACCAGCAGGGCATACAATTTTCAGCAATACACCTTCTTTATCACATTCCACATCACTACTTAATTTATCGGTAGCTACTGAAAAAAGTACATCTCCCGACTTGACAGTGTCCCCTTCTTTTTTCTTCCATTCTTCAATAGTGCCTTCTGTCATGGTCAGCCCCAATTTGGGCATTAAAATTTCAATTGCCATATGCTCAAGTCCTTTCTATTCTATCGTTAATTTCCAAATCTCAACATCTTCTATATTGAAAAAACGGACAAAGGTCATAGCCCCTATCCGTTTTTTGCTTTTTATGTAAACAAAAGATATGGGTTTTCCAAAAGGTCGCAAAGACGTTTTAAGAATTTCGCCGCCATAACCCCGTCTACCACCCGATGATCTGCCGTTAAACAAAGGTTCATCATAGGGCGGATTTCAATTTGTCCATTTCGTACCACAGGTGTTTCTACCATATCGCAAACACCCAAAATTGCCAGCTCTGGCTGATTGATAATGGGTGAAAAATTAGTTATGCCATAAGGGCCTAAATTAGAAATCGTGAAAGTCCCCCCAGTCATATCTTCCATGGCAATTTTTCCACTACGGGAAGCTTCAATCAATGCTTCTGTTTCCTTAGCAACCTCAATTAAGGATTTTGTGTCTACCCCCTTCACATTGGGCACAATCAGCCCGTCGCCCTTTGCCACCGCCAAGCCCACATTGGCATGGGTATGTCTTGTGAGCATATTATCTGCAAAGCTTGCATTTACATCAGGGAATTCCATTAAAACCTTAGCTGTCATCTTCATAATAATATGGTTAAATGTCAGCTTCACATTGTCATCCTTGCATGCAACTTTTAATTTATCTCGCATTTCTTTCATTGCTGTTGTATCCACAGGGTGAGTATAAGTCACACGGGGAGAGGTTTGCCAAGACAATGCCATATTTGCGGCAATGCTTCGACGTAAAGCATTAACTTTCACCGGCTGCTGGTCATTATTGCTCACTGGAGCCACTGTCGCTTCTACATTTGCCGCCGCCAAAACATCTTTTTTCATGATTCTGCCGTCAGCAGAAATTGACTCGATATTTACACCCAATTCCTCAGCCAGTTTGGCCGCCATAGGACTGGTTTTTGTTTTTTCTGCACTATTATCCCGTTGTGGATTGGCGATATAATCCTCCACATCCTGCAAGGTAATACGGCCATTGGGACCTGTTCCCACTACCAAGCCAAGTTCAATGTTCTTTTCTTTCGCTAATTTTTTTGCCGCAGGAGAAGCCAAAACTCCCTCTCGAATCGGTGCGGCAGAGGATTGTGTCGTTTCTTTCCCTGTTTGTTCTTGAGGTTTTTCTTCTGTTTTTTCTGTCTGAGCAGACACTTCTGCAATACTTTCTCCTGCCTCACCAAGATAGGCTACCACCGCTTTACATGCCGCAGTTTCTCCTGCAGGCACTAAAATCTTTAAAAGTACACCTTCTGCGTCTGCTTCCACATCATTTGTTAATTTATCTGTAGAAACACTATATAAAATGTCTCCTTTTTTTACATACTCACCCTCTTTGAATTTCCATTCATCGATGGTTCCTTCTGTCATGGTCAGTCCCAATTTGGGTAATAAAACTTCCTGTGCCATAACTTCACCTCCAAATCATATCATTTTGTTAGAATCTTTTGTATAGACCCATTTCTACGGCTTTCTCCAGAGTTTTCTTAATTTCTACCCGCCAAGGGCCATTTTGTGTAATGGTAAACGAAAGACAGTCTCCTTTTTTTCCACGCAATTCCCGTTCACCGTCTAACGCCACCATACAATCCCATTCCATCACCATCTCCATTGGCATGCCTAAAGGCATCCGTTCTGCCTTGGAATAGCTTAGAGGGGCTAAAATACCTGCGGCGATTGGTGCGATAATTTTTTCCCCTGCCTCTTCAAGGGTCAGGGCTAAACCATAGGCATCGCTGTCTTTTACAATTTGAATGCATCCCGCCGCTGAGGAGAATCCGATGCTTGCCGGATGACAGCGGGTAACAAAAATGTGCTTCAATTTCTCAGCATCCCAAATGGCTTTTGCTCCTATCCAGAGGTCGTCGGTAATTACCGCATCAATTAAGGCAATATCTGAAAAAACTCCATTTTTATAAACTTCAATGCGCTTATCCTGAATACAGCATTCCTTGGGATTGGCCAAACGGGCAATGACTGCCGCCGCCATTCCTGCAACCGTCCCCTCTGTCATAGTTGGATAAACGTTATTTGTTCCCGTGGAAAGAGGAAGGAGGGGTGTATTCTTCAGTCCCTTTGCAACGGCACGACTAGTACCATCTCCCCCCAGAACAATCACACAGCCTACTCCCATTTTTTCCATTTCTAGTGCCGCCGTGGTGGTATCTTCTGCGGAAGCCGTTAGTGGAATCTCCATCACCTGACAATGAATATGCAGTTTTTCTTCCTTTGATAAATCGGAAATAACGGTATATCCTATTTGAAACGTATCAGGCATAATCCAAATGGTATCAATCTCAAGGGACTGCGCCGCCAAAACGATTCGCTTTACAATATTCACCTTTTCCTGATTATCAATGGTGGTGGCATAGGAAACCAGCCTGCGAATATCTTTGCCCGAAGCGGGATTTGCAATAATGCCAATGCTGGACATAAACACCCTCCTTCCCTATTTTTTTATACTAATGTACGAATGGCACTCACAATATCAACTGCATTGGGAATGCATGCCTGCTCCAAAACAGGGGCAAAGGGTACAGGTGTATCCAATGCACCAATGCGCACCACAGGAGCATCCAACAAATCAAACATCTCTTCTGCAATGATTGCGGAAATTTCGCCACCATAACCTCCACGCTTATTTTCTTCTGTGGCAATTACAACTTTATGTGTTTTCTTTAAGGATTGAAAAATTAATTCTTTATCCAAAGGATATAAGGAACGAGGGTCCAAAACCTCAACTGAAACACCATCTGCCTCCAACTGCTTTGCTGCTGCCAGAGCTTCATGTACCATTTTACCTGTGGCAATGATTGTAACATCATTACCAGCATGCTTGATGTCACCCTTGCCAAGGGGAATAGGCTCAAAGCTTTCCACTTCGCCCTTCATGGCATACATTGCCTTGTGCTCCAAAAACATAACAGGGTTGTCATCATCAATTGCCGAAAGCATCATCCCCAGTGCATCCTGAGGGGTGGATGGATAAACCACTTTTAATCCGGGCACATGGGTTAGCCAAGCCTCTAGGGATTGGGAATGCTGTGCCGCAGCACTTACCCCTGCACCATTTGGCAGACGCACTACCATAGGCATTGAGATTTTCCCACCAAACATATAACGCATCTTTGCCGCTTGATTCACTAACTGATCCATGCCAACTGTCAAGAAATCACAAAACATTAATTCTGCAATGGGACGAATGCCTGTTGCCGCCGCACCCACTGCGGTACCAATAATGACGCCTTCGGAGATAGGTGTGTCACGCACGCGTTTTTCGCCGAATTCTTGAAACATTCCTGCGGAAACGCCGAAACAACCGCCAAACTCGCCAACATCTTCACCAAATAATACTACATTGGGATTTTCTCTCATCCGGATGCTCATGCCTTCTCGGATTGCCTCTGCATAACTCATCTTTTTCATCTTACCCGTACCTCCTCTACAATATCGGAATAGATATCCTGAACAACAGATGCTACATCAGGCTCAGGGCTCTCTTCTGCAAATTGAATGGCATCTTTTATTTCATTCATTACTTGTTCTACGCAAGCAGAAAGTTCTTTTTCACTCAATACGTTGTTTTCCTTCAAGAAAGCTTCAAATCTAGGAATAGGGTCCTTCTTTAACCATGCCTCTTGCTCTTCCTTAGGTTTATAGTTACCGGGATCTCCCTCAAAGTGGCCTCTCCAGCGGTATGTTTTGCACTCAACCAAAGTAGGACCTTGGCCTTTTCTTGCTCTAGCCACCGCCTCCGTTGCCGCTTCATAAACAGCAAGCACATCATTGCCATCTACAACGACGCCGGGGATGCCGTACGCCGCACCACGATCGGCAACGTCTTTGATCTTTTGATGGCGAGCCTGACTCATGGAAATACCGTAATTATTGTTTTCACATACAAAGATAACAGGCAAATTCCAAACTGCCGCCAAGTTCATGGATTCATGGAAGGTACCTTGATTTGTGGAAGCATCACCAAAGAAGCAAACACAAACTTGATCTGTTTCTCTCAATTGGGCAGATAGACCTGCACCTACGGCGATATTATGGCCTGCACCTACGATGCCGTTTGCGCCCAAAATACCCTTATCACGATCTGCAATGTGCATGGAACCGCCTTTTCCTTTGCCATAGCCTGTAGCTTTGCCATATAGCTCAGCCATCATAAATTTTAAATCGCCGCCCTTTGCCACAATGTGACCATGGCCTCTGTGGGTACTGGTGATATAGTCCTCATCGCTTAAGCAAGCGCAAACACCTGTTGCAACTGCTTCTTCCCCTAAGTACAGGTGAACAAAGCCTGGAATTCTACCATCCGCAAACAAGGATTGTGCCTTGCTTTCAAACTCACGGATACGCAACATCCGCAGATACATGTCTTTCATGACTTCCTTAGGTACTTTCATTTCATAAACCTCCTTTGAAATATTGTTCAAGAACGCCTTATGGTTCCAGAATCCCAACCTCTACCGCCGCAATGGCAACCTCTATACTGTCGTCTTTATCTCCAAACCTTGGTATAAAAAGCCCCGGGACTTGCAAGCCTCCTTTTACCGCCTTAACCTCCACCTGACCAATGGGTAAACAATTTGCAATCTCAACAGGATTTACCTCTTCCGGCCTTGAAACTGCCACTGTCACTTGAATTTGTACCGACTGATTTAAGTCCTCCAGACCCAAAACCTCTGTTAATCCACACAGACAACTGCGTGAAACTGCATCCTTCACCGCCTTTACTGCCGCTTTTCCTGCATCTTGACCATGAAAATCCGTGCCCATTCCAAATTCAATGATATAACGCTTCATATTTCACCTCCCTCTGCCTTGTTTCTGTACTATGTATAAAGCAAGGTTTGTGCCACATTCGGCAGTAAAAACAATTTTGTGCACTTGCACAAATACAATGGCACTACATGAGACTTTTATAAGATTTTTTGTTTATTTTGTCTAAAACACAAAAAAACCGTAAGATTTTTGAGAAAAAATTTCTCTCAAATATCTCACGGTCTCGATAATTTCTCATGATACAATGAGAAATCTCAATCTATGGTTTTAATTTTTTTCGGCTGTATTCCGCATTTTTTGCATATGCGGTAGAAAGTCGCCCTACTTACCTGCAGGCTTTTTGCGGCATCATCAATGTTTCCTTTTGCACCTTGCAAAGCTTTTAATACTTCATTGTACATAGAATCTGTTTGAGGAACTGTTTTTGGCTGTAATTTTGAATTCCCAATGACATAGCAAAAATCCTCCGTCGTTAAGGTATCTTCATTACAGGCATAAAATGTTCTTTCTATGCTGTTTTGCAGCTCTCGCACATTTCCGGGCCAATCATATTGCATCAGCGCATCCAAATATCCCTCAGACATATCTTTTTGCTGCTTTGGATAACGTTTGTTAAAGCGTTCCAAAAATATCTCAGCACAGCCTTTGATATCCAACGGACGGTCCCGTAAGGGGGGTATGTCCAATTTTAATACATTTAGGCGATAAAACAAATCTTGGCGAAAACGCCCCTGCTCCGACTCGGTACGCAAGTTTCGGTTTGTTGCGGCAATAACCCGCACATCCAGCTTTCTCTCCTGGGTTCCGCCCAAACGGCGAATCCGCAGGGACTCCACCGCCCGTAAGAGCTTTGCTTGAAATTCCAAAGGCATCTCCCCGATTTCATCTAAAAACAACGTCCCTGAATTGGCAAGTTCAAATTTTCCTGGGTTGCCTTCCTTTAAGGCACCGGTGAAAGCACCCTTTTCATACCCAAACAACTCACTTTCAATTAAATCCCGTGGCAAAGAAGCACAATTTACTGCCACAAAAGGCCCCTTTGCCCGACTGCTCTCATTATGTATTGCCTGAGCAAACAGTTCTTTTCCTGTTCCGCTTTCCCCCTCAATTAAAACCACCCCATCATAGCAGGCGAATTTTTGCGCCAACTGTATGGTTTTTTTCATCAAAGGGTCTTGGGCATAAATGTGATCAAAGGTGTAATTGGCCCGATTTCCCGAAACTTTGTTCACAGAATCTATCAAAAATTCTTGTCGTTTTAATGTTACTGTGAAGGTTCTGATATCCCCATCCAGCGTGGGAGACATGGTTGCACTGCAATCGTAAATGTGACGTCCCACCAAAAGGCGAGTATCGTTTGTGATATATTGCCGCTCCTGTTCCCAATGCTGTAATTGCGTCCAATCCACATCAGGCATATATTGCCGAAAATCTGAATTTTCTAAAAGATTCATGGTTAGTCCAAAGCTTTTTTCAGCGGCTTGGTTTATCCAAATGGGACAAAATGCATCGTTTAATAAAACGATTCCATTTTCACTGCTATCAAGGGTTTTTCTCATTAGCCTTGCACTTTGTTGCTGCTTTATCATGGTTTCTATGCTAAAGGCCGCTGCAACCACAAGACCCAAGGTATGGGTATGGGGTTGGGCATAGTGAAAGTCCCCCGATATATCCAAGCAACCAATGATTTCACCATTGGCACCATGTATGGGTGCAGCAGAACATGTCCATTGATGATGGGGCAAGCCATAATGCTCCGGCCCTACCATTTGAATCGACGTGTCATAGTCCAAAGCAATGCCAATGGCATTGGTGCCAACCTCCAAATCGCTCCATAAAGAGCCTTTGACAAACTCCAGCTCCTTAGACATTTTTTCTACTGCCATATCCCCTATGGTTTCCAGTATGTAACCAACACTATCCGTCAAAACCAATAAGAAGTGAGATTGCTTTACAATTTCGTAGACACTTTGCATAACGGGCAGAGCAATCTCCAAAAGCTCCTTATTTGCCGCCCGAATGCTCTGAAATACTTTATCATCAGCACAACGCCCTCTGCCCTTCATGGGGTCTAAGC
>JAEZPX010000065.1 GCA_023413275.1 Bacillota bacterium | reverse complement strand
ATTGTTTCCCCATGCTGAAATTCCCCCTTTTCTCGATGGAATTATTTTCAGTGGCGGAGGAGACATTGATCCATTACTGTTCCAAGAGGAACCATTGGCACAAAGCGGTGAAATTTCCCCATTAAGGGATCAATATGAAATTTCTCTGTGCCGTGAAGCCATGGAAAAAGATATACCTATATTGGGAATTTGCCGTGGTATGCAAGTGATCAATATTGCCTTAGGGGGAACAATTTACCAGGATATTTCTGTTCAAACGGGCAGTAAACTAAAGCATAGTCAGCAGGCGCCCCGTGAATATGGAACCCACAGTATTCTCATTGAAAATGATTCTTTGCTTTCTACCTTGTTGGGTAAGGAAAAGATTACAGTAAACTCCTTCCATCATCAGGCAGTTGCTCTTTTGGGTGACGGACTGCGTGTATCGGCAAAAAGTCCCGATGGTCTAACAGAAGCCATTGAGCATACTCAAAATTTCTTTGTTTTAGGGGTGCAGTGGCATCCCGAAGCAATGGGCACCGAAGAACAAAAGAAGCTTTTTTCTGCTTTTTTAGCTGCCGCAGAAAAATTCAAAGAAACAGGAGGAAACAATGGGAAAAATGCAAGGAGTTCTTAGCTTTGAAGCTTTGATGGAAACCGCCGCCACCCTTGGTGTGAAAATTCTTGAAGTGGGAGGCACCTTACTCCTCTGTTGGATTATCATACGTATCTCCAATCGTGTGGCGGAAAAGTTCTTTCAAAAGCAAACACAAAAACAACGTTTGGCTATGTCTGAGAGAAAGGCAAATACGTTGAATACAATTACCTCCAGCGTAGTGAAATATGTTGTTTACTTTGTTGGATTGTTTACAATCTTGAAATTGTTGGGCGTTGACCCAAGATCCTTATTGGTTATTGCAAGTGCCGGTTCTGTTGCCATTGGCTTGGGCGCACAAAGCGTTGTCACAGATATGCTGGAGGGATTCTTCATTTTTTTTGAAGACCACTTTGCCGTTGGAGATGTGGTTACCATTCAAAATATCACAGGCACCGTTGAGAGTGTCACCCTACGTTATACAACAATAAGAGATGCTCAAGGAAAAGTTCACATCATTCCCAATGGTTCCGTTGGTATTGTCACAAATATGTCCAGTGGATTTATCAATGCCATCGTAAATATTGGCGTGGGATATGAAGAAAATATTGACCATGTATTATTGATTCTTCAGGATGAATTGAAGAAAACATCAGATATGGAAGGCATTTTGGAGCCACCTGTTATTCTGGGTGTGGTTGGTTTGGATGAATCCGCCGTTACTATTCGAATTGTTGCAAAATGCATGGTAAAGACCAATTTCGCCGTGGAAGTAGAGTTGCGTAGACGTATCAAAAACCGTTTCGATCAAGAGGGAATACAAATCCCGTTCCCCCAGCGTACCATTCATATTGTAAAAGAAAAGGAGGAGGCATAAAATATGGTTTTTTCAGTTGGAGATATTGTACAGATGAAGAAAACCCACCCCTGCGGCTCCAGCCAGTGGGAAATTCTGCGTGTAGGCATAGATTTTCGTATTAAATGCTGCGGCTGTGGTCATATGGTTATGCTGCCCAGAGTAAAGTTTGAAAAGAATGTGAAAAAAATTGTATCCGAAAGCAAAAAAGAAAAATAATTTTTGATTAATATAGAACAAAAAGCCTTTCCAAGCACCCACAACATCATCTGGGGCGTTAATGGAAAGGCTTTTTTTACAAGGTTCCTACAAATTTCTTAAATAAATAGTACCATTTTCCAAAGCAATTGCTATTGTTATATTTTAATTGTAAGATTTTAGATAATACCTTATCCAATGGGGTATTACTGACTATTTTAAATGAAGAGGTGGGGTATACATTGAAAAGGGTTATTAAATCTATTTTTATCATACTTGGGATATATTTAGCGTGTGATGCAATCATTTTGTCACTGGTAATTAGTTTTAATGTTGGTGTTATAGCAACATTTATGGTGGGTGCTGCCTATTTCATCTATGGTTTTTATTATGAAAGGATTCAACAACTTTCAGAAAAAGGCGTTGTTAAGTGGCTAAAAAATCTATTCTTACTAGGTAACACAATTATGATTTCGGCTATTTTGTTTATTGCTGTCTTTGGTCAAATTGACACTGCAACTTATAAAGAGGATGCTGTGATTGTTCTTGGTGCAGGACTGAACGGGGATAAGATTACGCTACCCCTTTACTATAGACTGGAAAAAAGCATAGAATATTTCAATAAAAATCCAAATGCTATGATCGTTGTATCTGGAGGACAAGGCCGCAACGAAACCATAACGGAAGCCTTAGCAATGGAAAGATACTTGCTTTCAAGAGGAATTCCCGAAAATAAGATAATAATGGAAGATAGCTCTACAAGTACCTATGAAAACTTTGTTTTATCCCAAAAGCTATTAGATACCCATTTTGAAAACGAATACACGTCAGTTTTTATAACAAATGATTTTCATTTATTTAGAGCAAACGAGTTATCTAAAATTGTAGGAATCAATAGTAACTATCTGCACGCAAAAATACAATGGTATTTAGCTCCTGTAAACTATATTCGGGAGGTCTTAGCCCTTATAAAACTTATACTACTAAGACAGTAGCTGAACCAACATTAAAAAATGTTGGTGCGTTACTCTGATGGGACAGGCTATAACTTACCATGGAGGGAACTATGAAAAAATTAAAAATAGTTTTGGGTTGCGTTGTAATTGCAAGTATTGGCCTATTTTATTACTTCTCCGTAGACTATCAACGTATACGAGGGCTCAATAAATTTCCTGAAAATGGCACACAAGCCTTTGTCTATGAACAAGGTTGCCTAGCCGAAAAAGAAAACTATACCCAGATTGACCAGTCTGATTATGAATCTTTATTACAGATGGCGTCCAAAATTAAATATATGAATCCAAACATTGACCCACTTTCAATAGATTACATTCTTTACGGTGGTGGTGGGTACGAATTTGAAATTGTCTCAGAAAATGCAGTAACAACCTTTGGTGTCAGTTGCAATGAATTAGAACCTAATATCCGTAGAGTTACTCTTTCTAGTGAGAACATAAAAAGGTCTATATCAGCATATGTAAACGAAGATGTTTATAAGGAATATGAGCAATTGGCACAGAAATATATTAAAAAATCTGAAAAAGGATCTTGATTCCTTAATCCTATGGCAAAATTGTACCTGCCCTTATTTATCAAATCTTCATTAGAAACATACATTACACAGAAGGTTCTTTTTTAACGAAACACTGTATTATAGTGCCAGCAGTGAATCGAGGGTACAAAAAAATGGCAGAGAACGCTTTTTCCAAAAATGGAAAACCACATTCCCTGCCTAATATCTGTCTTATCAATAAACAGTAAATCACTCTGCTGTAAAACCACTGTTATAATTTATTTCTTTCTCATAGCGTTTAAAATTGCCAATACCGCCACACCAACATCTGCAAAAACTGCCATCCACATGGTTGCCATACCAACGGCGCTCAATACTAAAACCAAAGCTTTAATTCCCAACGCAAAGGCAATGTTTTGCCTTACGATAACCCTTGTATTTTTGGCAATGCGAATACCCACAGACAGTTTTCCAATATCGTCATCCATCAGTACCACATCTGCCGCTTCAATGGCCGCATCAGAGCCAATGCCACCCATAGCAACACCCAAATCCGCTCCTGCCAATACGGGAGCATCATTAATGCCATCCCCCACGAAGGCAACCTTTCCACTTGTTTCTTTGCCTTTAATCTCGTCTAAGATACGAACTTTATCCTCAGGCAATAACTCAGCATAGAATTGATCAATCCCCAATTCTTTCGCCATAACTTGGGCATTTTCTTTTCTATCCCCTGTGAGCATTGTCATGGTGTGAACACCCATACTACGTAAAGAAGACAATGCCTCCTTGCAGTTATCCTTAAGGGTATCAGCCACCACAATATAACCCATATACGTTCCATCTTTTGCAACATAAACCACAGAACCAACGCCTTGGTAAGGCTTAAATGAAATTTTTTCTCGCTCCATCAATCGGTGATTTCCCAATAAAACCTGTTCTCCATTTAAGCTGTAAGTGACACCAAAGCCACCCAGCTCCTTATAATCCACTGCCGAATCCCCAGAGATTTCCTTCGTCTTTTTATATTCCTGAACAATTGCTTCTGCAATGGGATGATTGCTGTTAGCTTCCCCCAAAGCCGCCAAATGCATAAGTTCCTCTTTGTTTTCCCCTTCCATTTCCACTACAGAAAATTTCCCCTTGGTCAATGTACCCGTCTTATCAAAAACAAGCTGTGATACATGGCATAAGGTATCCAAATCCCCTCCGCCTTTTACTAGAATCCCATTTTTGGAGGATGCACCAATCCCAGCAAAATAGCTTAATGGCACCGATAACACCAAAGCACATGGGCAAGATACTACCAAGAAAATCAAAGCACGCCCAAACCACATTTGGAACTCACCAAAGCCTAATACCGGAGGCAGTACCGCTAAAGCTACAGCCAAACCTACTACAACCGGAGTATAAACCCTTGCAAATCGTGTAATAAAACGTTCCGTTTTGGATTTTTTACCCGCGGCATTTTCCACCATTTCCAAAATCTTCATAACGGTAGAATCTTTAAATGGTCTTGTTACTTCAACCTTCAAATTACCATCCAAATTAATGCATCCGCTTAAAACATCACTGCCAGGCTCTACCCCTCTAGGCAAAGCTTCCCCTGTCAAAGCCGCTGTATCTAAATTGGCATGACCTTCCTTTACTCTGCCATCCAAGGGGATTCTTTCCCCCGCTTTCACCAAGATGATATCTCCAATTTGTACCTCTTCGGGATGCACACGTTTGACGCCACTTTCAGTAATCACTTCCGCAGAATCCGGGCGAATATCTAATAAAGCGGTGATAGATTTTCTTGATCTGCGTACTGCATAGTCCTGAAAAGCCTCACCAATCTGATAAAACATCATAACGAATACCGCTTCCGGCATTTCACCAATGGCAATAGCACCAACGGTAGAGATAGACATTAAAAAGTTTTCATCAAAGACTTGACCTCTTGCAATATTTTTAATAGCTCTTAGTAAAACATCATAACCAAAAATTCCGTAGGAAACCAAAAATAAGGGTACCGCCCAAGTGGTCTCTCGCATAAAGACTGCTGCTAAAAACAAAATAACACCCAGACCAAAACGAATCAGAAGTTTTTTTCCTTCTCCTTCTTCCCCTTCCCCATGGTCGTGTCCATGATCATCCTCGTGGGCATGACTATCATCATGTTCATGGCCGCCTTCATGACAATGGGAACAGGAACAACCGGCAGACGCAATGGCTCTACTGCTCTCCATGGCTACCACCACATCAGGCTCGAATTTATGTACAATTTTCTCTATTTTTTTCAACACACCCTGTTCTTCAGTACCATCAGATAGAGAAACTTCCATGGTTTGCTTTACTAGGTTAATTTCCGCTTGACGGGTTTCACTCAGTGCGTTCACCGCTGTTTCAATCTTTCCCGCACAATTGGCACAGGTTAAACCTTTTAAATATACTTTCACACCAAAACACCTCCACAAATGTTCATATGATTATTTGTTCATATATTACTTTTTAAGATAGGCTGTCAAAATAATTTTTAACAGCCTTATTCCTTTACTCAGTATATCCACGTTTATGTTGAATATGAGTCATACCTTGCTCTAATATTGTTTGTACATGTTCGTCATCCAAAGAATAGAAAACTGTCTTTCCTTCCTTACGGTATTTTACCAATAGATTTTGACGCAATACCCGCAATTGGTGGCTCACAGCCGATTGAGACATTTCTAAACAATCAGCCAGTTCTCCAACATTCTTTTCTCCTGCTAAAAGGCTTTGCAATAATCTGATTCTTGTTACATCCCCAAAGACCTTAAAAAATTCTGCAACATCCCGTAAATAATCTTGCTCTATTTCATCAAGTACATGAATATCGCTAGGCTTGATGGAATCATGCTTCATAGAATCACCCCACTCCCTTGAACACTTGAACATCTATTCATATATTATCATGAAGACCGATTTCTGTCAACGTAAATTTAATTTTTTTGAAATTCAATTAATTGAATAAAACCTCTTACCGCATGAGGTAGGGTTACATTTTTTAAATGCACCATGCCAATATTGCGTTTTGGCAATGGCGGCGTAATTGGAATTTCGTAAAGGCGTTTCTCCTTTAGAGCTTCCTCTGTAAACTCCTTAATAACATAGGTCAAACCCAAATTAATTTGGGCAAAGCTTATCAATAAGTCACTACTGCCCAGCTCCAAAATAGGATTTAATATAACACCATTATCTTCAGCATAACGATCAATATACTTTCTGGAATTGCTCAAATCCTCCAATAGAAGCAATGGGTAGGCGGGCAAATCCTTTAGGTCCAACCCGACCTCAGACAGGCGCTTGTACCGCTCTCCACCAACCAGAATATCATGAATTTCAATGCAAGGTCTTATCTCCAAATCACCATCATCATTAATGGGCAAATTGATAAAACAAACATCCACGCTTCCGTTTTTCAATAAACGCAAGGACTCATAGGTTGTTTTATTGGTCACTTTAATATTAATGTCAGGATAAAGCTTATGATATTTTTCCAAATAAGACAGTAGAAAATTTGCAATGACTGTATCACTGGCACCAATTTTCAACTCACCCATTTCCATATTTACCATTTGAAAATATTTTTCTTCTGCGGCGTGAATCAACCCCAAAGCCTGCTCCAAATAAGTATACAGAAGCTTACCTTCCGCCGTGGGATATACCCCTTTTGCAGTACGAATCAAAAGAGGGCTTCCCATGCGATCCTCCAATTGCCGAATTGCCATGCTCACCGCTGGCTGAGAAATATATAACTCTCTGGCCGCTGCAGACATGTTGCCTGACCGCACCACCGCACAAAAAATACGGTACAAATCCAACGATACATCAACCTTCATGCAAAATACCCCTTTCATCGTTTATCATACTCGAAAAAAACAGGCTGTGCAATATAAATTAAAAGCACCCTTATATGCATAAAGGTGCGGTGACAGTCTTATTGAACTTAGATGTTATAAATATGACGTCCCTAATGCAAGCCTTGCCTGCCATATTAGCTTTCTATGGTATTGACTATACAAAAAATTCCGGTTCGGCTCTTCTTTCGTAAAGTTCCTCCAGCTCTTCCTTGTGATAAATAAATCCCCCATCATCAAAATACTTTGCTCCTGCAGGACATTTTTTAACACAAGCACAGCACTTCATACAAATCCCCGGAATCCGAGAATAATCTTCCTTTGAAATAGCCCCCATAGGAC
>JAEZPX010000248.1 GCA_023413275.1 Bacillota bacterium | reverse complement strand
TTCATATCCCTTCAGGACAGATTCATGCAAGATGGAATGAATTGGATAAAAATAAAAAAATTATTTTATACTGTACCATTGGTGTTCGTTCTTATAATGCCGCTAGGGTCTTGATTCAAAAAGGGTTTCAGGATGTTTCGGTTTTATCATGTGGAACCAGCTTCTATAAATCTATGCATTATGAAAAAAGTAAAGTTCAGTTAAAGGCGGCGGAAAAAAAAACAGTAGAACCAATGCCGATTTCTGATAAAGAGATGAAAGTGCTCAATTGCTGTGGTTTACAATGCCCAGGGCCCATTATGAAGGTGCATGAAACAATTTCAGGCATGAAGGAGAATGAATTGCTAAAAGTATCTGCTACGGATATGGGCTTTGCCGCAGATATTGATTCTTGGTGTCGCAGAACAGGTAATACTTTGGTAAAAACAGAAAGACAGAACAAGGAAAATATTGTTTATATCAAAAAGGGAACAGAAAAAGTGGCTGCACAAAGGGAGAATCAGATTATAGAAACACCGCAAGGAAAGACCATCATTGTTTTCAGTGGTGACCTAGATAAGGTGCTTGCTTCCTTTATTATTGCCAATGGTGCAGCATCTATGGGCAGACCAGTAACCATGTTCTTTACCTTTTGGGGCTTGAATGCTCTGAGAAAATCAAACGGACCTACAGTAAAGAAGCCTTTTATGGATAGAATGTTTGGGGCTATGATGCCAAAGGGAAGCAATAAGTTAAAGCTTTCTAAGATGAATATGGCAGGCATGGGAACAGCTATGATGAAAAAGGTCATGAATGACAAAAATGTGGATTCCCTTGAAACATTAATGCAGCATGGACTGAAAAATGGAATTCGTTTGGTGGCCTGCACCATGTCCATGGACATTATGGGGATTACAAAAGATGAACTCATTGATGGAGTGGAGTTTGCAGGGGTAGCATCTTATCTTGGAGATGCAGAAGAGTCAAATGTAAATTTATTTATCTAAAAGAGATGAGATTTATATAATAAAAATAAACAAGAAAACGACTATCTGCTTGAAATGAAGCAGGTAGTCGTTTTCTTACAAAGAAATAAAAGTAGTTTAACTGAAATTTTATTATACAGTTTAGAAAAGACCATGAAAATCCATGGGAAATTACATAAGATGACTATTCCCCTGGATGACGGTGTGCTATAATTGATTAAATCTAAAAAAATGTCGAATAATCGGTGGGAAGATTGCAATATTCTATTTTTAAATGGGTGTGGCGATAGAAAATGAGCAGTGCTTGCTTTTAAAAGCTAAATGATAGAATTACGGTTATAAAGCAAGTATGGCATGATACAAATGGATATTAAATAGTAATGAAGCTTTGCAGGATTTATAGAAGGAGAATAAAAGGATATGAAGATAACAAAAAAAGATGCTTTGATGTGGTTTGAATTTTTTTCTGCCTTACCAGAAGAGGAAGAGTTTTTGACAAAACAGCAAGAAATTATTTATGCTGTTTTTGCACAAATTGAAGCCGCAATTGATGATAGAAATGAAAAGCTCATGGTAGAAATAAAAAATTTGAAATCATTAAATCATCGAACTTTGTATGTAGGCAATGATGCAAAATTTCCCAAGGGATGCTGTTCTTGCTTGTTGGGAACTGGGCTAAGTGCCATCAGAAAAACCAATAAATGCAACGTAGAATGCAAGTTCTGCTACAACTATGGAGAACTTGACGATATAGCACCCATTGGTGAAGGTCTTTGGGATATTGGTGGTACAAAATATTATGAAAAGGATATTGATTTACTGTTGTCTATTCAAGAAAAACCAACAGGGATTTCCTATGTTTATTTAGAACCATTTATGGAAATTGAGAAGTATTATTCTATGATAGAAAAATTCCGTAATGCCGGAATCCATCAACATTTATATACAAACGGTATTTTGGCCACAGAGGAAACCTTGAAGGCCCTTGGAGAAGCAGGTCTTGATGAAATCCGCTTTAATTTAGGTGCATCCAATTGTTCAGATAAAGTCATTCAAAATATTGGAATAGCGAAAAAGTATATTAAGCGTGTGGGAATTGAAACACCTATGACACCTGAGCTTTTTGATGCTTTCTTCAAGAAGAAACAAGCAATTTTAGATACGAAATTAGACTTTATTAATTGTGCGGAGTTACATTTAAATGGAAACAATATTGATAATTATGCCGGAGAAAATATGTATATATCTCGTCATGGTTATATTTCTCCCATTTGGAGCAGGGAACTGACCTTAAAATTCATGAAAATTGCCGATGATGAAAATTGGGATTTGGCTGTTCATGACTGCTCTAATCAAACGAAGTTTATTCGTGGAATGAATTTACGGGGAAAAGAAGGTGGATGGTTTGGTTCTAACAACTATGCCTGCGAATTCACCAAAATACCATGCGAGGTCTTTCTGCCCATATTAAGAGACGAATCCTTTCAATTTTTGATAGAAGAGGAATTGCCAAATGGTTATAAACCTGGAGAAATGATGTTTTAAGCTTGTTATTTTCTGATATGAAGCATGTACGCAATACAATATTTTGGTGTATGGTTTACAATAAAATTTCTTATGAAAATAGAATAAAGCACTATGCGCACAAAAAAGAATAAGCTATAATAGAAATATACAAAAAAAGGTAAACCTGTAAAAAAGAAAGGGGAGAATCTAAAAAACTGTAAAGCAATCAATTTTGTGGGTTGAGGAAAACGTTTATTGATTTTTAAGAGGGATAAGGGTAGGTGCATAATGAAAGATATTAAAATAGTTGTAGTTGACGATTCTCTTTTTTCGGTGGCAATGATAAGCAATATCCTTCAGGAGAAGGGGTTTGAAGTCATCGGAAGCGCAAATTCTATGAAAGAGGCAATAGATGTTGTTTCTGCTCTAAAGCCTGATCTTGTAACAATGGATATGACAATGCCCGATGCAGATGGTCTTGAGTGCACAAAAGCCCTTCGAAAAATTGATCCGGATTTAAAGGTAGTAGTCATCAGCTCTATGATGGACGAAGAAATTCTTAGAAAAGCAAAGAAAGAAAAGGTATCCGGATATGTTCAAAAACCTGTTGATGGGGACGAGCTTTCTTTATTGATTCGCCGTATTATGGCGGATGAGGAACTATTTGCAGAGCTGGAACAGTTATATTTTACTGCATTCAAAGAAGCTTTGACAGATACCTTTAATAAATTCTTTAAGGCTGTTCCTACTTATAAAGAAGTAAGAACCTGTAATGATGAATACACATCAAGAGGGGTTTCTGTGGTTATGGGGGTAATCGGTAAGTACTCCGGCAGAATGATTTTGGATATGTCTTTTGATTCTGCAAGAAAAGCAGCCTCAAGTGTGCTGAAAAAAGAAGAATTATCAGAAGAGTATGTGATTAATGTTTTGGGTGAAATGGCTAACATTATAGCTGGAAATGCATGCTCTATGTTAAATAAAAACAATGAAATTTTTGGATTGCGTGTTGCTCCACCTACTGTGGTGCATGGTGAGTCTATTACCATTTCTAAATTGAAGTTGGATACTGTCACCTCAGTAGAAGCAGATACCCTTTTTGGAGAAATTTATATGAGTGTAGGTTTTAATAGGAGCGAATGTAATGAATGAAGAGATTGTAAGTGCATTTAAAGATGCTGTATTTAATGTAGTACCTATGCTAGGGATTAGCGATGTGGAATTTATTGGTGAAGAAAAACATAACAAACAGATTGAATCCAGTGGTGTTATTTGCATTATAGGCATTATTGGGGATTTGACGGGAAATGTGTTTTTATCAATGGAAGAGGAATGTGCGAAAAAAATCGCTTCTTATATGATGTTTGGCATGGAGGTTTTGGAATTTGATGAGCTTGCCCAAAGTGCTATTTCTGAATTGAGCAATATGCTTGCTGCAAATGCAAGTATTTCCCTTTCTGAACAGGATAAGAAAACGGACATTTCCACACCGACATTGATGACAGGGGAGTTTACGGTAATCTCCAGCTTGCCGGATGTAATAAGCTTAAGCATGCGGATAGAGAATATGCCTTTTAATATTTATTTATCTATAAAAGAAAGATAAATATAATGAGGCAAAATTTCGTACCTTTCTCAGGAAGAACCAGACAGTTTAAAATTAGATAATACATATTGTTTCTATAGGAAGATAAATAGTCGTCAAGACCATCCGTGGGTTTTGGCGGCTATTTTTGTGTTTTTTAGCAATAAGTTTAGTTTTATCCCTGCTTAGGTACTTGCAATGAAAGTAAAAAGCTATAGGGGAAGGATAGACCACCAGATTTGCTGATGTTACTGATATAGACTTAGAAAGCTTTCATTAAACCAGACAATGGGTTTGTATGAAATGATATGATTTCTTTCAAGGGTGATTGTGCGAGTAGTGTATTTGTTTAAAAAAGAAAATAGAATTTTTAAAATATTAGAAAACAGACATTGTAAGTTATTTTTTATGAGTGTGAACACACAAATGGGTTCATTCCATTGAAAATAGATAACTTTGTCTGTTTTATTTTATCCTTAATAAGTAGATTATGGTTGCAACACTTTTCGTTTAAAGTATGATAGAGCAACGTAAATCAGCGCTGTCAAAAAAATTTCTTATTTATGCCTAATTTTTCAAATTATTTTATTTCCGTTGTTTAAACAACATATTTGTTGTTAACGCCATGATATACTGAGTTCAACAAATGAAGCAAACAACAATACAAAGATGATATCCGGAAAGGAGAGTTTCTTATGAAGTATTTTGTAAATGACAGTTGTATCGGGTGCGGATTATGTGCAATGGCTTGTCCTGAAGTATTTGAGATGAATGATGCAGGCGTAGCAATTGCTTCTGAAGGAGAAGTTCCAGCAGAGGTGTTGGAGTCAGCAGTGCAGGCTCAGGGTGGCTGCCCTGTGGGTGCCATTGAAAATGCAGAATAAGGAGGCGTTAGCATGAGCTATATTAAAAATATGGAACATGAAAAAGTTTTAATGTTAGCCAGTGAAGTAGCAATTCAGAAGGGGCAAGTAGTGAGTAAAACGTTAGCCCAGAATCCCCATATCAGCATTACTCTTTTTGCTTTTGATAAGGGGGAAGAAATCAGCTCTCATGATTCCAGCGGCGATGCAATGGTTTATGTTCTGGAGGGGACTGGACAGTTCACGGTGGATGGTAGCGAATATGTTTTGAACCCGGGTGAATCCCTAATTATGCCTGCAAAGAAACCTCATGCAGTTTTTGCAAAAGAAGCATTCAAAATGTTGCTTACCGTTGTTTTCCCATCTGCAGTTTGATGAGAAGCAAATAAAAAATAAAAAATTTTGGAGGAATAACCATGGAAAATAAAATGTTTTGTTATCAATGTCAGGAAACAGCAGGATGCACAGGATGTACACAAGTAGGCGTATGTGGTAAAAAGCCTGATGTTGCAGCAATGCAAGATTTATTGATTTATGTTACCAAGGGCTTATCTGCTGTTACAACTGCATTACGTGCTGAAGGAACAGAGGTTTCCAAAGCTATCAATCATTTAATTACTTTGAATCTTTTTACAACAATTACAAATGCCAATTTTGATAAAGAAGCTATCACAGCTCGCATTCGTGCCACTTTGGATACAAAGAAGGAATTGCTTGCTCAAGTGAAAAACAAAGATGCTCTGCCCGAAGCGGCAACTTGGGATGAGGACGAAGCTGCCTTTGATGCCAAAGCCGCTGTAGTAGGTGTACTTTCCACAGAAAATGAAGATGTTCGTTCTTTGAGAGAACTGATCACCTATGGTTTAAAAGGTCTTTCTGCATACTCAAAGCATGCGAATGTTTTGCTTCAAGAGGATGGCGAGGTGGATGCATTTTTACAGCGTGCCCTTTCTGCAACTTTAGATGACAGCCTTTCTGCTGATGAATTGGTAGCACTGACATTGGAAACAGGTAAATATGGTGTTTCCGGTATGGCTTTGCTGGATAAAGCAAATACTGATGCATATGGCAATCCCGAAATTACGAAAGTAAATATTGGTGTTGGAACTCGCCCAGGCATTTTGGTCTCTGGTCACGACTTATTGGATTTGGAAATGCTGCTGAAGCAGACACAAGGAACCGGCGTAGATGTGTATACTCACTCCGAAATGTTGCCTGCACACTACTATCCCGCATTCAAAAAGTATCCTAATTTTGTGGGTAACTACGGAAATGCATGGTGGAAACAGAAAGAAGAATTTGAATCCTTCAACGGTCCTATTCTTATGACAACTAACTGTATTGTACCTCCAAAGGATAGCTATAAAGAGCGCCTGTATACAACGGGAGCGGCAGGCTATCCGGGTTGCAAGCATATTTCCGGCTCAATTGGGGAGGAAAAAGATTTCTCTGCAATCATCGAGCATGCAAAACAGTGTGCATCTCCTGTAGAAATTGAAACGGGAGAAATCATCGGCGGATTTGCCCACAATCAAGTATTGGCACTTGCTGAACAAGTGGTTGGTGCAGTGAAATCAGGTGCAATTAAGAAATTTGTTGTTATGGCAGGTTGCGATGGTCGTGCAAAGAGCCGTAATTATTATACTGATTTTGCTAAGGCTTTACCTAAAGATGCAGTGATCCTCACCGCAGGTTGCGCAAAATATAAATATAACAAATTGGAATTGGGTGATATTGGTGGTATACCAAGAGTATTGGATGCAGGACAGTGTAACGATTCTTACTCTTTGGCAGTCATTGCATTAAAACTGAAAGAAGTATTCGGACTTGATGATATCAACGATTTGCCTATCGTTTACAATATTGCTTGGTACGAACAAAAGGCAGTTATCGTACTTTTGGCTTTGTTACACTTAGGTGTAAAGAATATTCATTTAGGGCCAACACTTCCTGCTTTCCTTAGCCCAAATGTGGCAAAGGTACTTGTGGAAAACTTTGGCATTGCAGGCATTGGTACAGTTGAAGATGACTTAAAGCTGTTCTTTGGCGAAGAATTTTCAAGCCAAGCAGTTACAGGTGACATGATTATGGGAGATATTTTACGCAAATACCCTGAAACTGCCCCTGCGTTGATGGAATGTGGCATGCATTGTCTGGGTT
>JAEZPX010000202.1 GCA_023413275.1 Bacillota bacterium | reverse complement strand
GTATAATACGGAAATTAAGAAAAATGGTTCTATTCCAGTAGAATCAGACAAGGAATATTCTGTAAAGATTACAGGCCTTGAAATGAACATGGAGTATATCCTGTCCGCAGTTTTAGTGGATGACAGAGATGATAGAAGTGCAAGAAAAACCACTAATTTTACCACCATGGATAATAGTAAGCCCGGCTTTTTATCTGGGTATCCTCGTATGAAGTCGGTTACAGATGTGGCGGCTGCCATTGAATATGTTACCTTAAAGGACAGCGATATGTATTGGGCTGTGTATGAAAAGGGATATCCTGCGCCGGATGCAAAAAGTCTTAAATCTCAAAAGCTCTATGGAGCGGTGAAAAATGGCATAAAAACAAAGTGTTTGAAATATGAGGGTGGAACCCTTGACATATCAGGCTTGAAGGAATTAAGCAGCTATGATTGTTATATTTTGTTATCCGATGGTACCAATGAATCTTCGGTTACAAAACTATCCTTTAACACAACGGATGCTACTCCGCCACAGTTTAACTTGGGTTATCCGAAAATTACTGCTACGGATAAAACAAGCACTGAAATTGGGGTAAGCCTGAATGAAGAGGGGTTTGTTTATTATGCAATTTATGAGGGCGGAACTGCCTTCCCTGTGAAGGAGCGGCCAGATGCTGATGCACCTCTCATCACCTCTGACGATGCCAAACAGCAGGTAATCAAAGGGAAAGGTGCAGAAAAGACAGGTAAGTCCTCTAATATGAAGGCTGATACGGCGACTTTAATCAAATTATCCGGATTGAAGCCTGAAGGTGAATATGATGTTTATTTTGTTGCTCAGGATAAGAGTGGTAATTTATCGGAAATTAAGAAAGTTTCCATTGAAGCTAAGCCTGATTTTATCACAGGCTATCCCAGAGTACAGTCTATTAAAAATTTATCTGCTGATATTGCAGTAAATGTTACTAAAAATTGTAAAGCCTATTGGGCAATTCTGCCCAAGGGTAGCATTGCACCCACGGAAGTGAATTTGAAAGCACAAGTGATTTCAGGTGCAACTAATATGGGAATTCTCGAGGACTGCAAGAAAAATGAGGAAAAAGTCCTAACAGTAAGTGGCTTAAAGGAGTTTGCTGAGTATGAGTTTTATATCCTTGTTACCGATGACTTGACAAGCTCGGCAGTTGCCAAGCTTCAGGTTCAAACGGCGGATTTAACACCTCCCGTTTTTGCCAATGGATATCCTGCATTGGACAAGGTAGCGGATAAATCCTTGGATGTCAAGTTTAAGGTAAATGAAAATGCAACCATTTATTATGTCTTGTGCAAAAAAGGTGATACCTTCCCCCTTCCTGCTACGCCAGGGGGCGTGCAGCCAACACTGGATTCCGATGAGGCAAAAAATCAGGTAGTGTTGGGCAACAGCGGGCTGAAAAATGGTAAGGTGACAGCGAAACAAAATACAGAGGGAAAAATCAGTATCACAGGATTGGCGGCAGAAACGCCATATAACCTTTATATTGTTGCCCAAGATAGTTTTAATAATATCTCCAATGTAATTTATATGGACGTAAAGACGGCTGACTTCACTGCACCGAAGGCTGTTTTAGAGTTTGAAGAGACCATTAGCGGGGATGTGGTTGCAGGAAGTGAAATACGAATCAAATTTAGTGAAGAGGTTGTGGATAACGCAACGAAGAAAAAGCTCTCTACGGTGGATAAATCGGAGCTTGAGAAAAATATAACTTTGTATGATTTGTCTGCATTAAGAAGGCCTGAGGTTCCCATTGACTTCTCCAAGGTTTTGGTAGAAGACATTGATGGGCAAACTGTAGTTACCTTCCCCAAAGGAGTATTGGCACTAAACAGCGGAAATGCATATGAGTTTGAGCTGAATAAAATTGCAGATACTTCGGGAAACAGATTGGATGAGAAAACCCTGCTACCTTCCTTTAATACTGTGGCGCCTATGGTGGAGATTATGGAAACAGTATCTTCAGCAGATTTAGACATGTCTTTTGAGTTGACACCACAGGTTACAGAAACAAATGATAATGTTTTTTATGACATTGTATTCCAGAGTAATGAAAAGGTCGGCTTTGAAGTTTATGAAAAGCCAAAGGGTAGCACAAACTTTACAAAAGTTACATCTGGAGGAAAAAGTATAGTTATCGTGGAAAAGGGTAAGTCGGTTTCACTTCAAAATATAAAGGATAAGATTTTTAGCGACCCTGACGAAGATAATCAGTATAACTATGAAAGATTTAAAGATTTAAAGCAGACAGAATACGGAATAAAGATTGTTTCTATCAATGGAGATACGGTGAAAAAAGGCTGGTCCAGTACTGTTATTTTTGGTGTTAAGTGCATCATAGGCGGAAGTTCAGCCTTGAGTCCTGTTTCTGATAATCCTACTGATAGACTTGTGGAAGCCATTGGGGCAGGGAAAGTTACAGTTGTAAACTATCCTAAGGACTTCAGCGTGAAGGTTTACTTTACAGATACCATCATACCTGAATTTTCAGTAGGCTATCCAGCCCTTGTAGATGAAGAGGGGGCTAGCAAGGTAGGAGATACTCTGATTCGCCCATTGGTAATGGTAACAAAGCAGTCAACCTTCTATTACTTGATTGCAAAAGAAGGAACTGTGGTAAACCCCACAGCGGATGGTATTATGAATGGAACATATAAACCACAAGATGGGGTTTATGGAAGCTTTCCTATTGTAAGTGCAGAGACAGAGTACGAGTTTAGGATTGAAGGCCTAAAACCCAATGTGAACTACGTAATGTACTGCTTCTTGAAAGGAACACCGGCAGCAACCTCGCCGATGAAGGAAATAAAGTTCACTACCGTGTCTGTTGCACCTCCAAAGCTGGACAGTGCGTATATCAGGGATAGGTTGGAGAACTCTGCGATTATTGATATCGCCCTTGATAAGGAAGCGGATATTGATTGGATTGTGTTTAATAAGCAGTCCATGCCTTTGGAAACGGTCATAAATGGAGATTTTATCCGAAAGAGAGAGGAAAATATCGCATACAGACCTATTGATTTTGGCTCAGCTTCAGCAAAAATCAGCAAGGGAGACACATTAGCCAGAGCAACGATTACGATTAACAACATAGAAAGAAACGTATATTACAATTTCTATGCAGTGGCAAAAAGTCCTGCCGGCGGCGGCGACTCCACTATTATAAAGGTAATCAATATTACACCGGCGGATAAAACGAAACCAACTGTAATCGCAGATACAGTTATTACAAATTACGGTGATATTTATGCACAAACACCGTATAAAGGCACGCTAACCTTAACTTTCTCTGAACCAATGTACTATCTTCCTGAGGAAGAGGCGGCTTTAAAGCCGTTGGATGTTACTGTGTTTAAAAAGGGACTGGAGATTGGACTTGCTGAAAATGACGATTCAGGGAATATGAAGCTTGAAGTAATATCTTTTAAAACTGCAAGCACAGATTCAGGTGAAAGTGCATTAACTTCGGTGACCATAAAGTTTAGTGGGATTTATAATAATTCGGTAATAAATTTCCCTTATGCATTATCTGATAAGAATACAAATATTGCTGGATTTTTGTATATGAAATTTGTAGATAAGGAATTAGAGGGTGGAATTAGAGCTAAATCCTACTGGACACAGCAATTTATTTCGTAAGGGAAAAAAGTGTTTTGGAAGTCGTGAATAGCACAAAAGTTTTTCTCGGGCAGACAATTTGATTGTCTGCCCGCTTTTTTTATCAGGCGCATGAGATACCCATTTTATAGAAAAGTAATTACAAAATAATAATAACTTTGTAATTGAGTGTTGATTTAATGTTGACTGGGTATAAACCTTAGAAAGTGAAAGGGGATTGCTTTTATAAGTAATTAAGATTACTTACCCCTTTATTGTAATAAAAAAAGCCCAAAAAACCTTGGTTTTTTGGGCTTTTATTTCTGCACTCTACAGGATTCGAACCTGCGGCCTTTCGGTCCGGAGCCGAACGCTCTATCCCCTGAGCTAAGAGTGCACAAACTGCACTGTATATTTTACATTGATTAAGATGGGATGTCAAACGATTATTGGGTTATTTTTTGTAAAATGTATGAAAAAGAATGAATTCAAGCAAATTGACGTTTTACAACAGTATTTATTGGGGAGGTAGGGTATTTTTACTAATACAAAAATGTATTTTTTTGTTATTTTCAGTGATGTTATTGTATAAAAATGGAGAAAGAATTATATAGGAAGAAACAAACAACAAACCACTGCGGTTAGATAATAAATATTCAAAAACTAATTATTAAATGCGAGGCCTTTCTATTGAAAAAGAGGGGGCATTATGCTACTATAGATATGTTATTAGCTGAATTTGGCATATATTGACGATGTATGCATAGAAGTGGGTATTTATTAGTAAATGTAATGTTCTGGAAAAATACGGCATGGATTAATAAATATATATCTTCTATAGGAATTATGAATAGTTTGGCGAAAAATATTTAGAAATAATGTAATGAAAACTTCCCGCGCTTTATTTTTTTATCCGAATCGGGGAGTAATAAATATGAAATGACAGAAGGTAATTTAACCAGTTTCCAATGGTGTGATGTTAAGCATTATGTTTAAGGGGGTGATTGCTTGAATACTACGCCTGTTTCAGCAAATTTAAGTATTTCTGAAAATAGTAAAACGGTAGTACAGCCAAAAAGCGGCAAATCAGAGGATAGCTTTAAAGACATGATAAGAAATGCATCATCAAGGAAGTCCCCTGAAACCAGAAGTCAGGCGAATGATGTTAAAAAAGACAGGAAAAATGCAAGCAATGAAGGTGCACAGAGAGGAAAAGAAACAACCAAAGACAAGGGGGCAACTGATGACAACGGGATAACTAAGGATGATGGGAGCAGTGTTAACGAGCTAGCTGCATTCATTGCATCATCTACGGTTATGATTGACCCCATTCAGTTGGCTAATTTGGTCAGAGTTTCTGTAGAAGAACAGGCTACGGAAGACAATGTCGTTTTGGCACAAGGGGATATGCAAGAAGGCATACAGGAATTAAATATGGATGGCTTGCAAACAATTCCCGTTGCGATGGGAACTGAGGAAAAACAAACAAGGGGAGTTGTTCCGCTTGAATATGCGGCACAACAGGTAACGGAAAATGATACCGAAGAAAGCACTCAACCCTTGTTAAAACAGGATGTTACGACGAAAGCTGTGTTGGACAATCCTCATGAGACGGTTGAAATAAAACAAGGCGCATTCCCGAAGGAGCAGAATACGGAAGGCGCTTTCTCTGAGGAAAACGGGAATACGGAAAACAGTTCTATGGTAACGGATTTAAAACCACTGAAAGCAGAGAGCACCAATGATTCCGTAGTGATGATTAAAGTGGGTGACCCCTCTTTAGAAACCTCTTGGAAGCAGGTTGCTGAAGAAATTGGGAATATGGTGGTCGAGAAAGTCAACAATGAGATACAAAAGGTCAGCATTAAGCTAAACCCTAAAGACTTGGGGGAAATTGCAGTGGAATTTGCTATAAAGAATGGCAAAATATCTGTGTCTCTAAATTGCAGTAACGAGAGTACAAGATCACTGCTGGCTTCCAATTTGGATTCCTTATCAAAGGTAGTTCAATCCAGTTTAATGCAGGAAGTAAATGTTAATATTTCTTATGATAAAACAGAAGGACAAAATACAAACCGTGACAACTTTGATGGTAGAGGCCAAGGGCAATATCAAGGAGATTCCAACAACAGGAATAAAGAGCAGGAGCAAGCAGACTTAGATTTTGCCCAAAGGCTGCGTTTAGGTATTGAAAATATTGAGACGATGGAGGTGTAAGCGTGTCTTCTGTTAATAATTATATGACAAATATTCCCACTGGTTCTACGACAAAAACAAATAGTGGACAAAACAGCACATCAACGGGAAAAAGCACTTTGGACATGGAAGACTTTTTTAAACTCTTTGCTGCCCAACTGCAAAATCAGGATATGACTAATCCTATGGATACAAGTGAGTTTATGAATCAGTTGATTATGATGTCTACAATACAGTCAATCACTGATATTACCAATGTTTCATTAATTTCTTATGCAGCTTCCCTTGTGGGAAAGGATGTAACCATTGGACAAACAGGAAGCGATGGGACGATAAGCGAAATTTACGGAACAGTAACAGCTACGGGTATGTATTCTGGGGAACAGGTGGTGTTTGTAGATGGAAAAAGCTATAAACTTTCCTCCATTATGGCTGTCGGAAAACTGCCTGAAAAGGACACCTCTGTGGCTACCAGTAACGAGACGGATGGCACAGAAGGAGATGGAACAGGGGCAGAGGGCGAATAATCTGTTTAAAAGCCTGATCCAGTTGAAGAGCAATAGGTTGCTCAATATTAATGTAAATTTAGTAGCAATGTGAAAGGAGATTTCATAGTATGGTAAAGTCAATGTTTTCGGGTATTGCAGGACTTCGAGCACATCAGCAAAAAATGGATGTTATCGGTAATAATATTGCCAACGTAAATACATATGGTTATAAAGCCGGAAGAGTAACCTTCAAGGAATCTATTTATCAAACAACATCTTCATCCAGTGGCGGTAACGATGTTTTCGGTGGTTCCAACCCCTCACAGGTTGGTTATGGTTCTCAGGTGGGAACCATTGACCTTATGTTTTCCTCTGGGGCTTATGCACCAACGGATAGTTCCATGGACTGTATGATTGATGGGCAGGGATTTTTTATCGTAGGCTCAAAAGGTGGTGAAACTACAATAGATACTGATCCGGCGAAAATGTCTGAGGCAATGTCAAAATTTACTCTCTCCAGAGTTGGTAATTTTACCTTTGATGGTGATGGATATTTGGTTGATGGTAATAGCAATGTGATTTACGGGTATATGTATAAAGATGGTGCTTTGAATGAGGGTACGCTTCAGCCGATCCGAGTGCCATATGTGGATAGTGAGGGCAAACTTCTTGATCCTGGGGATAGTTCTGGAACACCTTTGAAGCTGAACAGTATCAGTATTTCTGCAACTGGTGAAATTACCGGTACCGATTCGGCAGGCAGTACAGTTAGTGTTGGTGTGCTGGCTATTGCAAATGTACCTAACCCCAATGCCCTAGAGAAAACACAGGGACCCTATTATGCTATTCGTGAAAACACTGGTTACATTGTGCCCTATAAACCCGGTGAGGGCACAACAGGGAAAATTTTGAGCTATGGTTTGGAAATGTCAAATGTAGACCTTGCAAAGGAATTCTCTGAAATGATAACAACTCAGAGAGGATTTCAAGCAAATACAAGAATAATCACTGTTACAGATCAGATGCTTGAAGAGCTTGTAAATATTAAACGATAATTTTATTAGAGTGCAGACCGCTGCCATATGGGCTGCGGTTTGCTACTCTTAAGGCAAGTTTTAAAAATAATGATGAATTTGTAAATATGTAATTATGGGGTATTGGTTAAATAGGTTTTTAATTAAAGCGTAAAATCCTTTAATATACAGACGTTGCGTTGGATAAGATAGGATTTCTTTAAGATATTCGGAAGAGACCTTTGGCGTTGGGCAATAGGTATATTTTATCAGCGTTTTTAGGCGATTACTGAACTGAATGTGGACATCTCAGGAGGATAAGATGATAAAATTAACAAAGCTTAACGGAGAAAAATTTGTTTTAAATTGTGAGCAGATCATTGCGATTGAGAGCATTCCGGAATCCAAGATACTGCTTAATAATTTAAGCTTTTATATAGTGCGGGAAACACCGGATGAAATTATTGAAAAAAGTATTAAATATTTATCGGCAATACACACCATGAATTTAGATCAAAATGCTTAAATTGAGGTATTTTTGAAAAAATAGTTTTGGAGGCGCAATATGGACTTAACTACGTTCATAGGGATTATAGCAGGCATAGGGCTTGTTCTTTACGGCATTGGCATAAAAGATCTTGGGAACTTTTGGGATTTGCAGAGCATAATTATAGTAATTGGTGGAACTTATGCTGCTTTAATTGCCAGTTATCCTGCAAGGGTGCTGAAACAGCTCCCAAAACAGTTTAAGATATTGTTGAAAAATCCATATAATGCTATGGAATTCATAGATCAATTATATGAATTGGCAATTATTGCCCGTAAAAGCGGACTTCTTGCTTTGGAAGAAAAAGCAAATACGATGACAGATCCCTTTTTTCGAGAAGGCTTGATGCTGATTGTGGATTCAACCACGCCGCAGCAAGTAAATGAAATTTTGAATAACACATTGGATTATATTTCAGAGAGACATAGTGAGATTATTGAGTTCTATGAAAAAGGTGCAGGTTATGCACCGGCGTTTGGTATGGTTGGAACGCTGATTGGTTTGGTAAATATGTTAAAATCCATGAATATGGATCAAGGGGCAGATGGAATCAGTCAGAACATGGCTATCGCATTGATAACAACCTTCTATGGGTCTTTGCTGGCGAATATGTTCTTTATGCCCATTGCCAAGAAATTACAAGTGCGCAGCGACGAAGAGTACTTGTGCAGGAAGATTATTATTGAAGGCATTTTAGCAATTCAAGCTGGTGAAAACCCTAATTTCTTAAAAGAAAAGCTGATTGCTTATTTACCACAATATGAAAAAACCAAAAAAGTGAAAAAAGGTAAAGGTGGAGCAGCAGAAGAGGAATGATGAATACCGCTATTCAGCGTGCCGGAGGCTTGAAACTGCATAAGTTTTATTTCGTGCAAAGAGAATTCAAGAAATTGAAAACGTCCTCCATTATGGAAAGAAAGAAAATAATTTATGAATGTAATCGTTAATGTTCGCCAATCCACCGCTTTGAAAGGATGAATGCTTGTGAAAATAATTCCAATTAAGCATAGGCGACGACGGAGTACAAAGGAGGATAAAAGAATGAAGAAAAAAAGAAGTGGAGGCGTTTCTAACGAATGGCTGAACACCTATAGTGATATGGTGACACTTCTCCTATGTTTCTTTGTATTGCTCTATTCAATATCATCTGTTGATAGTGCAAAGTGGAAAATGATTGTGAAAAGCTTTAACCCAACAGATGCGGAGGTAAGTCAGATTGTTGAAAACGCAGAGGAAACCGATGGGAACTATGATGTAGAAGGTAATGTTTTAGGCAATGGGGAGGATTATCAGTTTGCAGATGACTTTGATGAAATGTATTACAAACTGTCTAAGTATGTAGAGGTAAATGGTCTTTCTGCTGATGTTGAGGTTACCAAGGGGGATGGATATACATTTATTACGTTCCGAAACAATATCTTTTTTGATGGTGACAGCTATGTGTTAAAACAAGATGGAAAAAATGTTCTGGATCAATTGTGTAAGATTCTTAAAGATGTGAATAACTCTATTGGTGAAATACAAATATTGGGTCATACTTCTCAGGCAAGTCCCACAGAGCCAAATGAGATTCAGAGCGATAGATTTTTATCATCAGACAGAGCCGCAGAAGTGCTTGTTTATATGCAAAAGAAAAATATTATTGATCCTGATAAGCTGGTTTCCATTGGTTTTGGGCAGTTTAGACCTATCAGCTCTTTTGAAACCAGAGAAAGCAGAGCAAAAAACAGGCGTGTTGAGATAATAATTTCCAAAAATGACAGTGTTGTTAGATCACTAGATAACTATTATAATGAAGTGTATGGAACTGGTGAAACAAAAACACAGAACTAAATAATGATCAAATTTAAGACATAGGTGCTCAGAAAAAGCGCTTGAAAAATAGTTTTTGGGAATTAGGAATATCGTTATATGCTTTAGTCTCCTTTGTTATTTACAGAATTAATACGATTTTGCAAATCTGCGAGAGGCAAGCAAAACGAACCTAATAAAATATGGTAGGGGTGAACGCAAAAGATGTCTGAAGTATTAAGCCAGAGTCAGATTGATGCACTTCTTGCATCAGTAGTTGGTGGAGGCAGCATTGAGAAAGAAGTCTCTGAGGATGCTGGCGAGAAATACCGTAAATATGATTTCTACAGTCCCAAGAAATACACGAAGGACAAATTGAATATAATAAAAAACACCCATGAGAACTATTGCAGGCTGGTTTCTTCCAGATTAAACAGTTTGCTTAGGTCATCCAGCCAAGTTACGCTTGTTACTGTAGAAGAAGAGCGCTATTATGAATTTAGTAATGCCTTATCGGACAATGATGCATTGACGCTAATCAATGCATCATTGCTAAGTAAAGATGGCGGTGGCACGGTTATTATGCATATTACCACACCATTGATGCTTAGCATGATTGACCGAATGCTGGGAGGAAAGGGCGAAGAGCCACAAAATGTATCTTCTCAATATGCATATACAGATATAGAGCTTTTACTCTACGAGAATATTACAAAATATTTGGTTGGTGTAATGAAAGATGGATGGGCAAATTATCTTGAGATTGACTTTGGAATTGAAAAGGTTGAGACCTCTCATGGCTTGATGCAGGAAATTGGGATGGACGAAATCGTAGTCATTGTTGTAATTGAGGTAATTATTAATAATGTTGCAGGCAAAATAAATGTTTGTATCCCAAGTACATTACTGACGAATATTTTTGGGATACTGGAAAACAAAAAATCTCCCAATAGCAGATCTTCTGGTGGAGCAGTTGACCATACTTCACGAGATATCTTTGAATCCATCAAGGAATCAGATCTGGAAATCACTGCTAAGATTGGTGATGCTACTGTAATGTTGCAAGATATTTATGATCTTAAGAAGGGCGATATTATTAATTTAAATAGGCCCCAAAACTCATTTGTTGATGTTTTTGTTGAGGATAATATCTGGTTCCATGGGAAATTGGGTGTTCATAATAAAAATATGGCAGTGAGAATAAGTGAAATAAATAAGAACTAGGAAAAGCCAAAGGGGGGATTAATTGTTATGGCCAATAAAATTTTTAACTCTTTAGAAATGGACGCCATTGGCGAAATTCTAAACATCAGCCTTGGAGCATCTGCTACAGCAGTATCGACTATGCTTGACAGAAGAGTTGATATTACTGTTCCGACTGTAATGATATCGAGCAAAGAAAGCTTTGAGTTTACATATATGGAGCCAGCAGTTGCGGTGGAAATTACTTATGTTACAGGGTTAAGCGGCAATAATATCATGTTGCTGAAACGACACGATGTTAAGGTTATTGTGGAAATTCTGATGGGATCGGAAATCCCAGAAGAAGAATTTGAGCTCAATGACATCAATATGAGTGCAATACGCGAGGTAATGAATCAAATGATGGGGTCATCCTCTACCGCCTTAGCGGAGTTGTTGGGAGAGCCTGTTAATATTTCAACACCCACCTCGTTTGAAATTAATACGGTAGCAGAATTTGCTGAAAAGTACTTACTGGATGACCAGCCAATGGTTGTGGTAAGGTTTTCACTAAAAGTAGAAGACTCTTTGGAAAGCGAATTTTTAAACATTATGACGGTGGATTTGGCAAGAAAACTGCTGTCATGTTTCGGGGTGCCAATTGGAGATTTGCCAAATGATAATCTAGATACTGTGTCTGAGCCACCTGCACCTGCGGTGGAAACTCAGGAAATGAATTATCAAAACTTCCAAGAATCGGAGCCTGTGGTGCCATCTTCCGGTGGGATGATGAGCCAAGAGGAGATTGAGAAACTACTGTCTCAAAGCTTTGACACTTCCGGCAATACCCAGCCTGAACCGGTTAAAACAGAGGTGGCACAAACCCATGTGGAAGCCCCTATGGAAAATACGTCTTCCGGAGGAAAGATGAGTCAAGAGGAAATTGAAAAGCTTCTGTCTCAAAGCTTTCAGAATGATGCGCCTGCTACCCAACCTGAACCGGTTAGAACAGCGGCAATTCAGAATAATGTGGGTGCACCGCCAATGGAAAATACACCTGTAAGGCCTGCGCCACAGCCAAGCTATGCACCGCAGCAAAACTATGCACCAGCGGTAAACACGCCTGCAGCGCAACCCAAGGTTATTAATGTAAAACCAAACGCTGATGTAAACAGAGGAGAAAGCGATCTGGATCAGGAGCGTAAGGAAAACTTAGATTTGATTATGGGTGTACCTCTGGAGATTTCGGTGGAAATTGGTCGCACCAAGAAAAATGTGCGGGAGATTCTTGAATATAATAAGGGGTCATTGATTGTTTTGGATAAGCTTGCCGGTGAGCAGGTTGATATTTATGTAAATGGTCAATGTATTGCAAAGGGCGACGTGGTTGTCGTTGATGACAATTTTGGTGTGCGTGTGACAGAAGTTTTAAAGAAATTATAAGTTCAATATGACAATAGAAAATACGAAAAAAGATAGGAAAAGAAAGGAATGGTTATAATGGCTAAAATTTTATTGGTGGATGACGCTTCTTTCATGAGAATGATGATTAAGGATGCACTGACTAAAAATGGTTATAGTGACATCTACGAAGCGGCAGACGGTGTTGAGGCGGTTGCAAAATATTCAGAAATTCATCCTGACTTGGTAATTATGGATATTACCATGCCTAACATGGATGGTTTGGGTGCGCTAAAGGCAATCAAACAATTAGATCCTACTGCAAATGTGGTTATGTGTTCTGCTATGGGTCAGGAAGCAATGGTAATTGAAGCAATTAAATCCGGTGCTAAAGATTTTATTGTTAAGCCTTTTAAACCGGATAGAATTTTGAAGACAGTAACAACTGTACTGGGGTAAGCTGGACAGGAGGAGAGTCTGATTTTTGAAGATTTTTTTATGATTTTTTTGACATTTTTATCTGTTATCTTAATTTTATTTCTGAGTTATTGGTTTACAAAATATGTGGGTACGAAGACAATGAAATTCAGGTCTTCACGGCACATGGAAATTGTCGATAGATTATCCATTTCCCAGGATAAGTCTGTTGTTGTTTTAAAAGTGCAGAAAAATTATTATTTGCTGTCTTTATCTCCCAATGGGGTCGGACTCATTAAAGAATTAGATAATGTAGACGAAGAGGCCTTTCAAAATACAGAAGAGCTTCATAGTATTGGCGAATACGACTTCAAGGAAATCTTGTCTCAGTATTTACCTGGTAAAAAGAAATAAAATTCAAGAATACATAGGAAACACAGGGGATGAAATGTATTTAGTGTACGAGGGAGTTTATCATGAATGATGCTTTTATCAATATAAACGGCGGACAGATTCAATCATTAGAAATGATATTAATGATAACTGTTCTTACAATGCTGCCTTCCATTGTTATTATGACAACGTCATTCACAAGAATTATTATTGTGATGTCTTTTTTGCGAAATGCGCTGGGCATGCAGCAGACTCCGCCAAATACAGTTTTGGTGGGTATTGCCTTGTTTCTTACGCTTTTCATTATGTCCCCGGTGTTGAATCAAATTAATGAAGAGGCCTACATACCTTATAAAAATGAGCAAATCACCGGGCAGGAGGCATTGGATCGAGCATCGGTTCCCATGAAGACCTTTATGCTGAAACAAACAGAAAAGGAAACTTTAGATATGTTCATGGATTTCTCAGGGGAGAAGATTACGGATCAATATGAGGATTTGCCGTTAACGGTTGTAATCCCCTCCTTTATGACAAGCGAGCTGAAGCGTGCTTTTATTATGGGCTTCCTATTGTTCCTTCCCTTTTTATTAATTGATATTGTGGTATCCAGTACACTGATGTCAATGGGTATGATTATGTTACCTCCCGCGATGATTTCACTGCCGTTTAAAATATTATTATTTATTACGGTAAACGGGTGGCAGTTGTTATTCTCTACTTTGATTAAAAGCTTTAATTAGCCAGGAGGATAATATATGACAAACGGAGAAGCTTTAGATATTATGCGTTCAGCCATTATGGTTGCAATGAAAATTGGTGGCCCAATCCTGATACTTAGTATGATTATTGGTGTTTTTATATCAATCATACAGGCGGCAACTCAAATACATGAACAAACAATTACCTTTGTTCCAAAGGTTTTACTAATTGTGTTTGTTTGTATTATTTGCGGGCCATGGATGCTGGAAACTTTGCAGGATTTTGTGTATGAAGTGTTTAAACTGATGCTTTAATTCATTTTAGCGTTGTTTTTTAGACCAAAAGTGGGAAAAGGAAAATACATTTTGCACTAATGTAATTTCGGAGGCAAGAGAAACAGATGGATTATTATAAAAACTTTGTTTTCTTCTCGTTTATATTAATGAGAATGTCGGGATTTGTTCTGTTGAATCCTATTTTTGGGAGGAAAAATATTCCTGGTATTGTGAAATCTGGATTGATTCTTGCTTTGGCTATGATTGTATTTACTTCTTTGCCTCAACAACAGATGGAACTTTCGGGCATGTTTGAGTACGCCGTGCTCTTGATTAAGGAATTTGCGGCGGGAGCAGCCATTGGCTTTGTAATCAGTTTATTTTTATTTGTCATTATTTTTGCAGGTGAAATGATTGATATGCAGCTGGGGCTTTCTATGTCAAAAATATTTGATGCCCAAAGTAATACCTCTATTGCACTCAGCGCAACCTACTACAACATTTTATTTATGTTTTTGTTTTTTGCTATGGATGCTCATTTAGCAATTTTACATATTTTATTAAATTCCGCCCAAGTGGTGCCCTATGGACAGATTGTATTAGGGCAAAATGTATCCCAGGGCATAATGGATACTTTTGTGTTATGCAGTGAGCTGGCTTTGAAAATGGCATTTCCTGTTATTGCAATCGAATTTTTGTGCGCGGTAGGTATGGGTATTTTGATGAGAGCCATTCCACAAATTAATGTTTTTGTTGTTGATATTCAGCTTAAAATTTTTGTGGGATTGTTGACCATGCTGTTTATATTTTCGCCAATGGCGGATTTTTTGAATACATTAGTGATAACGATGGTGGACAGCGTAAGGCAGATTCTAATGCAAATGGGCTAAGAGTGGTTTGCCAAATCTATAGATATGATTTGGGAGGCATATCCCGTAAATAAGGATTCGTATAAGGGGGGAGAACATTGGCTGGAGATTCTAAAACCGAGAAGGCCACGCCCAAGCGAAGGAAGGACGAGCGTAAGAAGGGAAATGTTTTAATCAGCAAGGACGTGATTGCTGTTGTATCCTTAATAGGAACCTTCTTCGCTTTGAAAGTATTTTTCCCTCAGATGGTACAAACCATAAACACGTTTATTTATAAAGCCTTTCAGTATGCCCAAACCAAAACGGAAATTACCAACGATTTTGCGATGGAAGTATCTAAGGAAACCATGCTTGCTTTTTTTCAAATTGCAGCACCGATTATTTGTATTTCTGTTGCATTATCAATCCTTGCGACCGTTGCGCAAACGAAGCCAATTTTTGTTGCAGACAGTCTAAAACCGAAATTTAGTCGAATGAATCCCCTCCAAGGGATAAAAAAACTCTTTTCTGTAAAAAGCTTATTTGATGTGATAAAAGGAATTATAAAAATAACCATTTTAATTGTACTGCTGTATTCCTTTATTTCCAAAAGTATATTATCAGTTACACGAACTATCCAAGGAGATGTTTATCCATCTTGTGCATTGTTGCTGAGCATGACAATGTCCCTTGTATTCAAAATTTGTCTGGCTTTTATAGCCATTTCCGTATTGGATTATTTTTTTCAATGGTGGGAGTATGAACGACAAATTAAGATGTCTAAACACGAATTAAAACAAGAATATAAGCAAATGGAAGGCGACCCTCAAATTAAAGGCAAGATTAAAGAGGTACAACGGAAAATGGCCATGTCAAGAATGATGCAGGCTGTTCCCCAGGCGGACGTTGTTATAAAAAATCCTACCCATTTTGCAGTTGCTTTAAAATATGATTTAGAAAAAGACAGCGCACCCATACTCCTTGCCAAGGGGCAAGATGAGGTTGCGCTTCGAATTATAAAAACGGCTGAAGAGAACGATATTTATGTTCTGGAGAATAAGCCCCTAGCAAGGGCCATATATGCAATGACCGATTTGAACCAAGAAATACCCGCAGATTTTTACGGCACCGTTGCGGAAATTTTGGTACATGTATATCAATTGAAAAATAAAAAGCTACTTTAACTTGAAATGGTGTGAGATATGAAAAAGTTATTACAAAACTCAGTTTCTTTGTTTGTAATCCTAATTGTATTACTGTTGCTTATTCCTTTAAAGCCGTTTATGTTGGATACTTTATTTATTATAAATATTTCAGTATCCCTCATTATACTGCTGATTACAATGAACATAAAGGAGTCTTTGGAGTTCTCCATTTTTCCATCGCTGCTTTTAATTACAACGCTGTTTCGCCTTGGTTTGAATATATCATCAACCAGATTAATTCTCACCAAACAAGGTGAAGCAGGTCAGGTTATTGAGGCCATGGGTACCTTTGTTTTACAAGGAAATGTAATAGTAGGTACGATCATTTTCATTATTATCGTGCTTGTTCAATTTATTGTAATTACAAAGGGTGCTGAACGTGTTGCTGAGGTTGCGGCAAGATTTACACTGGATGCAATGCCCGGTAAACAGATGGCGATTGATGCCGATTTAAACTCAGGACTGATTACAGAGACAGAAGCAAAGGTCAGAAGATATAAAATCCAAAAAGAAGCGGATTTCTATGGTGCAATGGATGGTGCAACCAAAATCGTAAAAGGCGATGCCATAATGTCTATTATCATTACGGTTATTAACTTTTGTGCCGGTGTTATTATTGGTTTGGTGCAATCGGGGATGTCTTTTACTGAGGTATTAAAGGTTTATTCCATTGCTACCATTGGTGATGGTTTGGTTTCTCAGATTCCTGCACTTTTGATTTCAACTGCTACAGGTATGATTGTAACGAGAGCAGTATCAGACGGAAGTTTAAATACTGATGTGGCGACTCAGTTTTTGGCACAGCCTCAGGCTATGCTCATGGGTGGGTCAATTGTGGGCTTGATTTCGGTGATTCCCGGAATGCCTACCATTCCATTGTTGTTAACCGCATCAATGCTGCTGTCCTTAGGATATTTTTCACGAAAGAATATGAAGCTTGCCATTGCTCAGGATGCTGTGGCACAGGAGGCAGATTTTCCTCCTCAGATGACCAGTGAAGAGGATTATTTCAAGGATGTAAACAATATTTATCCGTTATTAAATGTGGAACCTATTGAAATGGAGTTTGGATATAGTCTGATTCCCTTGGTGGATGATGCCGGAGGCGGAAAGCTAATCAACAGAATTGTAATTTTCCGACGGCAGTATGCTCAGGATATGGGGTTTGTCATTCCTTCCATTCGGTTACGGGATAGTGCATCCCTGAATCCCAATGAATATTCCATTAAAATAAAAGGCGAAGAAATAGCCTCAGGAGAAATTCTTGTGGACTACTATCTGGCCATTGAACCCTCTGATTTGGCAGGAGAAATTGACGGTATTGATACCATTGAACCAGCTTATGGAATACCCAGTAAGTGGATATTACCTGAAAATAAGGAATTGGCTGAAATTTATGGTTACACGGTCATCGACCCCCTTTCGGTTATGCTGACACATATGTCAGAAGTGGTTTCCAAGCACTCCTACGAGTTGCTTTCCAGAGCAGAAGTGTTACAGTTGATTGAGAACGTAAAGGCAAGTATACCGGAACTTGTGGAGGAAACCTTTCCAAATATTATTTCCTACAGCAGTTTCCAGAAAATTTTGTCGAACCTCCTAAAGGAAGGTGTGCCAATCAAGGATTTGGTTACGATTATTGAAACCATCGTAGATTCTTCTTCAACTACCAAGGATTTAGATATGATTACGGAAAATATAAGGGTTGCTCTAAAGCGTACCATTACCCGCAAGTTCTGCGAAGGTGGACAAATGAAGGTAATAACCTTAGATGCAGAGCTTGAAAAGCTAATTGTTTCAAGCATGGCGAAAAGTGAGCATGGCATATATCTTTCGCTCAGTCCTGATGTATTGCAGAAGGTTCTATTGCAGGTATCAGAAAACGTAAAAAAATTCAATGATATTTCAATCAAACCTGTAATATTGACGAGCCATGTGGTAAGAGTTTATTTCTATCGATTAATAGAGCAGTTTTATCCCAATGTCAGTGTTATTTCCTTTAACGAAATAGCAAATAATGTTCAAATTCAATCCATTGGAAATATTGTTTTATAACATAGGAGCGAATCATATTGAAGAAAAAACGCAATGAAATGACAAATGAAGAGCTTTTTGCTGAATATAAGGCTACCGGTGATTTGGGGATTAAAAATGAGCTGGTTTTAAGGTATGTACATATCGTAAAGAATGTGGCAATTCAGATGCGTGGTGTCTATCATGATTTTACCCAAATAGATGACATCATAAATGAAGGTGTTCTTGCTTTGATGCATGCAATTGATAAATTTGACATAGATAAAAATGTGAAGTTTGAAAGTTTCATTGCCAAGCGCATGCGAGGGATCGTAATCGATATTGCAAGAAAAAATGATTGGGTTCCCAGAAGTGTGAGAAAAGCGGCAAAGGATATTGATAAAGCAATCAGTGCCTTGTATACAGAGTTGGGACGAGCGCCTTCTGACGAGGAAGTTGCAGAGTATTTGAATGTTACTGTTGAAAAATATTATGATGATTTACGTAGAACCAATTTGATGAATGTCCTATCCTTTGAGATGTTATTGGAGGATGGGGAAAGTGGTTGATATCATAATCAGGTTATGAACACCAATACGGAAACCATGCCTGAGCATTACCTTGATAGCGTTGAGCTGGAGCGGGAAATAAAAATGGGTTTGGAAAGCTTAAGAGAAAGAGAAAAGCTTGTTGTCTCACTGCATTATGTGCAGGATTTGAATATGAAAGAGATAGCGGCAGTTTTAGGTGTCAGCGAGCCTAGGGTTTCCCAGATACACTCTAATGCATTAAGAAAGCTTAGGCTGTATTTGAAAGAATAGTTTAGAATTTGCCTTATCTACAAATAAGAGGTTGATTTATAAAAAAGTGGATTAGAAACGCTCTAGAAGGAGGGGGAAAATGTTTAAAGGGTTTTATAATTTATCATCTAGTATGCTCACCCAAAATAAAAATATAAATGTTGTGAGTAATAACTTAGCCAATGTTTCCACCAGTGGTTATAAGTCAGATAAAATGGTTTCAGGAACATTTCAGGACGCAGTAATGTCCAGAACCGGTAATAATATTACAGGTGCAGAAGGGAATCCTTTGGGCAATTCCTCCATGATTACCGTGCCTTATGAAACGGTGACGGACTTCTCTGATGGTGGTTGGGAGGAGACAGGCGGAATATCGGATTTTGCAATTAACGGGAAAGGCTTTTTTGAAATTGATAAACAAGGAGAAAAGGTATACACCCGTAACGGTTCTTTTAGCTTGGATCAAGAGGGATATTTGGTGCTGCAGGGCATAGGCCGTGTAAGTGGTACAAATGGGCCCATTCTGATTAAATCCGATGATTTTCAGGTTGAGCCTGATGGCGGAATTTATGATGCTACAGGTAATCTGATTTCTAAGCTGAAAATTGTGGATTTTGAAAACTATGAGGATATGAGCAAGGTTACTGAGGGTGTTTTTTCTGGGGGAACAGTGCAAAAAACAGATGCAACTGTTATGTGGAAGTATGTTGAAAATTCCAATGTGGATCCTCTCAGAGAGATGACAGATATGTTGGTAAACCAAAGAACATTGCAAAGTGCGGCCCAGATACTGAAGATGTATGATGCTATGGCAGCCAAAGCCACAACGGAACTTGGCAGAGTATAAAGAAGGATTATAAATGTTTTAGAACTTGTTTTCACGTTTTCTATTGGCAGATTGTGAATTGCCAATGGTTTTATTTGCAAAGGAGAATTGCGTATGGAAATGTCATTTTATAATGGTAAGGTTGGAGCTGCTGCACAACAGACAAAGCTGGATGTGGTTGCCAATAATATAGCAAATGTGAATACAGCCGGTTACAAAACAAAAAATCAATCTTTTTCCGATTTGATGTACAACAATATGGCAGGAAAAGATGGTCTGGAATCTAATGTAAAGGTAGGCAGTGGCACAAAGGCGGATAGAACCAGTATTTCTTTCGAAAAAGGCAGTACGAACTTATCTTCCTCAGATTTGGATTTTACCATTGAAGGACGAGGATTTTTTGCCCTTCAAAATCCCCAAACAAAAAAGTATTGTTATACTACAAATGGTAGCTTTGTCTTGTCCCAGAAAGAAGACGGCTTTTATTTAACGTCAAAAGAGGGCTATTTTGTTATTGGTGAGAGTGGTAATCCCATTAAAATTAGAACGAATGATGGAAATTTAACGGAAGAAGAAACAGATAAAGACGGCAACCCTCTGGATGGTGAAACGGTTTCCATTGAAGATGCAAAGCCCGCTGTGTTTGATTTTCCCAGAACTGAGGGCATGATAAGCATTGGGGATACAAACTTTGAACCGGTTGAAAAAAACGGAAAACCTTTTTTAGTGGAAGCAAAGGTAACAAGCGGAGCCTTTGAGGGCTCAAATGTGGATATCTCTAAGGAATTTGTAAAGGTCATTGAAGCGCAAAGGGCGTATCAGTATTCTCTTAGAGTGATTCAGACAACAGATGAAATTCAAAATTTGGTGAATAATTTAAGATGACGGATAACATTCTAGATGGCTGGAGGGACTATGAAAATAAGTAAATATGAAGAAATGAACGGATTTGCCATAGATATGCTTCGTGAAATCGGCAGTATCGGCACCGGCAATGCCGCAACAGCCCTTTCTAACACATTGTCAGCTAAGATTTCAATGTCTTTACCTGAAGTGAAAATTATGGGTTATAATCAAGTCATTGATTTTTTAGGCGGACCTGAAAAAATCGTTTCAGCAGTTTTGGTGCACATGACCGGTGAATTCAGCGGCATTATGCTTTATTTATTGGATTTTGATTTTGTAAACATTGTTTTTGAAAGACTTTCCCTTGGTAAAATTGAGCATTTTGAGGATATTGACGAAATCAGGGCATCTGCAATTGCCGAGGTCAGCAATATCATCATTTCATCCTATGCGAATGCAGTATCCCAGTTAAGCAGTATATCAATCAACCTTTCTGTGCCTGCAATGGCAATTAATATGTTGGGAGGAATCATGTCTGTTCCTATGATAGAATATGGATATGTGACCGATACCATTATGGTTGTTGATGGTAAATTCATTTATAATGGCGGAGAGATGACCAGTAATTTGATTATGCTACCGGACATCAAATCGTTAAATTTTTTATTAAATAAGCTGGGTGTTTTTAATGAATAAAGAGATTGCAGTGGGAATTGCAGATATGAAGTTTACCAGGATGGAAGGACGCTTGATCACATATGCCCTTGGCTCATGCGTTGGGGTTTGTTTATATGACCCCATTGCAAAGGTTGGAGCTATGGTACATATTATGCTTCCGCAAAGATTAGAAAACAGTGCAGATGCAAATGTATATAAGTTTGCTGACACGGGGATTCGTGCCACAATCAAGAAAATGGAAGTCTTTGGCGCTGTAAAAAGAAGACTAACGGCGAAAATCGCTGGGGGCGCCAAGATGTTCGATATTCCAGGGGGTGGTTCCTTGGGGAATATTGGTCAGCGGAATATAGAGAGTGTTCGTAGCACCTTACGAGAGGAAGGCATACCTATTATCAGTGAGGAAGTAGGCGGGAATTTTGCCAGAACTTTGGTTTTTGATTGCAGCAATGGCCAAGGGAATATTAGATCATTTGGTAGAAAAGAAGTTATTTTTTAATGAAATGTGAGATTCTAAACTTTAGACTACAACGACCAAAGATAAATAACGCAATGGTATGCATAATTTTTTAATGAATTTTTCTATTTGCTGTTTTTTTTGTAAAAATTTGTGGTATTATGTTAGCAAAGGTATTTGCATATCATCACGAATATGTAGTTTTCAATTTATTTGTAACAGGTTTATGCAACAAAGGATTACTACAATTTAATGGAGGAATACATATGGCCGTAAAAAATAAGAGCGAAATTTTACTTGAAACAGGAACGAATGAAATAGAAATTATGGAGTTTAAAATCAATGATAAGCTCTATGGTATCAATGTTGCCAAAGTGAGAGAAATTATGGTAGCAGAGGCTGTTACGGCAATGCCCTTGGCTCATCCTGTTGTGGAAGGTGTTTTTAAGCCAAGAGGTTCCGTTATTACTGTAGTAAATCTAGGGAAATATTTATATGGAAATGATGCAACCAATGGTGAGCGAGATCTATTTATTGTGACAAATTTCAATAGAATGCACATTGCTTTTCGTGTAAACAGCGTGGAGGGCATTGTCAGAATTTCTTGGACAGATATTCAAAAGCCCGATAAAACTGTAAGTGGCGGTGAAGAGGGTGTAGCAACAGGCATTACAGAAATCAATGGAGATTTGGTAGTCATTTTGGATTTTGAAAAAATAGTATCTGAAATTGCCCCTCGTACTGGCATACAGACAGAGGATATTGCTAAGCTTGGGGAGAGAAAAGTGAGCGATGCCCCTATTGTGTTAGCGGAAGACTCCATTTTACTATCTAAGATGATACTGGAATGCTTGCACAAAGCGGGATATAAAAATATTACAAAATTCGATAATGGACAAGAAGCATGGGACTATTTACATAGCATTCAAGATGAGGCTTCCCTTGCTGAAAAAGTATCTATAGTGATAACCGATATTGAAATGCCGGCTATGGATGGCCATAGATTAACAAAATTAATCAAGAGTGATAAGCTTTTGAAGGAACTTCCTGTTATTATTTTCTCCTCACTGATTAATGAAGAGCTTTACATCAAAGGAAAGCAGATTGGTGCAGATGAGCAGATTAGTAAGCCTGAGATTGGAAGTTTGGTTGAAGTTATCGATCATTTGCTCGAAAAGAAAAAAAGATAAGAATCATAAAAGCCCGTATTGCCAAGTCTACAATGAAAAAACTGTAGATGGTAATCGGGCTTTTTTACATCTAACATAGTCCTATTCTTAGGCAGATAGGATGTTGTCCGCGTCTTTTTTAATGCAAGGGTTTCTCCTTTACAGTCACACAAGCGCTGGAGAGCTGGGTAGCAACGGGAGTTTTAAATTTTTCCCGATAAAAACTAAGCAAAGGAATGATTTTAGGATTATCTACGACGATATATTTTGCTGGAAGGTTTGTAAGTGCGATTGCAATCACATCAGCAGTGCATCTTGGACAGGTACAAACTTCAAACATGGTTTGAAACTCTTCCAGACGATCTAATACCAATTTTTCGTAAACATTCACATAGTGAAAAATATGCTCCTTGGGTGCTTCTGCAGGTGGTTCCTGTTGCGTAGTTACAGTGGAATTAGGTGCGTACTGTTCTTCCAAGGGCTGTTTCTGTGGTTCTGGAACAGAAACTTTTTCTATGACTTCGGTAACTGGTTCTATTGTGTCTAAATCCACGACTTCCTCCGTATTTTCTTTCTCCAAGAGCTGATTTTCTCTAGGTTCTTGCGATTTAGGAGCGGAAGGGTTATCTTCCTCTTCTATAAGAGCCTCTAGATTTTCATTTATTTTTTCCGAAATGGATTTATCATTGGAAGGCTCAATTCCCATAAACATTAAGTCATTTGACACATCAGAGCCGGTATTATCAATTTCCATTTGTTCATCCATAGATTGATGCTCATCCTTTGCCTTAGAAATCAGGTTAAGGACATGGGCGGTCTTATTGGTTTTACGCGCCATTTTTATACCTCTTTTCAAATAAATAATAAACAAAGCATACCATGAAACAACATAACAGGCACTTGTTATGGGATACGCTGTAAAAAATTAGATTGTTGGTTCAGAGCAAAAAAACCCAAAAAATGCAGGTATACACCCCTAAGTACAGAGGGGATTCAGGAAACCCTAAATTATTTTCTTGCTCTCTTACAACGGATTAAAACTTCTTCAATGAAGTCTATGTAATCAAGGGTTGGCTTCGATCTTGGAGCATACATCAGCACGCAGGAACCATGGGCAGGGGCTTCAGCAACTGCCACGCTGGCTCTGATTTTAGCAGAAAAAACAGAAGTATTCAGCTGACTTGCAATTTCGTTTGCCATATCAGCAACTTCAAGGGCTAGATTTGTACGACTATTATATTTCGTTAGAAGCAAGCCCAGAACATTTAATTTTGAATTATAGAATTTCTTTACCGTTTGGGCGGGCTCCTTTAATTGGCTGACGCCCAAAAGGCTCAGAATTTCGGGAACCATAGGTACAATCAGGTGATCGGAGCAGACATAGGCATTTACCGTTAATATATTTAATGCCGGGGGCGTGTCAATTATGATAAAGTCATACTTATCCATTACAGATTCCAATGCCTCTTTCAGCAGATATTCTCTTCCGGAGCGGTTAAATTCAAGCTCCGCACTGCTTAACAAAATATTTGAAGGAATGATATCGCCGTATTCTGTTTCTTGAATCACATCCTCAATATTTGCTTCTCCACGAAACACGTCGTAAATCGTTGCTGTATTTTCTATATCAAGCCCTAAGGAGAAGCCTAAGTTTCCCTGTGGATCTAAATCTATTCCAAGAACTTTATATTCTTGAAGGGATAAGCCTGTAATAAGCGTGGCGGTGGTTGTTGTTTTCCCTACCCCACCTTTTTGATTTGTTAAAGTAATGATTACTGACACGAGTATCACCTCATAATTTTTAAATTGTGGTACCAAACTATTAATAAAAGTATACTATATGTCGAAAAATAAGTATAGAGGAAAATTAGAAAGAATACTTAATGCGAAAACATTATTGATTATAAGGGGGGATACAATGGCAACGATATCAAGTCTCACGTCGACTTCGTCCAGCAGTAGTGTATATGGAAGTCAGTCAAAGGGAATTGGCGGACTTGTCAGCGGGTTAGATACTGATGAGTTGATTGATGGTATGACCATCGGTACAAGAACTAAAATTGCGAAGCAAAAACAAAGCAAAACGCTACTATCTTGGAAGACAGATGCATATCGCGCAATCAGTGATAAACTGGTGAGTTTTGCTAGCAGCTATACATCTTATTCATCTAGTAAAAATTTATTGAATACAAATCTTTTTTCAAGAAGTGTAATTACTGCCTCAGGAACAAATAGCTCTAACGTTACCGTTTCGGGAAGGGTTAGCAGTGGTCAGCAGCTTACAGTAAATGGAATCAAGCAGCTTGCCCAGGATGCAAGCTTTACCTCCACTGAGTCCTTATCAAATAATAGTATATCAACAGAAGCCATTGATTTTGGCACTGCAGATACCTGTAATTTGGTAGGAAAAACATTTACTGTGAAATACGGAAGTACAAGTTATAGTGTGACCATGCCGGAAAAGAGCGGTGGAGGTGTCTATACAAGCGCAGATGAGGTTGCAGTAGGAATGAACGCAGCTCTAGCAGATGTGGAAATCAGCAGTGGAAAAACCCTAGCAGATGTAATGAGCGTTACCACAAACGGAAATATTCTTGATTTTAAGAATACTGATGGTATTGGCAATGGATTGAAAATTACCGGCGGTGATTCTACTCTTTTGAGCACATTGGGCATTACATCAGGCTCGAATACCTTGGTTGACAGGAGTATTACTTCCACAGGATTAAATGCATATGCAGCAGTTGACACAAATTCTCTAAGCGCTGAGAAGACCTTTATTGAGAGAATGTCGGGGAAAACCCTTACATTCAATTATAATGGCACATCCCAAACGATTACTTTCGATGATGAAACAAAGCTAAATGAAACAGACTTTGAAGACTATTTACAGTCGAAATTGAATTCTGCTTTTGGCAAAGGGAGAGTTCAGGTGTCGATGGATAGCAGTAATAAGCTTGAATTTAATACTGTGCTGCCTTCAGGTTCAGAAGATACATCTTCAGTATTAACCATTTCTAGTGGTTCTACAGGTTTGTTGGGGGCCGGCAGCGTATTTGGCATTAAAAGCGGCTCCACCAATAAATTGAACTTGACAAATACCCTTGCTAATTCAGGGTTGAAAGATGTAGAGAATGCCGGACTAGTGGATGGAACTGAATATGAAATTAGAATTAATGGTGAAAGCATAAAGATTAACTATATAGAAGGTAAAACCACCCTCCAAAATATTTTATCTGAAATTAATTCTAATGAAGATGCAGATGTGAAGATTTCCTACCAAACAAATAGTGACTCCTTTACCATTGTTTCAACCCAAAATGGAGCATCTGGCTCTGTAGAAATCGGGGATACAAATGGTGACTTGAATGAGTTGGAGCGGTTGCTTTTTGGAAAGCGTGATTCAAATGGGAAAATCGATTCATCAAGCAATGAATTAAATGGCAAGACGGTTGAAGGGAAGGATGCGATTATTCTTGTTGACTTTGACGGAGAAGGTGGTTCCGATCCCGTGGAAATTTCCCGTGGAACGAATTCGTTTACTTTAGATGGAATGAAAATTGTTGCAAATAGTACCTTTGGTTATGAAAAAAATAGCACCACAGGGGACTTGGAGTATGTTGAGGGGACAGAAGCAATTAAGTTTAATGCCAGCGTTGATACGACGAAAACAATCGATGCAATAAAAAGTATGATTGAGGAATACAATGCATTGGTAGAAGCAAGCAACACTGCTGTTTCAGAAAAACGTAACAGATCTTATTCCCCCCTTACTGATGAGCAAAAAGAAGATATGTCGGAAAGCGAAATTACAGCATGGGAAAAAAAGGCTAAAGCCGGCATGCTTTTTGGGGATACGGATATATCCAGCTTAACCAGTGATTTAAGATATGCTTTTTTGAATGTAACTGCTGACGGATTATCCTTGTCGGATATAGGCATCACAGTATCTTCAAACTGGGAGGATAACGGTAAGATAACGTTAGATGAAACTGCCTTAAAGTCTGCACTGGAGGAAGACCCAGAAAAGGTTCAAAGATTATTTACAGACGAGCTTGTGGATAACAACCTTGCAACAGGTGGCATCATGTCAAGGATGAAGGCCATTACGGATAAATATGCTAAGACAACGGGTGCTACAAAGGGGATTTTGGTACAGAAAGCCGGAAGCACAAAGTCAGCACTTTCCATGTTAGACAATTCATTGCAGAATCAAATGGATGATATTGATGATATTATAGAAAAGCTTGAGGATAAACTTGATACCGAGCGTACGCGGTATCAGAATCAGTTTACACAATTAGAAGTGCTTATGCAGAAGCTGAACACACAAAGTGGGTGGCTTTCAGATTATAGCAGTTAGTGTTTTGTTGAGAGGATAGGGAAAGATATGAATGGCTATGGTTATCAGAATTATAAGCAGCAGTCTATTAGCACAATGACTTCCGGTGAACTATTGCTACTTCTTTTTGATGAGTGTGCAAAGAGACTCACAAAAGCTGAGATGTCTATTAAAGGCACTCAATTTGATGAATTTGAAAAAGCTATGAATCGGGTTTCTGAAATCATTCGGTATTTGGATTCAACACTGGATAAATCATATTCAATAGGAAAAGATATGTCCAAACTATATGAGTATTTCCAGTTTCAAGTCGCTAGGATTAAAGCTGGTAGAAATGTTGAAATGATACTGAAATTGAGAACTATGATCATAGATCTTAGAAATACTTTTAAAGAGGCAGATCGCTTGGCTCAGGTGGAGATGGTGAAGAATTAAAGACCGGAGGAAGTGGGCAGTATGGATACAGCATATATGGGAATAACCCTGAATCTCCAGAAACAATATAATAAGGTGAATGAGCTCCAGGAGTTGACAAAGCAAATGACAGAGTGTTTGCAGCGAAATGATATGTTTTCTTTTCGAATGTTAGTAAGAATGCGGGGGAAGGTAATGATTGAACTTGGAAGTTTGGATATTACCCAGGAAGAAATGCTGAAAACCCTCACTAAAGACGAAGAGACTAGGGCACGAAAGGCGCTTACCTTGGAAGTTGATGCGACGCAGCTGGAAAATATCGATTTGCGTCGAATGAATGAAATTTATAGTAATATCAAAAGGAATCTGAAAAATACAATTTATTATGATAAGGCAATTAGCCTTAAAATTGGTGGAGATAGTTCCTTTTATAAGCAATAACATTGAATGAAACATCTGTCTTTCAATTCAAAGGATTAATAGTAGATGGATCTGCAGCTAGACGCAAATGAGAAAGCTTTATGCTACTTAAATGTGGAGAAAAATAGAATGAAAAGGGCTTGTGCAGTGAAATATGCACAAGCCCTTTTAAAATATCATACTTTGATTTATATATTAGTGGCTACGATTCTTTATAAATGGACCAAAATGGACCTCCTGAACTTGCGGAATATTTTGCTTCATCTAAGATTGTTTGGATATCCCAAGGTTGGTTGCTGTTTTCAGGACTTTGGGAATCGGCAATCAAAACCTTGCCTTTCGATGTAACACCACGAAGAATAATAAAATGCCCTTGAGAAGTGAATAGCCCTCGATCCATGAGCACCACCACCAATTTTCCAGAAGACAGCTCTTGAACAATGGTTTCTTTGGTGGGGTTTTTTAAGCTCTTTGAGACAAGGCCATAATTCTGTGCGCCTTTTGGAATGATGGAATGGTAGGAGCCACTGTTATTGCAAAAATGACCGTTGTCAAAAGCCCATTTTGCAGTGGTTTCGGGAGTCA
>JAEZPX010000198.1 GCA_023413275.1 Bacillota bacterium | reverse complement strand
TATTAAAAAATATCAAAAAAAATAAGATCTATTAAAGGAACGTTTGGCTTTGCATAAGCTAACGTTCCTTTTTGCTGCTATGGGTTATGGAAAATCTTCTAAAAAGTTGTCAAAATAATCATGCAATTGTAAAATGATTTGGGAAAATGGGAACAATTCACATTGAAAGGATGGTGCTTATTGGATAGGAGAGCAACCATCATGAGTGGTTGATCTCCACTCAATGTGGCTTTTCTATGAATCTGTAGTAAAATTTAGACATAAAGAATTGTCGGGTATGATCGAAGTAAAAAAAATAGGCACAGATTTGGTTTTGTGGTATAATAAAACAACAATTCTTTTTACTTTCTTTTCCTTGAAAGAGCTTGAAAAGTAATTGAAATAGCGAAACATGATACTGTCTATAAAGGCATAATGATGTTTTACCCTAATTTATAAAGATTTTTGAGGTGTCAAATGAGAGGATTCTTTATTTCGGTGGAGGGAAGCGATGGCAGCGGAAAATCCACACAGATTAAAAAAATAGATGAATATTTGAAGAGCAAAAATCAGGAAGTCCTTCTAACCAGAGAGCCGGGAGGAACTGTAATTTCTGAGAAAATACGTGAATTATTATTGGATCCTTCTCATAAAGAAATGAAAGCCAAAACAGAAATGCTTTTATATGCTGCTGCCAGAGCCCAGCATTTGGAAGAATTCATATTGCCCAGCTTGCAGGCAGGGAAGCATGTATTGACAGATCGTTTTACCGATTCCAGCATTGCCTATCAGGGCTTTGGCCGTGGTTTGGGTGAGATTGTTGCTGAGGTAAACCGCATTGCAACAGGAGGGATTTCCCCGGATATTACGTTTTTCTTGGAGCTTTCTCCAGAAGCTGGAATAGCAAGAAAAAAATCGGAAGAAAACCACGAGATGGATCGGTTGGAGCAGGAAAAACAGGAGTTCCATCAAAGGGTTTATGACGGTTATAAAACTTTGTGTGAATCAGAAGGACAGCGTATTTGTATGATTGATGCAAGTGTAGGAATTGAAGCTGTTTTCTCTCACATAAAGGTGGAGCTAGATCGGTTATTTGGGTTTTAAAGCGCTTTTTACAGCGTATGTTTAATATTCATACAAATATTGTAGCAAGTCAAATAGATTATGTAGGATGGGAGGAGTTTCTATGAAGCTAATAATTGCCATTATTCAAGATGAAGACGCAGGTGAGGTTATCTCCAATCTCAATAAGGCGAACTTTCAGGTAACAAGACTGGCAACAAAGGGCGGCTTTTTAAGAGCCGGAAATACGACTCTCTTAACCGGTGTTGAGGATGAAAAGGTAGAAGAGGCTATGGGGATTATTGAAGAAAACAGTAAGTCCCGTACCCAATATGCCACCCTTCCCTCTTCTTGCGGTGCAATGCATGGCTTTATCTTGGCACCCATAGAGGTAAATATCGGAGGTGCCACAGTGTTTGTGGTAGATGTGGAACAATTTAAGAAGTTCTAATGGAAATAACTATGTTATAAGAAAGGAGGGGGCGCTTTGTATCGCTTTGAGGAAATTTGGGGCAATCAGCGCCTGCTCCGTCATTTGCGTAAGGCGGTGAAACACAAAAAGACCTCCCATGCCTATTTATTTATCGGAGGGGCAGGGTCAGGTAAAAAGATGATTGCAAATACCTTTGCAAAATATCTTTTGTGTGCCGCCAATCAGGATGAGCCTTGTGATACCTGTGAGAGCTGTCGGGTATTTGAAAGTGGGAACCATCCCGATGTTATTTATGTGACCTCTCAGAAAAAAACGCTGGGGGTAGATGAAATTCGTGGGCAGATATTAGAAACAGTGGATATCAAGCCTTATCATTATGATAAAAAAATATATATCATTCAACAAGCCCATACTATGACGGTACAGGCGCAAAATGCGTTATTGAAAACCTTGGAGGAACCGCCGGAATATGCAGTTTTTTTGCTTTTAGCAGAAAATTCAGAGGCCTTTTTGCCTACTGTTTTATCAAGAACGGTCACTTTGAAAATCAGCCCTCTTTCAGAGGAGGAAATCTACAGATATTTAGTGGAAAAAAAATTGGTAGCCCCAGTAGAAGGCGGATTTTTTGCGGCTTATGCACAGGGCAGAATTGGACATGGGTTAGAGCTGATAGAGGATACTGCTTTTCGGCAGATGCGTGAGGATATATTAGCACAAATGAGCCAATTGCAGTCTATGAGATTATCAGAGGCTTTGCTTTTGGCAAAGGAATGGGAAATATTTAAAAATGATTTCCGTTTTTTAGATATCGTCGCATTATGGTATCGAGATTTAATGACGGTAAAAGCTTTAAGGGACGAACGGTTTATCATTCAAAAAGATAAAAAAGAGTTATTATATTCAGCGGCAAAAGAGCCAACGGAAGTTTTGGCTAAAAAATCGGCGGCTGTGACAAAGGCGAAAGAGCGTTTAATACAGAATGGAAATTTCAGGCTGACCATGGAGGTTATGCTGATGGAGCTAAAGGAGAATGGAACCCAATGATAGAAGTGGTAGGAATTCGATTTAAAAAAGCAGGAAAGATGTATTATTTCGATCCTGATGGAATGACATTAACCAAGGAAGATTACGCTATTGTGGAAACTGCCCGTGGCGTGGAATATGGACAAGTAATCAAAGAAAATACCCATGTGCCGGAGGAGACCATTGTGCCCCCGCTGAAAAAAGTATTGCGCAAGGCTACAAAGGATGATGCCCGCACGGTGGAGAATAACGATAAAAAAGAGGCAGAAGCCTTTCAAATTTGCTTGGGGCATATTGCCCATTTAGGCTTAGATATGAAGCTGGTGGATGTTGAGATGACCTTTGACCGAAATAAGCTGATTTTTTATTTTACCTCTGATGGTAGAGTGGATTTCAGAGAGCTGGTTAAGGAATTGGCGGCGGCTTTCCGTACCCGTATTGAATTGCGCCAAATTGGCGTCCGTGATGAGGCAAAAATGCTCAATGGCATTGGCATCTGCGGAAGAACATTGTGCTGTGCTACGTTTTTGGGTGATTTTCAGCCCGTTTCCATTAAAATGGCAAAGGAACAGAGTCTTTCTTTGAATCCTACGAAAATCAGCGGTATTTGCGGACGTTTGATGTGCTGCTTAAAATATGAAGAGGATGTCTACGAAGAATTAAATAGAAAAATGCCCAAGGTTGGAGACATTATTTCAACACCGGAAGGAACAGGAGAAATTCTTTCCACCAATGTGTTGCTTCAACAAGTAAAAGCAGCAGTGAGAAAGAAAGAAAATGACCCACCTACCATTGCTTTTTATCACGCAGATGAAATCAAGGTAATCAAGTCAAAGAAGAAGAAAAAAGAGGCAATCCCTGAGGAATTAAAGGCATATGAGGACTGATATTAAAATCAACGACTATGAACGAGTGGATGATTTACACCGTGATGGTTATCAAATCATTCAAGACCCCAGCCGATTTTGCTTTGGCGTAGATGCAGTTTTGCTGAGTAGTTTTGCCAGAGTAAAAAAAGGAGAGAGTGTTTTGGATTTGGGGACAGGTACTGGAATAATTCCTATTTTGCTTGCCGCAAAAACCAAGGGGCAGCAATTTATCGGTCTTGAAATACAGGAAGAAAGCGTAGAGATGGCACAGAGAAGCGTGGCCTTAAACGAGCTAGAGGGACAGGTTTCTATTTTGCATGGAAATATCAAAGAAGTTTCCACGCTTTTTCACAAGCAAACTTTTGATGTTGTGACCTCCAATCCCCCTTATATGAATGAAGGGGGAGGCCTAGTGAATCCCTACAGTGCTAAGGCAATTGCAAGGCATGAGATTCTTTGTTCCTTAGAAGATATTGTGGCGGCGGCTGATAGGGTATTGCATAAGGGTGGCAGATTTTATATGATTCACCGCCCCCATAGGTTGACGGATATTTTGGTGCTGATGCGCCAATATAAGCTGGAGCCGAAGAGATTGCGCTTCATTCATCCCTTTCAGGACAAGGCACCAACGATGGTTCTTGTAGAAGGAATAAAGGGTGGAAACCCAATGGTTAAGGTAGAACCGCCGCTGATTATCTATAGCGAGGCAGGGAAGTACACCCAAGAAGCATTTGATATTTATTATGGGGAGGGGCAGGCATGAAACAAGATACAGCAGGAACATTATACCTTTGTGCAACGCCCATTGGAAATCTAGAGGATATTACCCTAAGAACATTAAAGCTTCTGGAAAGCGTAAATGTCATTGCCGCTGAGGATACAAGAAATACATTAAAGCTTTTAAATCGTTTTGAGATAAAAACACCCATGACAAGCTATCATGAGCATAATAAGGTGGGTAAAGGGCCTTTTTTGGTAGAAAAGCTCCTAAACGGTGAGAGCATCGCCTTGGTTACGGATGCAGGAATGCCTGGAATTTCAGACCCCGGTGCGGATTTGGTGAAACTTTGTTATGAGGCGGGTGTGCCTGTAACTGTAGCCCCTGGGGCTTCTGCGGCAGTGGTTGCATTGGTACTTTCCGGTTTGGATACCAGAAGATTTGTATTTGAAGGTTTTTTGCCCTCGGATAAAAAAGAACGGCGTTTGGTGTTGGAAACGTTGGAAAAAGAGCATCGTACGATGATATTTTATGAAGCTCCCCATCGCTTATTGGATACGTTGGAAGAACTTGTCCGCGTGTTGGGTAGTGATCGAGAAAGTGCTGCCATTCGGGAATTGACTAAGAAATTTGAAGAGGTGCGACGAGATTCCTTAGGAAATCATATCGGGTATTTTAAAGAAAATACACCAAAAGGGGAATTTGTTTTGGTTATAGAGGGGCTTTCTTTGGAAACGCAAAAAAAAGAGGCTCAGGCCAGCTGGGAAGAAGTTTCCATCCCAGAGCATGTCCAGCGTTATTTAGAGCAAGGAATGACAGAAAAGGATGCTATGAAGCAGGCTGCCAAGGATAGAGGGGTTTCAAAGAGAGATATTTATAAGGAGTATAAAACCAATGAATAAATTGGTTTTTGAAACATAAATAGAAAAGAGATTATGACAAATCTGTTAGTCTCGGTTGCGGATTTAATCTTCCGTCATGGGCAGAATAAATCAAAAACAGTCTGTTTGGTTTTTACAAAGGCTTAATTATAAGCATTTGAAATACAGAATAGGCAGACTGCAGCTTAGCTGGGATTAAGAAAGATAGAAAAGAGGTAAGAGGTAATGAGAATGCTGGAAGGCTTTTTGGCGTTAGGCTGGAGAGATGTGTTGCTTGCAGCGTGTATTGCGTACATTATTTTTTCTGCAATACGACTTTTCCAAAGGCTTTTTGGAAAGCAAGAGGAAGAATTAAGCTTCAAAGTGAAAAACATGGACATGGTTGAGGTTTATGAAAAATGCAAAGAGTTATTCCCCATACAAAGCCTTACATTTCATGGGAGGGAGTTTACCCGTGGTATGCGTATTAAGGTGACTACAATCCAGAAAAAGATTATTGAAGGAGAATTGATTGGGATCAATAAAATTAATCTCATTTGTATACGTACCCACAATCAGATCGTTGCACATCAGATTGAAAAAATTGAAGAAATCATTATTTTAGAATGAAAAAAAGGCTATTTCCCCTCCAAGGAGATAGCCTTTTTCGTTGCTAAAATCCCCTAAAATAAGGATGGAATAAAAATTTTAACGGGATTTTAGCGGGCAAAAATATTGAATTTACTAGGATTGTGCATATAATGAAATTAAGTAAAGTCATTAATGAAATTTTGTGAAGTGAATAGAATGAGTCTATTCCAGTAAGAAATGATTTGTGGGAATGAATTATCTAAGCCTTATGGATTTTGAAAAGGCAGTTCTGAATCAGGGGTTGGAGGAGAGCAGAATGTCATAAGTCTGGATTTGTATTTCTATAAACAAATGTGTGTTTTTAGAACCATGGGCTTTGAGAAAGATAATTTGGCGAGATATACACACCGAATTAGGATTGATATAAAAACATATATGGAAGTGCATCGGTTGGAAGGCCGAAAGCAGAAGTATATTGAAGGGGGTTTTACAAGTGAAGTATCATGATGGAAGCATGGGCAATACATATAAAATGGGCATAGATATTGGCTCAACAACCGTTAAGGTTGTATTGGTTGACCAGGAGATGGATATGGTATTTTGCTGCTATCGCAGACATTTTTCTGAAATCAAAAAAACGGTCATGAATATCATACAGGAAGCGAAAGATGAACTGGGAGAAGCTTCTTTTTCTGTTATGATTACCGGAAGTGGTGGCGTATCCCTGGCAAAAAGCATTGAAGTAGAATTTATTCAGGAAGTTGTTGCTACGGCAAGAGCCCTTGAAACCACGGCTCCTTTAACAGATGTTGCCATTGAACTTGGT
>JAEZPX010000156.1 GCA_023413275.1 Bacillota bacterium | reverse complement strand
ATATACACCTTTTCACAAAATAAAATCATCATCTTAGCAATATAATTTACTATTAGAATAGTTAGGGTGATATCAGTGTTTAATAAAATTGAAAATTTAGTTTTTGAGGGTGGAGGAATACTTGGAGTATCATATCTAGGTGTATTAGACTATTTATTTCGTAATGGTCATATGGAAGATGTTATACGGGTTGCAGGTACTTCAGCCGGTGCTGATACAGCATGTATTACTAGTTTTAATCTTCCTTTTGTGGAGAGTCGGAAAATTTGCAATACTTTGGATTATAGGCTGGTTCCGTCAAAAGGGAAGACAGAGAATTTTGGTTTTATGCCAGAGGAAATAAACGAACGGCTTGAAAAGTTTTTGGGAGATATGAGTTGTGTGTATCGTTTAATAAACCGATATGGCTGGTTTTCTACAGAGTATTTTTATGATTGGATAAAGGGAGTGATTGGTGACCAATTTGATCCTTATAAAAAAGCGCCACCGTATACTTTTGCAGATTTTAAAGATCCAATGCTCCATAAAGACGGCAGACCATTTTTGGATTTGTACGTGGTTGGAACGGACATCTCTCTTAAAACAACGCAAATTTTTTCCTTTGAAACGACACCAAAAATGGAGGTCGCCCAGGCAGTACGCATTTCTATGTCAGTACCTATTTTTTTTGAGGCTGTCATTCGGGAAAGAACCAATTCTTTAGGGAATTCCGTTACAAATGTTTTTTGTGATGGCGGGTTATTGCATAATTACCCCTTAAATGTTTTTGATTATCCTATGTTTAGTGATAATCTTTACGATGGGGTAAATATGGCTACCATTGGTGTCCGATTCAAATATAAGTATGGCCATACCCATATTGACAATCTATGGCAATATATGGATAGCCTTTTGCGTGCCTCTACTTATATTCAACAGCAAATTTATGAAAGCAATCCATTAAATAAAGAACGCTCTATTACAGTTGATACAAGCGATATCCGAGCTCTTGACTTTGATATAGATGTTGATGATGTAGCCTATCGCTTTTTATATCGCCAAGGCTATGAAGCGGCTAGAGATTTTTTTAGTGATGGCAGATATGGAGCAGAGATTGATTGAAATTTTGGTGGACAGCTCTTCCAACGAAACGTTATGGCATTTGGATTTTTTTAAATCCAACGAAAAGGAAAGGTTGCGATTCTTATTATTAACCATAGTTCAGCTTAATTAGAGAAAGGGAAGAAATGTATACTTGTTTTTTGCCCCGTCTTTGTGGCATACTATTTCTAAGTAGTATCAGTGTTTCTGACCAATAACATGTTGTTTCTCAGGAACTTAAACATCAAATGAGGAGAGGATGAAATAGGATGGGAGAATTAGGGAAACTGGTAAACATTGGAGTAGTCATCGAGGAACAACTGAATTCTGTTGGAATAACATCATATGATGAACTAAAGGAGATAGGGAGCAAAGAAGCGTGGTTAAAAATCAGGGCGATAGACTCTTCGGCGTGCCTGCACCGTTTATGTGCCTTGGAGGGCGCTATTCAAGGTGTTAAAAAAAGCCTGCTCTCTCAAGAAAGCAAGGCGGATCTACAAGACTTTTACAGATTTTTTAATTCATAAAAGGAATGGCATGATGATTAATTTGATTACCATTATTGCTTTTCTCACTTGCTATAGACTTGCTTATGATTCAGTAAAACAGCTGAAAGATAATTTTATCTTTCAGCTGTTTTTATATCTCTTATAAATGAAAATTCTTAAAATATTAATCACAGAAACAACAAAATCAGTTATTTTCTATAATTACTATACCATAAAATCAGGGAAAATTCAAGTCTTGTACTTATCCTGCTTTTGGGTGTATTAATTATAAGAGGTGATTTAGTATGGAAGAAAAAAGTATGACTGCACTGGTTAGTGCATTCTCAAGAGCGTACCACGTTGAAAATAATAATATTAAAATTTTCGATGACAGCATTGCTAGGTTACTTTTGAGTGAGGAAGAATATTTTCAAATATCAAGAAGTATGGCAGAAGGAATTGGCTTTTTCAACCCCAATTTTAAAGGTACGAAGGAGGATGCATTAAGATGGATTGTTGATAACCAACTTTCTCAAACGCCCCTTGCCAGAGGAATATTTGCCGAAAAGGCACTGCAAAGGGCTGTAGCCATTGGTGCAACACAATATATTATTTTAGGAGCAGGGTATGATACATTTGCGTACAGGCAACCTGATTGGGCAAATAAAATACAGATTTTGGAGATAGACCATCCTGCCACAGGGAAGGATAAAGAAATTCGTCTTGAAAAAGCAAAGCTTGACATACCCCAAAATGTTCACTTCATTCACGCTGACATTACAAAAGAACTATGGCAAGAGGCCTTGATAGATTGTGGTGCTTTTGAAAAAAGCAAGATCAGTTTTTGCAGTGTTCTTGGTGTTGTATATTATCTGTCAAAACAAGAACTAGAAAAATTAGTCTCAACTCTTAGCTTTATTTTACCAAAGGGAAGTTCTATAGTTTTCGACTATCCAGAAGAAAGCAGAAATACAAATATTGCAGATGAACGTTGGAGCAAGCAGATTTTGCTGGCAGAAGCCGCAAAGGAAAAGATGCTTGCCAGCTATTCCTATAAAGAGATAGAGACGATTCTTTCAAGACATGGTTTTTTGATATATGAGCATTTGACTTCCCAGCAAATGACAGAGCAATACTTTAAGTGTTACAATCAAGGCAATCCTGCCCATCCCATGTCTGCCTTTGAACATGTGAATTATTGTTTGGCAGTAAAAAACTAAAACAAAGCTTAAATAATTATCTGCTGATGTTGGGAATAAAAGAATCTTCTCGAAACTGTGAGTATTCCATTGATTTTTAAGATTACTGAGCTTAAGTTGTTCTCTTACCCTATATGCATCTCTTCTAAAATGGACTTAATGATTGCCAGGGTTCTGAATGACTATAAACCACACAACCCGTTGCATCTAAATAAAACAATAAACATAAAGTATAACCAGCGTTCATCCGAATGCTGGTTATACTAAATCCCTTAACTTAATTATTTACCTTGTCTACTTGACAAGGTAAGCATTAATATGGCAAGGTTTCACGCTTTCGTAGTTACCAAGACGAGCTTTCGTAGTTTAACATAGTATCAGTTAAAAGAAGAAGGCGTTTGGTATCTATCGGGAGCGGTTGCATAGCCATTTTGATATTTTACAGTCATATACAACGTTTTTTCACCGTTTACCAGTTTAATATAGCATACATTATTTTCGAATTTATCAGTAATATCAATTTTTTGGTCATACCAATAAACCCAAACAGAGCCGTTGTCTTCATATTCAACATCAGGGGCTGTTAACTCTTCTATTAACTCATCGTCTGTCAATGGTCTTTCTGTACCATCGTCCTCCATAAAGACTCCGCCGCCACCTCTATGTTTACTGTCGCCCGCATCATCAATGTAATCCATATTATAGTTTCCATTTCCGTCAAATTGAATTGTTACATCTGTTTGATCACCATGTATCCAAAGCTGTAGGGTACGTTGAATTCCACAAAAATCAGTGGCATATGCAACCGTAGCACAGCCCACAATCAGTACACAGGCTGCGATACTGGCAACCAAGCGATTTAATTTTGGTTTAGTACTGGTAGTTGTCATTTTTTGCACCTCCAAAGAAAATTCATCAGAGATATGCATTGTAGAAAATGCTTGTTTGTATTTCTCCTTATTCGTCATCTTCCCATACCTCCTTGAGTGTGTTTTTAAGCAACGTTCTTCCACGTGAGAGTCTAACTTTAACATTGCTTTCAGATATTTTTAGAATATCTGAAATTTCTTTTATAGAATAGTCTTCATAATAAAACAAATGAATAATAACACGATATTTTACTGGGATTTTCATAATTGTTTCAAACAATTCGTAGGATTCGGGAGATTCAAAAGTTAATGTTTCCATGAAATCCTCTAATGGCAGAACGTTTCGCCTGAAAAAAGTCATATTCTTATTTTTAGCTTTATTAATCGCTACTCGAATTAGCCATGCACGTATGTGTTGCTCTGATTCAAAATCTTTTTTTAGCGATATGTACTGAATAAAAGTATCTTGAACAACATCTTCTGCATCTTGAATATTTTTGCAAATATTAAAAGCAATAACAAACAAGTTGTTCTTGTACTTGTCAATCAGTACGTCTACTGATTCCCTCATGAGTTCCTCCCTTTGTGCTTGTGTTCTTGAAAAGCCTTTCATGAATAATACAAATTAGAATGGCAAAAGGTTACACATAAATAAAAAAATTTTCAATTTAGCTGTTTGTAAATGCAAACAGCAAAAAGCATAATAAAAATAATTATTCCACCTACATGGTGGAATTCACTACAAAAAGCTTGGGCCAATCTATAAAGGGATGATGGGTATGATGAAAAGTCGGAATTTGAGCGAGAACCCGAGGACAAAGAATTTCTCGACACCTATAATGCAAAAGTAAATTCTGAGGAAGGGAACGATACAACCTAAAATCTTCTAATGTAAAAGACTTATTTCTAGAGAGCATCATTTTTATCTACTTTTTTTCTATATCATAAAAATACTGGCAGATGTTCTACACCTGCCAGTATTCTATAACAATTTATTTTGGATACGCTCCTTGAGGTCCCCAATTTTATCTTTGATAAGAGATATGGTTTCCAGAAACTTAATGTCACCCATGCCGCTGGGGTCATCAAGACCCCAATCTTCACGGTGCTTGCAGGGCAGGCAAGGACATTCTACATTGCAGCCCATGGTAACAACAATATCTACGGGAGGTATATCGGACAGCAGTTTGGAATATTGAGTCTTTTCCATATCAATCCCATAAAGTTCATTTACCAGACGCACAGCATCTTGGTTGATTTTTGGTTTCACTTCCGTTCCTGCCGAATAGCATTCAATCACATCTCCAGCAAAATATTTTCCGAGCGCTTCTGCAATTTGAGAGCGACAAGAATTATGCACACATATAAAGGCAACCCTATTCATGCTCCATACCTCCTAAAAGTGCAAGAAGATTACTGCCCTTAACATCCTCCGGACTCCACTTGATAACGGCTAAATTGCCGTGGGATAGTTCTGTTACCTTGTTAATCCATTCAATTTCATGGCTTGCTTTGGCTCTTAGAAGCTGATTTGTGGTTTCGGTAGTGTACAGGGAGGCATTGATAACCCACCATTTTGTTGAGATTTTGGCACGTCTCAAATCCTCTTCTAGCCGCATGGCTTCAAAAACGGGAGTGGTTTCAGCAAGGGTCACGATAATAACTGCTGTTTCATGGGCATTGCGGAGTCTAGGAAGAAGCTTTTTAACAGCTTCAGGGACGTTACCCTGTGTGCGTTTTACTTCGTGGTGATAGCTTTGTGTGGAATCCAGCAGTAGCAAAGTGTGGCCTGTGGGTGCAGTAT
>JAEZPX010000129.1 GCA_023413275.1 Bacillota bacterium | reverse complement strand
CTATTTGCTGTTTACTCTATGTGGGATTTGTTTAAGCAAAGACAAAGGGATACGCTGCCCAGTTTCTTATTAGTTGGGTATTTGAATTAAAATTATGTTTTGTTTATGAGAATGAAATAGAAAAAGATTGGGGGATGGCTATGATTCAATTTAAAAATGTGAGTGTAAGCTTTCCGCAAAAAAATGGAGAATTGCATGCAGTAGATAATGTAACCCTTCATATTGGGAAAGGGAAAATATATGGTCTGGTGGGAGCAAGTAGGGCAGGAAAAAGCACACTGCTCCGCACAATTAATTTGTTGGAACAACCTACTTCGGGAGAGGTGATTGTAAATGGAGAGGTGATTAATCACCTCCGAGGGGAATCCCTCAGACGCTATCGTCAAAATATAGGTATTATTTTTCAGCATTTTAATTTGGCAGCGAACAAAACTGTTCGTAAAAATGTGGAGTTCCCCCTAAAGGCTGCAAATGTACCAAAGGCAGAAATAAAAGGGCGTGTAGATGAACTGTTGGAGCTGGTGGGACTTGGGGATAAAAGTGAAGAATATCCTGCAAAGCTTAGCGGCGGTCAAAAACAACGTGTGGGAATTGCTCGGGCTTTAGCAAACAATGCAAATATTTTGCTTTGCGATGAGGCAACCAGCGCTCTTGACCCTGAAACCACAGTTTCCATTTTAAAGCTTTTAGAGAGTATCAATCAAAAATATGGTATCACCATTATCATGATTACCCATGAAATTGATGTGGTTAAAATGATTTGCAATGAAATGGCAGTGATGAAAGATGGCAGTGTGTTAGAAAGCGGAAAGGTCATTGACATAATTTCAAGGCCGAAAAATGAATTTACAAAAAAACTGATTTCAAACTCAGAGAATTATGAGTTGCCTTCTGAAATCATTGGGCAATTTGGCAAAGAAAATATTGTTAAAATCACCTATTTAGGTAGTGGAGCCACAGATCCAATCCTATCAAATGCAATAAAAACCAACAATGTAGATATCAGTATTTTGCATGGAAAAATCGATTATATCAGTCATGTTCCTGTAGGCACTTTAATTGTAAGCGTTCAGGGCGATGAAAAGGATGTGGAAAATGCCATTGATTACATCAGGAGCAAAACCCTAAGAGTGGAGGTGGGCGCAAATGAATTTTAATCTGCAGGGTGCCCTTTCTACGGCACTAATGGAAAGCTTGTTTATGGTGGGAAATTCTTTGATTGTATCCATACTTCTTGGTGGAGTGATTGGACTGCTTCTATATGTTACGACCTCAAAACTGTTCTTTCGGAACAAAGTAATTAACGAAATTTGCGGAATCATTGTTAATATTCTTCGATCTATTCCTTTTATCATTTTGTTGGTTACATTAATGCCTATCACAAAGATGATTGTTGGTACCAATATTGGTCCAAAGGCAGTGGTAGTGCCATTAACGGTTACTGCAATTGCATTTTACGCAAGGTTGTCACAAGCCGCTTTTGCGGAGGTGGATAACGGTGTTTTGGAGGCCGCAAGTGCCTGTGGCGCCCATCCCATAAAAATCATTTTTGGTATTCTTCTTCCGGAGGCTCGAGTGGGACTAATAAATGGCATTACGGTAACAACCATTTCTCTCATCGGATATTCTGCAATGGCAGGAACCGTTGGCGGTGGCGGCATCGGCGACTTGGCAGTTCGGTATGGTTATCAAAGATATGAAACGGATGTCATGCTCCTGTGTGTGCTGATTTTGGTCATCATTGTGCAGGGCATTCAGCTTTTTGGCGATACCATTGCAAAAAAGGCAAATAAAAAAAGTAGTAGTTAAAACAAATGAAAATGGAGGTATCAATGATGGTAAATATTCGATGGCATGGAAGGGGAGGTCAGGGTGCGTTTACTGCCGCAAGGCTTTTGGGTGCAGCATACTCCACCCATGAAAATCAATATGCCCTTGCATTTCCTTCTTTTGGACCTGAAAGAAGAGGTGCGCCAATTCAGGCTTTTACAAAATTAGATGCAAAGCCTGTGGTAAACAGAAGCGAGGTGAATCAGGCGGATTATATCATTTTTCTGGATGATACCCTTTTTACAGAGGGCATTTTGAAGGAGCTTACTGTGGATGGAAAAGTATTACTAAATACAAAGCAAAGTTTTGATAATCCACGAATTCTGACAATAGATGCAGACAGCATTGCCGCTGAAATTTTGAAACAGCCTATCACCAATACCATTATGCTGGGTGCTTTTGCTGAGGTGTTTGAGGGGATAGACCTTGAGGACATCAAAGAGGCAATACAGCTACATATGCCTGCAAAGCTCCATGACAGAAATATTCGGGCAGTGCATCAGGCGGCGGCAGAAATACATAGGGAGGTGGTTCTATGAAACCCTATCTGAGAGATAAGGTGCCCACTGCACTTTCAGATATCCCTGATAACACCGCATATGAGGCAGGATATCTAGTTACAAAAAATGCAGGTTGGCGTAATATTCGCCCAGTGGTTGATTTGGAGAAATGCGTTGGGTGCCTACAATGCTATTTGTACTGTCCCGACGGTGTGATTTCTAGGGTCGGAAATAAAGTTACGTTAGATTACGATTTTTGCAAAGGTTGTGGCATTTGCAAAAAGATGTGCCGCTTTGGAGCAATCAACATGGAGGTGGAAAAATAATGGCAAAGCATTTTTTATCGGGGAACGAGGCATTTGCCTATGGCATTCGTTTGGCTCGCCCACAGGTTATTTCTGCATATCCCATTACGCCCCAAACCATTGTGGTGGAAAAATTATCGGAAATGGTGGAGGACAACAGCTTACAAGCAGAGTTTATTCATGTGGAATCTGAACATTCCGCACTTTCTTGTGCCATTGGGGCTTCGGCTGTGGGGGCACGTGCCTTTACAGCGACTTCTTCCCAAGGATTATTATACATGGCGGAATGCTTAACTTATGCCGCCGGCGGACGGTTTCCCATTGTTATGATGAATGCCAATCGATCCACAGCATTGCCTTGGAACATCTACGGGGACCAAAGGGATTCCCTTTCCCTTCTAGATTGCGGTTGGATTCAGGCATATGCGGAAAATGCCCAAGAGAGCTTGGACTTGGCATTGATGAGCTATTACATAGCGGAACATAAGGCAGTATCTACCCCTTTCATGGCAAATTTGGATGGATTTGTTTTAACCCACACTTATGAGGTGGTGGAGGTTCCTGAGGCTGCGGAAGCGGATTTATTCCTGCAACCTTATGTAACAGAAAATAAATTGGATTTATCCCATCCCAAAAATCTGGCTTTTTCTGTAGGGCCAGACCACAACACAGCATTTAAATATAAAGAGCATTTGGGAATTTTACGAGCAAAAGAAGCTATTTCAGAAGCAGAGGATAGATTCGCTAAGATTTTCGGTAGAAAATACACGGGTTTGATTGAAACCTATCAGACGGAGGATGCGGAGTATATCATGATCACACTGGGCAGTATTGCAGGTTTAGTAAGAGAAACTGTGGATAAGCTTCGTGAAAAGGGGGAAAAGGTAGGGCTTTTGCGGATACGCTATATGCGACCATTTCCCAATGAGGAAATTGCTGCTGCTGTTAAAAATGCAAAAGCAATTGGGGTTTTAGAAAAGGATGTTTCATTTGGGAATGAAGGCACGGTTTATACCAACGTAAATTCTGCATTACAAAAGGTTGGATTATCTGTTCCTTCTTCCAATTATATTGGAGGGCTGGGGGGAAAAAACATCTCAGCTCAAGAAATTGAAGGTATTTTTGAGGCGTTGAAAGCAGAAAAAAGCACTGTAAGCTTTTTAGGAATGGGAGGTGGCCAACCATGAGTTTAACTGCAAAAACGTTAAATGAGGAAGAGTTTTTTTACGGACATAAGGCATGTGCCGGTTGTGGAGGCAGTTTGGCAGTTCGTATTGCGTTAAAGGTTCTGGGAGAGGGTGCCATTGCGGTGCTTCCTGCAGGATGTATGTCAGCCGTGGGATTTAATTTTCCCCAATTATGCTTTGGGAACAACGCAATGATTTCAACCTTTGCAGGAACAGCTTCTATGCTAACAGGAGTTGAGGCAGGCCTGCGGGCCCAAGGGATTACTGATTTTCATGCGGTTGGCTTTGCCGGAGACGGCGGTACCGCTGATATCGGAATTCAAGCTCTTTCGGGGGCGATCGACCGCAACGATAACATTTTATATATCTGCTATGATAACGAAGCTTATATGAACACAGGAATACAAAAAAGCTCCTTAACACCCTTTGGCGCAAAAACAACCACGACACCAGCAGGAAAAAATATTCGTGGGAATCTTCGTCCGAAAAAGAATATGTTTGAAATTGCTGCGGCTCATGGCATTGCTTATGCCGCTACAGCAAGCATTGGTTTTTTGAACGATTTTATGAATAAAGTGGAAAAGGCATCAAAAATCAAAGGTACAAAATATATACATGTTATTGCGCCTTGTCCCACGGGTTGGGGAACTGCTACAGATGCAACCATTGATTTTGCTAAGGAAATTGTGGAGTGCGGGTTGTGGTATCTGGCGGAATTTGAGAATGAGGAATTTATTTTGAATTACAAACCCACAGAGTTTACAGATGTGGAAGCTTATCTTAGAAAACAAAGCCGTTTTGCCCAGCTTACGGATGAAGATATACAAACAGTAACGGCGTCTCGTGATAAAAAATGGGATTCCATTTTAAAAAATTATATAGTGAATTAGGAGGTAAAAGGCCATGAGTGAGAGAAAATATTGGGATGAAGCGCTGGAAACATTGCCGAGAGTAGAGCTGGAAAATCGACAGCTAAAAGACTTAAAGGAAATTGTTCAATTTGCGTATGAAAATGCGCCCTATTATAAAAAAAGTTTTGACGAAGCAGGGGTAAAGCCTTCAGATATACAGACGTTAGCGGACATTCAAAAGCTTCCGTTTATAGATAAAACGACACAGAGAGATACTCAGGGTGTAGGTTCCTTTTTGGGTGAGCTTTGCGCTGTACCAGAGGAGGAGGTTATTTTTATATCCACTTCCTCGGGATCTACAGGTGTTCCAACCATGAGCCCCTTTACAAAAAAGGATTTTGATGAATTTCAGGATGCGGAAAGCCGTTGGTTTTGGCAAATCGGCATGAGGCCAAAGGATCGCTATGTTCATGCATTGAATTTTTCCCTCTATGTGGGGGGGCCTGATGTCATTGGTGCACAAAACGTTGGTGCGTTATGTATATGGGGAGGGACACTGCCCAGTGAGCGATTATTATATGTTTTGAAAACCTATCAGCCTACCATTATATGGACCAGTCCTTCCTATGCATGGCATTTGGGGGAAACAGCAATTAAAAACGGCATCGATCCGAAAAAGGATTTGGCAATTGAAAAAATTATCGTAGCAGGAGAGCTAGGCGGTTCTATTGATTCCACAAGAAAAGCCATTGAAGATTTGTGGGGAGCAGAGGTTTTTGACTTCTATGGTCTTTCGGATATTTTTGGTGCGTGTGCCGCAATGTGCGAGGCAAAGGATGGCTTACATATCGCAGAGGATCATATTTTGGTGGAAACGATTGACCTGAAAACAGGTGAAATTTTACCTCCAGGAGAAGTGGGTGAGCTGGTTTATACCACTTTACGTAAACATGCAAGACCTCTTTTGCGTTTCCGTACTGGTGATATTGGTTGGATTGACAATACACCCTGTTCCTGCGGACGTACCCATGGCAGAATTCATATTAATGGAAGAAAGGACGATATGTTTATTGTATCTGCGGTAAACGTTTTCCCCAGTGACATTGAGGCTGTAATTCGTGATATTAAAGGCATCACAGGGGAGTATCTTGTGCGCATTTTTGAGAAAGACTATACTTGCAAATATTCCGTTGAGATTGAACGCAATGCTGACAATGCAGAACCCGATGAAAGAATTGAAGCCTTGGTTTCTGATGCACTGAAGGCAAGAATTGGCGTTAAGCCTTCTGGCGTTAAGGTGCATCCTGACGGAGGGTTAAATACCCGCTCGGAGCATAAATCAAAGCGTATTATTGATGAACGTAACTAGGAGAATCTGAATTTAAGGAGATGGAACTATGCCGCAACTTTCAAAAAGAACGGAAACCTTTACTGATTCTGTCATTCGCAGAATGACAAGGGTTTCAATGAAATATAATGCCGTAAATTTATCTCAGGGCTTTCCGGATTTTGAGCCCCCAAAGGAAATTCTTGCCCGTTTAGCTCAAGTGTCTAATGAGGATTTTCATCAATATTCCATCACATGGGGAGCGCAAAATTTTCGAGAGGCTTTGGCTGTTAAGCAGTCAAGACTGATGGAACGAAACATTGACCCTAATGGAGAAATTGTAGTTACCTGCGGTAGTACGGAGGCAATGATGGTTGCCATGATGACCGTGGCAAACCCGGGGGATAAAGTAATTGTTTTTTCACCCTTTTACGAAAATTATGGTGCGGATACGATTCTTTGCGGTGCAGAGCCCATTTACGTACCCTTATATCCCCCTGAATTTAACTTTAACCCCGATGAATTGGAAGCGGCATTCAAGCAAAAGCCAAAGGCACTGATTCTTTGCAATCCCTCCAATCCTTGTGGTAAGGTGTTTACCTATAATGAACTGAAAATCATTGCTGATTTTGCGGAAAAGTATGATGCTTTTGTCATTACCGATGAGGTATATGAACATATTGTTTACGAACCATTCAAGCATGTTTATTTTGCATCGTTGCCAAGAATGTGGGAACGAACCATTTCTTGCAGTTCATTATCAAAAACATACTCCATCACAGGCTGGCGATTAGGTTATATCATTGCACCCCCTGAGATTATTGATGTGGCAAAAAAAGTCCATGACTTTCTAACGGTAGGTGCGGCGGCGCCCTTACAGGAAGCGGCAGTTACAGGATTAAATTTCGGAGATGAGTATTATGAAAAGCTTCGAGGTGTCTATACGGCAAAGAAAAATTTGTTTATGAAGGGCTTGGATGATTTGGGTATTATCCATACCAATCCCCAAGGGGCATACTATGTTTTGCTTGATATTTCAGAATTTGGATTTGAGAGTGATTTAGAGTTTTGTGAGGTTTTGGCAGAGAAGGTGGGTATTGGAGCAGTTCCCGGTTCCAGCTTTTTTAGAGAAAATGTAAATCATTTGGTGCGTCTGCATTTTGCAAAAAAGGAAGATACATTAAATGAAGCTTTAAATAGATTGGCGGACTTGCGTAAAAAAATCACACCCAAAAAGCAATTATTAAAATTGTAAGGTCTGAATGTGGCACTGTATTGTGTTTCATATGGCATAAAGAAAAGACATGGTTCTTACAGGGAGGAACCATGTCTTTTCTAATGCTGATTTGAAGTTTAAAAATTCGTAGAGCTTCTGTAGAATGAGAAAGCTTTCTTCTTTTTTATAAGTTACAATTATAACTCTAATTGGTTTTAGATAATATAGTTATCTCCTGGTTGATAAGAAGCCATTAAATCAGCAATGGTAATTCCGTCTAGATATTCGGAAATCAGTTTATCTAAACCTTGCCACATAGAAAGGGTACGGCAGTCATGGACACGGGTGCACTGCTCGGATTTTTCATTCAAACAGGCAACTGGAGCGAGACTTCCCTCTGTCAAGCGCAAAATACTCCCTACTGTATAGGCATCAGGGGCTTTGCTTAGGCGATAACCACCGCCCTTTCCTCTTTGACCGATTAAAAATTTTTCACGCACCAAAGATTTTAGAATAATTTCTAAATATTTTTCAGAGATTTCCTGCCTTTCCGCAATTTCCTTTAAAGGAACATAATCTCCCGGGTGCTCTGCTAAGTCTATCATAACGCGTAATGCATATCTTCCTTTTGTTGAAATCATCATAAAAAATCCCTCCAAGCTTAAACCTATTATATAATAGGGTAAATAGGAAAGCAAATAAAATTTTTATGAAAAAAAACCTATTTACTATTGACAAATGAGAAAAGAAAGCATATTATACCTATAAACCTACTTAGTTTATAGGATAAAAGAAAAAACGTTGCCTTATAGGTGTAATGAAAATGATATAAGGTGACATGATAATAATAAGAGTGATTATGAATGGAGGAATTTATTATGAGTAAAATTTACACTTCTGCAGATCAATTGGTAGGAAAAACACCGTTGCTGGAACTGACCCATATTGAAAAGGAATACGCACTGGAAGCGAAAATTCTTGCGAAATTAGAATACTTTAATCCCGCTGGTTCAGTAAAGGAT
>JAEZPX010000004.1 GCA_023413275.1 Bacillota bacterium | reverse complement strand
ATATTACACTCTTCTTTTTGACAAAAATTATATGTTATTTCTGGCAATTATTTATTTTCTTCAGTTTCAGGATAATAATCCTTGAATTCGGTCGTAATTTTTCATGTCATTCTTCCTTTCCACTTTTTGCCCAATTTTGTACACATGTTGAACTTTGATTCTGTTTGTATTATAATCAGAGAATGTAACAGAAACAATTATCAATAATATTGAATTTATTCAAAATTAAACACATTAAAATTAATTGATGGATTTTAGAAGGAAGAGAGGTTCTCTTTATGGAAAAAAAAGCAGAATATAAGAGTGCAATTCGCTCAAGACGATTGATCCTTGAAGCATTTATCCAGCTAATGCAGGAAAAAAAAATAGAAAAAATCACAGTTACGGATATAGTTAAACTGGCAGATATTAATCGGGGTACCTTCTATGCGCATTATCAGGATACAAGAGCTGTCATTGAGCAGATAGAAAATGATATCATTTCAAAGATGTTAGATTTTTTAAATGAATTTCAATATAAGAGCTTTTTTCAGAATCCACTTCCTTTATTATTAAAAATAGCTAGATGTCTGGAAGAAGACCTTGAGTTCTATAGAATCCTAATTAACTCAAGTGGAGCAGAGCAGTTTTTAATAAAACTCAAGAAAATATTTGTAACCTATATGGAAAATGACAGTGATATTCCAACCCAGCAAAAGAATTCGGATGAGTTTTATGTCAGAATTAATTTTTTTGCTGGAGGAATCATTAATCTCTATCAAATCTGGTTTCGTGGAGAAACTGATTTATCTCTAAATGATATGTCACTTGAGATAAGTAAGTTTATTGCAATAAACACAAACAGTTATTTAAAGGAACATTTATGAATTTATGTTACATTTATTAATTTATTGTTTATCTTGTGCTATTATAAGTCATTGTTACTAAAGGAATTTCAGTCGGATATAAATCCACCCCATTTTCAAAATTCTTTCTTCAACATACACAGACAATATGTTTTTTATATAGCAAAATTTACTCTAAAGAAATGCTTCCTGTCAGCAAACCAAGCAGTCCAATTTAATAGAGAAATGCAGTCATGAACGTCATAAGCATTCCTTTGCATTAAAAATGAAAATGGCTCCTTTACATTTCAATTAGGAGCCTTTCTAGTATTAATGGTATCATGAAAAACCATTAATACTAATTAACTTCAGAGCTTATTTAGTGATGTTCTGTATTCTTGATTTGTGCCAGCACTTTAAAGGAAAGAAGAAGGCTAAAACGATAATTATAATCGTCCAAATCATGATTCATGATTTCCTGAATCTTATTCACACGGTATATTAAAGTATTTCTATGCATATGCAAGGCTAAGGCGGTATGTGCAAGATTTCGCTCCTGTACTAAAAACTCATGCAGGCATTCAGTAAGATTCATATGATTAGAAGCATCATAATCCAGAAGTTTTAATAAACCTTCTTCACAAAACTGCATTAGATCCGTTTTTTCCGAAGCTATGGTAATCATATGCTCTGTCGTAAATTCTAAATAAGAAGAAAGACCATACTTCCTATTTATGCTGTGGTTCAGGTTAATGGCGGTGATGGCTTGCTCAAAATGAGGTCTAAGCATGGAAATATCATGAAAACACCTGCTGATTCCTGCGGAAAGCTTTTTTTCATTACAAAAAGTATTCAATTTGCTAATTTCCTGCTTAGATAGATACCCCCCTTCCTTGCACATAATTACTACAACAATATAGTTGTTGTACAGAATTGATTTACCCTTTTCTATGATTTCATCCATTACACTTCTAAAATATTGCAATGTCTTATAGGTCCGATCAAATTCACTAATATCTACTGCAAGTACATAGATATCTTCTTCTATAGTTAAATGATGTGATTTTATCCTTTCGTACAATACAGAAGAAGTAATGGCTCCATCCAGCAAATCCTGAAAAAGATGCTCGTAAACGACTCCTTTGGAGTATAAAAGAAATTCATCATTTTTCATTTTCAGAGTTAGAACTTCTGATAGCATTTTGGCAAGCCTCAAATCCATTTCTTGAATGCTTCTTTGCACTTCAAAAATCACGATAGTACCAATCGGATGGTGATTAAAAAAAATATGGCTTATAATCCTCCGATATTTTAATTTTCCCTTTGGCAAAAGAACAGGTGACGTGGAATAATGATCTTTCTTATAACCAGCCTGCTCTACAAGCACTTGAACATAATCAGCAGAAATATAACTTCCGTTTTTTTTCTGGTCAATCCATATGGCATCCTCTATTATGGTTTCGGAAGATTCTGCAATATGTTTCAAGCTGTTGTCCAATACCACAATTGGATTTTGCAAGAACTCTTTTGCAAGATTGCAGATTTTTTGGATGTCATCATCTCGCAGTAAGGATCGGTATAGTGCCTCCATAAACTCCTTTTCTGTGGCATCTTCTTTTAATAGTGCAACCAGGAAATTGTACACTGCATTAATATCAGTTTTTGAAGGAAGGCGCAGTACGGTATTTTGTACAAGGTATTGTTCCGGTATTTGAATATCTTCTATGCAGACGAATGGAATCTGAAAATCAAAGGAAATTTCTGGTGAAAGGTCTGATGCATGACCTAGATACAGAATTTCATTATTATTGTAAAGTGTGTTTTTTGTAAAAAAGCAAATAGCAGAAACGGAGATTAAATCCACCCCATCTCCATTCCCTAGTGGGCGAAACTGCTTCAATTGGTTCAAAAGTCGCTCCATAGTTAGCTGCATTTCTGTCCCTCCTGTTCGTATAAAATATATGAAGTATAAAAAAATTTTAAGTTATTTTATATGATTATCTTTTTATCTTCTTTTTGTATAATAATTATATATAAAAAATCTATACATTGTAAGTTAATAAACCTAAAAGGAGAAAAAAAATGAAAAATATTATATGCGAAAAATTAGGAATTGAGTATCCGATTTTACAAGGACCAATGGCTTGGGCATCCGGCAGTGACTTGGCAGCCGCAGTTTCAAATGCAGGAGGGCTTGGTATCATGGGTATCGGCTTTGCACCACCGGAAGTTTTCCTGGCAGAAATCCAAAAAGTAAAGACATTAACATCTAAACCATTTGGCTGTAACCTGATTACGGCAGTTCCTTATAGTGAAGAACTGCTTCAAATAATTCTAAAAGAAAACGTACCTGTTGTTGAG
>JAEZPX010000282.1 GCA_023413275.1 Bacillota bacterium | reverse complement strand
GGCCTGAATAATAGCCATGATCACAAATACGGATACAACTGCTCCAACAAGCCCACCAATTAATTCTCCCATCCATTGGGCTTTAGGATTAGACTTCAAAATACTCCCTGCTTTAAAATCGTTCATAACGTCGCCCACAAGACCACAAGCAACAGCAACAACGGCCGCAATGCAAATGGCTGCGACTTCTGTAATTCCGGGGGAGCAAAGCTTTGCAAGAATCAGCACAAAAATACCAAACACTTCCATAGGGTTAATGGCAGACATACCCACCGTTTGACATGACATTGCCGTTGCAAGCCAAACCCCTATAATTGTTATAACCGCAGCAACAACTGGTACATCAACAATAATTACAAAAAGTGCTGCAAAAAGTGCCATCAAGATTGGTGCCCATCTTAAGGGGACAATAGAGTCTCCAATTGACTCCTTGGATACCATAGACCCAAAAATAGCCTTAAAATTAGGAAAGATGTTTTTTATAAACACGCCCACACCTGTTCCCACCATCATCCCAAGTCCCAGACCACTTTTCAGATTTGCTGCTGTGGATGCATCAACGAAACCAAACTGTTGACCACCAATTAAAATACCCACATCGCCAATAAGTGCGCCAAGGAACCATACACCTACAAATATGGGACCTACAAGATAACCAACCGACATAAGCATGGGCGAAAGCCAAACACCGCCGTAGGAACCATAGTTCATCCAACTGCCCTTGCCAAACCAAAGAATAGCAGGAATCTTCATGAACCAGTCACGAAGCACAGTCCAAATAGCAGCAAAACCCAATGCCCCAAAGAGTGTATGGGCTTTTTTCCCGCCTTCGTCGCCCACAATCAAAGCCTCTGCAGCAGCCTGACCCATGGCATAGGGAAGTTTCGATTTTTCTATGAACTGTTTCCTCATAAGAGATGTAAATATAAGCCCCAGCATAGTGCCACTCATTGTAATGACAAGCAATTTCGCCAAACCTAATTCCGAATTTGGATACAGCATATAAATTGCAGGAATGGTAAAAGCTACGCCACCAGCCACCATGGAACCCGCTGACATGGCAGTGTGCGTTACGTTGATTTCATTAATATTAGTTCTTCCCAATGCCTTTAATGCAAACATTGATACTAGTGCAACAAACATAATGGGGAATGGTAACGATGATGCTTTCAATGCAATAAACATAGATGAACATGTTACAATGACTACGCCAATGATACCAATTATCATTCCACGAACAGTGAACTGATCCTTATAAGATGTGGCATATTTGATGCTCTTCGATTCTTGAGCCATAGTCAGCGCCCCCTTTCTTATATCACAATAAACAACACAACTAACTCTTTCAGACTTAAAATCCAAAACACAAAGACTTTTACTTTTGATATTCAATTACGCCATCAATCATAGTCATTTCCACTTCCAAGTCCATAATGTTCATGGTGGGGATGGAAAGAATATCACCTGAGAGAACAATCAAATCTGCCAGTTTTCCAACCTCCACGCTACCTTTTATATCTTCTTCGAAAGAACTATAAGCACCATTTAATGTAGCACAACGAATTGCTTCAAGAACGGAAACAGCCTGGGTTTTATCACATTGGAACCCTACAGACCTGTCGTAGCGGTTTACAGCCGCATCTAAAAGGGCAAGCCCGGCAGGATACGAAGGCGTATCACTATGTAAAGAGCATTTTATTCCAGCATCCAGCATGCTTCGAATGGCACAGATGTATTTATTTCGGTTCTCTCCATAGAAATCAACGAATTTTGCTCCCATCTTCTGAATAGAAGATACATTTACACTGGGGCAGATATTCATTTTCCCCATGCGATCTATTAAGTTTTGATCCACAATGGTACAATGTTCAATCCGATGACGAAGATCCGGCCTGGGATTTGTTTCAAAGGCTTTTTCATAACCCTCTACCATAAATTCAATTGCTAAATCTCCAATCGCATGGGCAGTTGCTTGACATTCCGCATCGTTGATTTTTTTAATATATTCCGCTACTTCCTTCCTCTCCCAAGCCCTTTCCCTTGGAAGGTTATGATTGTGAGAATAAGGCTCTCTTGTTGCACACGAGGGTCCACCTGAGCCACCATCAATCATAAATTTCGAACTGCCAATCTTAAAGTGTTCATCTCCAAGACCACTGGTTAAACCTAGTTCCAAAAAATGCTCATTATCCATTAAGGAATATCTTTTACCAAAAATGCTGTGCAGCATCATATAGGAACGGACTTTAAACGTTCCCTCTCTGCATAGCTTCTGCATAATATGATAGGACGGTTTGTCGCATTCACCACAGTCATGAATAGATGTGATTCCGTTTTCCAAACAATGTCGATGTGCTTTCATCGCCGCCTTCGCTTGAGCTTCTTGTGTATACTCAACTTTACCCCAGAGCCAGAAATGGGTACTTCCCCTGACCATTCCCGTCAATTTTCCGTCCACGACTTCCACTTCATCTTCTGGATATTTTTTTGCATCCCCCGGAGAATACACATCTAAATATTCCAATGCTTTAGAGTTATACATGCAGATATGCCCTCCCCCATGCATACAGTGCAATGGGTTGTTTGGTGCTGCGGCATCCAATTCATCAATGGTAGGATGACGCTGTTCAGGAAAAAGAGTAGGCTCATACCCCATCATGGAAATCCATTGTCCCGTTTTTTTTAATTTCGCAGCTTCCCGAACCAAATTTAACATGTCTGAAAGAGATTTACAATTCTCATAAAAGGTATCAATCATGGGTGCATCCAATTCTCTTCCTAATAGACCGGAAAGAATAGGGTGATAATGAGAGTCTATCAATCCCGGCATTAAAGTTCTGCCATTTAAATTAATTATTCTGGTTTTATCAGATACAATCTTCAAAATTTCTTCATTTGAACCAACAAAAACGATTTTATTACTTTTTATCCCCACAGCCTCTGCAATGTCGTCCCTTTCATTAACAGTAATCACCTTTCCACCTATAAAAGCCGTGTCTATATATGAAAAATCGAAGGTCATTGACTCCTCCCCCTATCAAAACCTTATAGCAAAAGGTATTACTAACACTAATTTATTTTAGTGAAAGTTTCCATGCTTCTTTGCATATAAAAGTTAACTCCCTACCAGAAAGGTAGGGTTCCTTTCTGTTAAATAAGCTTATTTTTATTTATGAATAGAACATTTTCATTACATCTTCATCTGGTTTCTTACCAATCCAACTACCAACAATAAATACCACAATTGAAATCACAATGGATGGTACAATGGGAGTGGTACCCAAAATACTTACCTTATAAGTAGACATAAGCAAGAAACAAACAACACCTATCACACTGGATAAAATTGCACCTGTTGCGTTGGCTTTCTTCCAATATAATCCGAATAAAATTGGACATAAGAATGCACATTCAAGGCCACCCATGGCAAAAAGATTAATCCAAACAATTAAATCCGGTGGATAAATTGTAAATATAAATACAATAACACCTACCACCAATGTGGTAATCATACTCATCCTTCCAATTTTCTTTTCAAATTTTGTATCTATCTTATCCACATTGCCTTTTTTCGGCGCAATGTAGTTTAGATAAATATCCTTGACAATTGCCGCAGACGCCAAAATCAGCAGGGAGCTTACGGTAGACATAACTGCAGATAGAGGTGCTGCAATAAATAAACCTGCCACTACAGGATTCATATATTTCAATACCAACGTAGGCACAACATAGTCAGAAGAAGGTATCTCTGATGGATCTAAAATTGCAGGTGCAAATGCCCCTGAGATATGCATTACAAGCATCAAAAATCCCACTACGATGGTGCCGTAAATCATAGCACTGTGGAGAGATTTTGTATCCTTGAAGCCCATGCCTCTTACGGCAGTTTGGGGCAGTCCCAACACGCCAATACCAACAAGCACCCAGAAAGACATTACGTATGCCTTTGGTGTTGAACCACCTACGGTGGGGTCATTCCATGTGGGATTCACAACATTGAGTTTCTCAACAATCGCTTCAAATCCTCCGCCTACCCTTACAATGGTGAACAAAATAATGAAGCCGCCTACTACCATAACCAAACCCTGTATGGTATCCGTAGTTACTACCGCTTTAAATCCACCAATGGTTGTATAGAGGATAACAACAGCTCCAAAAAGAAGTAAACCATACACATAAGGAAGCCCTGTAATAGTTTGGAACAAAACAGCTCCACCAATAAACTGTGACATCATCTGTGCAATAAAAAACAAGACAAGGGCTATAGAAGAAATGATAACCACCGCAGGTGATTTATATCTTGCTTTTAAGTAGTCGGTTACCGTCACAGCGTTCGTTTTTCTTGAAATAATGGCGAACTTCTTACCTAAAATGCCTAAAATGATAAAAGCTGTAGGAACCTGAATGATTGATAAATATACCCAAACAAGTCCTTTGGAATATGCAACACCAGGCCCACCGATAAAACTGCTGGCACTTGTGAAAGTAGCAATCAACGTCATCGCCAGAACAAGACCACCCATAGACCTTCCACCAATAAAGTAATTGTTGATAAATCCGTTCCCAGCTTCCGCATCTATCTTAGCCTGTTTTTTACTAATGTAAAGACCAATGCCCAAGTTCGCAAGGAGGTAGATCACTAAAACAGTCATCAAAATTATCGCATATGAACTCATCTTTGATCCTCCTCTTTACTGTCCTCATCTGCTATTTCATCAAGACTAAAATCTTTGAAAAACAGCTTTACAACAACAATTACAGCAATACAGAATAATACATAGCCGACAACACAGCTTAGGAAGAACCAAAGGGGTAACCCCATTATATAAATATACGCTTTAGAAGATTCCGCCAAACCATAGCCAGTAAAATACCACCATAAAAAGAAAACAACATAAAGACCAATGGAAATAAGAGCTTCCTTTTTAATTTGAAGATTTCTCTCCTTTTCCGTCAGTTTCGGCACCATATCTTTCCCTCCTTTAGTCAAGTTATTAACATTACTTCATCCTTCCTTGCAGCTAGCTGCAAAGTTGGTATACTTACTTCACTTTCTCAAAATAATGAATGAGAGCACAAAGCACTTGGTTTACTGGGGTGGCAATGCCTGTACTTTTGCCTTCTCTCACAACTGCACCATTAATCATTTCAATTTCTGTAGGCTTATGATTCAGCACATCCTGAAGCATTGATGATTTATTGGCTGCCGTCCCTTTGCAAACCTCCTTTGTGTGCTCCACAGGATCTGTAAAGCCTAACACAATTCCCTTAGCATTTGCAACCGCAATACCTTCCTCCACAGCCTCTTCCAATATTCCTTCGATTTCAGGGTATGAAAGAAGCTCTCCATTTGTCAGTTTCGTAATTCCTGTTAATGCATTAATACCCACATTGACAAGAAGTTTATCCCACACAAGGCCCAATACGTTTTCTGAAACTTCAACTTCCAATCCTGCTGCAGAAAAAAGTTGTGCAATTTCATTTATTCTTGCGCTTCTTACTCCGTTAAGCTCGCCGATTACTGTTTTTCCCACACCCGCATGACGCATTCTTCCAGGTCCTAACATGGTAGCACCGTGAGCCGTGGTTCCTGCCATCACATTCTTTGTGCCAATCAAGGAACCGATACTTTCAATATTCCCTATCCCATTTTGTAAAGTAATTGCCATCGTATCAACACCAAACACAGCTTTATTCGCTTCTACGGCCTGCTCCGTCAATGTGGATTTTACGAATATTATTGCCAAATCAACGATGCCAACCGTCTTGGCATCTGTGGCGGCTGTCAAATGACTAAAACGCAACAATTCCTCGTTTTCTTCCATATAGATACCGGCATTGTTAATGGCGTCTACATGTTCTTTCCAAATGTCAAGAAGAAAGACTTGGTTATCAGGGACTGTAGATAATTTAGCTCCATAAAGGCACCCCATCGCTCCTGCACCAATGATAGCAATTTTCATTTAATCGATTTCCTTTCTGCATAATTATAATAATTGCTAAAATATTTTTCCATTAATACAATTTTGGTATATCCACTTGTTTATTAAAAGAGAATTCAGGAGACGGGAAAGTTCCATCCAATGTCTCCTTATGAAACTCGTTCAGTCCTTCAATCATAACCTGCCTTACCTGAGCAAATTGCTTCACAAATTTAGGCTTAAAATCGCCATACATCCCAAGTAGGTCTTGGGTTACAAGCACCTGGCAATCAACATGGGGGCCTGCTCCAATTCCCAAAATTGGGATTTCCACAGCTTCAGATACTGCTTTGCCAACCCCAGAAGGCACACATTCCAATACAATTGAAAAGCATCCTGCCTTTTCCAGTTCCATTGCATCCTTAATGAGCTTTGCAGCGCTGTCAGGAGTCCCTCCTTGCACCTTAAATCCACCCAATGAGGAGGCTGTTTGTGGTGTCAGCCCAATGTGCCCCATAACATTGATGCCCACTCCAACAATGGCCTTAATCTGCGGGAGCATTTCAACGCCACCCTCTAGTTTCACGCAATCACAATTTGTCTCCTTAATGAGGCGCACAGCGTTGGCAACCGCAATTTCCGGCGTTATGTATGACCCAAAGGGCATATCTCCAATAATCCATGTATTGGGAGCACCTTTTACCACTGGGCGGATGTGATGCACCATATCATCCATTGTTACAGATTCTGTCCCTTTGTAGCCCAACATAATCATACCTAATGAATCTCCCACTAAGATAATGTTGCAATCGCTTTCATCAACAATTGTTGCTGTTGTATAGTCATAAGCAGTTACAAAGCTGAATTTCTTTCCCTCCTTTTTATATTTCTTAAAATC
>JAEZPX010000260.1 GCA_023413275.1 Bacillota bacterium | reverse complement strand
TGCATGGGTATACATGAGATCATTGCTTAGTGGTCTCTCAAATGTGGGAACAAGGAGAATACATCCTAGTTCTTCTGCCATGTTTTTCTTTGATTCTAGAATGTTTTTGGCGTTATCTTGGAAGATTTTTTGATCATCACTGGGAAAACCTGTATTATTTGGTTCTATCAGCAGGTAAGTGCTTTGTCCATTATTCTTGAGGTCTTGGGGAATGTAATAGTAATATCCATAATGAAACCCTCTATCCGCATTTGCAGCTACAAATTCAACTTGATTACTCTTGAAAGTATTCTTACAAAACAAAAATCCCAAACCGATAACAACAAAAACCAATAAAAAGCAAATGAATTTTTTCAATTGGCACCTCCTAAATTAATCTTGTACAAAAATTTTCGTTCTCGTATATACATTGTAAGTATACCATACCCCACAATATGTGTATAGAAATGCCCTTGCATTATGAAAAAATCTGTTTTTTGATTTCAATAGGGAGAGGTAAAAACAAAATATATGTCCGAAAATGGCTGGAAATTATGAATGAAGACGTTTATAATTTAAAAAAGGTGGTGAGTGAGTATGCTAGACACGGATAGTGCACTTTATGCGGCTTTTATAGCAAAGGATTCACGTTTTGATGGACGTTTTTTTGTAGGTATTTCTTCTACAGGAATATACTGCCGTCCTGTATGTCGAGCCAGACAACCAAAGGCAGAAAATTGCACTTTTTATACTACCCCAGCACAAGCAGAACAAGAGGGGTATCGCCCCTGTCTTTTGTGCAGACCGGAACTTGCACCAGGAACCTCCATAACCGATGCCACTGCAAGGTTGGCACATAAGGCGGCAAGAGTATTGGAAGAAAAATGTGGAACGGGAGAGAGTTTAGAGGAAATTGCGGGCTCGCTTGGCTGTACGGATCGGCATTTGCGCAGAGTGTTTACGAAGGAATATAATGTAACACCCTTACAATATCTTCAAACATGTAGGTTGTTGCTTGCTAAAGGTTTACTTACAGACACCAACTTGAATGTAATTGATGTGGCAATGGCGTCAGGCTTTGGGAGCTTAAGGCGATTCAATGATGTTTTTAAAAAGAACTATCAACTTACTCCAATGTCATTAAGAAAACAAACTGTAACAGAAAAACAAAGGGCAGGTGGAATTACACTAACAGAAAAACAAAGGGCAGGTGGAATTACACTAGCTTTAGGATATCGCCCGCCGTATTGTTGGGAAGAAATGCTGAAATTTTTGGCTGGTAGAGCAATTGCAGGGATTGAAGTGGTAAAAGACAGTGAGTATTTGCGTACCGTTCATTTGAAAAATGCAAAAGGAAAATATTTAAGTGGGTGGTTACGGGTAGGGCACAAGCCCGAAAAGAATGCTTTAAGTGTTACTGTCAGCGAAACTTTATTACCTGTACTTCCTCAAGTACTGGCAAGGATAAAGCGTTTATTCGATTTATATTGCAATCCCCATGCAATCTATGAAACGTTAAAGGCTATGAATCACATTCGCCAAGGCCTTTGCGTTCCAGGAATCCGTGTACCGGGATGTTTTGATGCATTTGAAATGGCAGTTCGGGCGGTGCTTGGACAACAAATTAGTGTTAAGTCCGCCAGCACATTGGCGGCTAGAATGGTTCGTCAATATGGCATACCAATACAAACGGGAATTGAGGGCTTAACCCATGCTTTTCCTTTACCTGAAGCAATCATAGCGTTGGATGGGTCTATTGAAAATCATTTAGGGTCATTAGGGGTTATTGGCACCCGTGCCCGAACTATTTATGAACTTGCACAGAAAATTACCCAGGAAGAAATTGATTTAAGTGCTTGCCTTCATCCAGAGAAAGAAATAAAAAAGCTGATGGACATACAGGGCATTGGAAGCTGGACAGCGCAATATATCGCAATGCGTGCCATGGAATGGCCAGATGCTTTTCTTGAAACGGATGCTGGTGTGAAAAAGGCATTACAACCGTATACTTCGAAAGAATTATTAATTATGGCAGAAAGCTGGAGGCCGTGGCGCAGCTATGCCACCATTAACCTTTGGAATTCACTGTAAGGAGGTATCGTATGTATTACGCAACAACATATAAGTCGCCAGTAGGTACAATAACCATGGCGTGTGACGAACATAATCTTGTTGGATTATGGAATGAGGAACAAAAATATTTTGGCGGTACCATAGCTCAGCAAATGATCCAAAAGGAGGATGTGCCTATATTTGATGTGGCTAAGAAATGGCTCGAAGCATATTTTTCAGGGGAGAAACCTGTTATTTCTGAGTTACCCTTGGCACCCATAGGAGGAGAATTTCGGCAAATGGTTTGGGCTATTTTATGTGAAATACCATATGGGGAGGTGATTACCTACGGTGAAATTGCCAAGAAAGTGGCTTTCAAGATGAAGAAAAGCAATATGGCAAGTCAAGCAATCGGTGGAGCCGTTGGACATAACCCTATTTCTATCATGATTCCTTGCCATAGAGTTGTGGGCTCCAATGGTAATTTAACAGGATATGCAGGGGGGATCCAAACCAAAATTAAATTGCTGGAATTAGAGGGTGTGGATGTTTCCCGTCTGTTTGTACCTAAAAAGGGATCGGCTCTTTGAAGATAATAGTATTTCCATAAGTTATATTTAGTGAGAAAGTGTATTTAGTATTTTTCTCCAATGCTCGTTACTTGTTGAAGAACTATATTTATAAATGATAATGTTGATTGATAATTATATTTCTATCCTAAAAGTAATGAAATAGAAATACGAAAATAACCTCCCCAATGTACTTTTTATTACATTTTTTTGAAATTATGGTAGAATTGATTTATTATACTTTTAAAGTCATTTTAGGATGGGGGTTATAGTATGGGGGTTTACAAAGCAATAACAATCCTATGGATTAGTTGTATAGTTCTTTGTGGTTGCGGCAGTCAGCCAAAGGAATATGTGGAAGGCTTGACATTAGCGCAGGGAAATGCTTATTTCTTTGAAGATGGAACAGCTGTAGATTTATGGCGTATGGAATCCATTGGTCGAGACGTTTATATGCTTTCAGATGGCACAATCTTACTAAAGGTAGCCGATTATATTCCACCCATTGAATTAGGAGCGGATGGTGTTAAAACTTACAGCTCCCTAGATCTAAGTGAAAATGTGCAGGAAGCAGTGTTAGTTTATTTTGAAAAACAAGGATTGCTTTATGACGTTCAAAGTGAATTGGAAAAAGCCTATACATATTATTTAAGTTGCAAACAAGAAGGAATAGAATTTAATAGCTTTTATGTAAGTCAGGAAAGCTCTTTTTCTTTTGAAAACAGCAATATTGTGTGCTTCGATACAACGGTAATAAGAGTGCGTGAAAATAGGGAAGCACAAGATATTGAATTAAGTGACATATTTGATAAAAGGACGGGAGCGCGACTAGATATTTGGGATTTGTTTCAGTATCCCCAAAGTGAGAGTAAAAAGCGATTGATGGATGCTATGAAAGTAGATGATAAAATTCTGTTAACAGAAATGGAGAAGGGACTTAAGGATGAATTTATTCATCCTTCTTCACGTGGATTGATGATTACTTTTCCAGAAGGCACTTTGACAAGTTTGGATGCTAGCCTTGATATTGAAATTGCGTATGTTGATCTCAAAAATATATTGCAAAGCTGGGCAATTCCAAACCCCAGAAAATAGAAAAAGAGTTATAATTATTCATTTATAAAAATGATTTTCTAATCTATAAAAAGCTGGTCTCAAAGCCAATCCGACTTCCTAAAAACCGTTTTGTTTCATGCAAAAATCGTATTTTACGACACTTTGTTATTGACAATTCCTATTAGTTAGTATAAACTAACTATATAAATCAAAAAATAAATAGTCGGTAAGTACTAAAGTTCATATTTTTAGAGAATGACTAAAAAGATTAAGCGCATTGATTGTGTGGACAATCAATATATTTCAGTTAGTGATTGCTAACAAAAAAGAGGCGATAAATTCGGAAATTTCTGTTGGTTACTGGATGTATTTGAATATGGAAGGAAAGCGAAGAACATTGAATGCAGCTGAAAACTTTAAAACAAAAATGCAAAAGGAAATCATAATTAAAAATCTGAAAAGAAATGGGCACAGGCTTACAAAGCAACGGTTGACCCTCATTAACATTATCCTTGAAAACAATTGTGCCTCTTGCAAAGAAATTTATTACAAGGCTTCGAAGGTAGATCGGAAAATTGGTGTAGCCACTACATATAGAATGGTTCGCTTATTAGAAGAGATTGGAGCAATCACCAGAGATAATCTTTATAAGCTGGAATATAAAATTGAACGTAAAGAAGAAAAGTATTGTAATGTGAAGCTAGAGGATGGAAGCCTTCACCCAATGCCCCTTAGAGATTTTGAAATTGCATTAAATGCAGGCATGTCCACCTGCGGCTTTTTTTCTGGGCATCAGGTGGTATCCGTTGAAATGAATGGAGAAAGAATCGAGTGGGAAATAGAATAATATTTCTCACTTTTTTTATGCATTAAAGAATTAATAATGCCAATTTACGTCAATTAATGATAAAAAATATCAATAAGGGTTGTTGGGTTTGACTAACCGCGTTTTTGATTGTTACTATGATAAAAAATTACAAAATATGCTAACTGATACAAAAGCTGTTCTCAGAAATAAAAGCTGAAAAGGAAGTGATCTGATTGAGGTATCATAGATTTTGGGCTTGGGTTTTAGTTTGCAGTTTATTGATGGTAATGTATACAGGATATAAGCATGAATAATAGGAGGGTTTTATATGTTTGATTTTATGAATGAATCTAAAATAAAAAAGGCGGCTTATTTTGCTGGGGGAGTTCTCTTTGGCACCGCTGGGATTAAACTCCTTGCCAGCAAGGATGCAAAAAAAGTATACGTAAATAGTCTTGCGGCGGCATTGCGGGTTAAAGAGGGTGTCATGAAAACAGCGGTTACTATTCAAGAAAATGCGGAGGATATCCTTGCGGAGGCAAATCAAATTAATGAAGAACGAATGGAAGAGGATCTGTCATTTGAAGATACTTCTTGCGAAGACTGGGAAGCACAGGAAGAAAAATAATTAAAAGAATAAATTCTGTACGGGGCTGTATATTGGAAAACAGCTCCTTTTTGGAGGTGGGGCTGTGGAATTTAAAATACAGCACGAGATAAAAGGACGTATTCGGGTTCATTTATTGCAAAAACATATGACTTATGAGCAGGCGGACCTTTTACAGTATTACTTTAGTTCACTGAAAGATGTAGTGAATGCCAAGGTATACGAGCGAACGGCAGATATGACTTTATACTATGTTGGCGATAGAGGAAATGTTTTAAAAGCATTACAGCAGTTTACATATGAAAAGGCAGAAAAGCACAAGCCATTCATTGGGAATACCGGACGACAGCTAAACGCTGAAAATTTTGAAAAATTGGTGCAAAAGGTTGTATTACGTTATGTTAGGAAGCTTTTTTTACCCCAACCATTCATGATTGCTTTTACCGGATATCGCTCCTTGGGATATATGAAAAAAGGATTCCATGCAATACGAAAAAGAAAGCTTGAGGTTTCTGTATTAGATGCCGTTGCAATTGGCGTTTCTTTGGCAAGAGGAGAATTTAATACTGCCGGCTCCATTATGTTTTTACTTGGTATCGGTGAAATTATGGAGGAATGGACCCATAAAAAATCGGTGAGCGATTTGGCTAGAAGTATGTCTCTGAATACAAACAAGGCTTGGCTTGTGAAGGATGGACAGGAAGTTTTGGTGGATACTGCACATATTCAATTGAACGATTGGGTATTGGTTCGCATGGGGAACATCATTCCTTTTGACGGTACGGTTCTTTCGGGGGAAGCTTTGGTCAATCAAGCTTCCTTAACAGGGGAAGCTTTACCGGTAAAAAAGGAGGCGGATGGCTATGTTTATGCCGGTACTGTGGTGGAAGAAGGGGAAATTACCCTTCAAGTAAAAGCTGTTTCAGGGGCAACACGCTATGAAAAAATAGTAAGGATGATTGAAGATTCTGAAAAGCTGAAATCTAAGGCAGAAAGCAAAGCAGAGCACTTGGCAGATAGGTTGGTGCCATATACCTTGCTTGGTGCGGCAGCTGCTTGGCTGGTCACAAGAAATGTAGCAAAGGCAATGACTATTTTGATGGTAGACTTTTCTTGTGCATTAAAGCTTGCCATGCCTATATCTGTGCTCTCTGCAATTCGAGAAGCCAGCCATCACAATATCACAGTGAAGGGTGGCAAATATCTTGAGGCCATGGCAGATGCGACCACCATTGTGTTTGATAAAACAGGAACGTTGACAAAAGCGAAACCCACTGTAAAGGAAGTTATACCCTTCGGTGATGGCACAGCAGATGAAATGCTTCGCATTGCAGCATGTTTGGAAGAGCACTTTCCCCATTCCATGGCAAAGGCGGTTGTGCAGGCGGCGAAGGAAAAGAACCTTGAGCATGAAGAAATGCATTCCAAAGTGGAATACATTGTTGCCCATGGCATCACATCTTTTATTGATGGGAAGCGGGTTATCATAGGGAGTCATCATTTCGTCTTTGAAGATGAAGGGAGCAAAATTGCCCCACAGCATATTGAAAAATATGAGGCTCTGTCACCGGAATTTACCCATCTTTTTTTAGCCATAGAAAACACCTTGGCGGCTGTTATTTGTATAGAGGACCCCATTCGTGAAGAGGCTTGGGATGTGGTTCAGCAGTTGAGAAGCAATGGAATCCATTCCGTGGTTATGATGACGGGAGATAGTGAACGTACCGCCGCCGCTGTGGCAAAAAAAGTGGGCATTGACCAGTATTATTCTGAGGTTTTGCCCGAGGATAAAGCAAGATTTGTGGAGGAGCAGAAAAAAGCAGGGAAAACAGTCATTATGATTGGCGATGGGATTAACGATTCTCCTGCCCTTTCTGCCGCTGATATTGGCATTGCAATCAGTGACGGAGCAGAAATTGCCAGAGAGATTGCCGATGTTACCGTTGCCGCAGATAATTTATATGAAATTGTAAAGCTAAAGCAGATAAGCAATCTCTTGCAAAAGAGGATAAAATATAATTACAGAGCCATAGTGGGTATCAACACTGCCTTAATTTTTCTGGGATTAAGCGGATGCATACAGTCAACCACCTCTGCATTGTTGCACAATACCTCAACGTTGCTGATTAGCGTAAAGGACATGCAAAATTTATTGCCATCTTAAACTATTGAATTATATCTCACTTTGAAGTATTTAAGATTTTGACAATTTGTTTTCTAAATCCTTAAATACGAAAAGCTATAATAAAGACAGGCTTTATTCATTTTTAACGATACTGTTTACTGTAAAGAGCTGAGCCATGACGAAGATTATACCCTATGGTTCAGCTTTTTTGTATGTTTTATAAAAGGAATATAAGCTGGCTTTGCATCATTGAATTGCAGAGCTTGGAGCCTTGACATTGTTGAAGATAGGGGGTAACATGGAATAGAGTTAGTTATAGCTAATTAGAAGGGTTATTTGCACATAAAATGTTGATAAAGATATTTTCAGTATTTTGGGTTGAGGGCACAAGGTTATTGTAGAGAGTGTGTTGAGGGATGCCATTGTATAAAGAATAAATATGAAAATAAACTTGGAAATATATTTGGAAGGGGAAGGGAAGTGGAACACATGACTGCAACGGAGAGAGAAAAAAATTTATATGGCTGTTCTGTGCAGGTTGTAT
>JAEZPX010000257.1 GCA_023413275.1 Bacillota bacterium | reverse complement strand
TGGAAGCCTTGGGTCTTAAGGTTTATAAGCATTATCCCATTGCAGGCTACCCTGCAAATATTCCACTGATTGTAAGTGATGAGGGATATGGAAAAAATGATTACATTGAAACAGAACGTTCTTTGGTAGTTATTACAGCACCAGGCCCCGGCAGTGGAAAAATGGCCACTTGCTTATCTCAATTGTATCATGAGCATAAAAGAGGGATTAAGGCGGGTTATGCAAAGTTTGAAACCTTCCCCATTTGGAATGTGCCTCTTCGCCACCCTGTAAATGTGGCTTATGAAGCGGCTACTGCGGACTTGAACGATGTGAACATGATTGATCCTTTTCATCTGGAGGCTTACGGAGAAACAACAATCAACTATAATCGGGATGTTGAGGTTTTCCCAGTTTTGAATGCTATGTTTGAACAAATTTATGGGATGTCTTTTTATAAATCCCCTACAGATATGGGTGTAAATATGGTTGGTAATTGTATCATTGATGATGGGGCTGTGCAAGCTGCTTCTCGCAATGAAATTATCCGAAGATATTACAATGCTCTTTGCGATCATAGAAAGGGCAATATGGAAGAGGATGTTATTTTTAGATTGGAATTGTTAATGAAGCAGGTAGGTGTTTCTGTTGCTGACCGCCCTGTGGTTGCGGCGGCATTGAAGCGGGCGGAGGAAACCCAGGCACCATGTGCGGCGATTGAACTGCCAGGCGGAGCAATTGTAACCGGTAAAACAACACCCTTATTGGGAGCATCCTCGGCAATGCTGTTGAATGCGCTAAAGCAATTGGCCGGAATACCAAAGGAAGAGAAGATTATCTCTCCTACTGTTATTGAACCAATACAGAAGCTTAAGGTAAACAATCTTGGCAATCACAACCCTCGACTGCATACCGATGAAGTGCTGATTGCTCTATGCATCAGTGCATCAACGGAGGAAAAGGCCAGCTTGGCGTTACAGCAGTTAGAAAAATTGAAGTGCTCCGAAGTACATTCTTCTGTCATTCTGTCCCATGTGGATGAAAGCATGTTCCACAAGTTGGGAGTAAACTTGACCTGTGAGCCAAAGTATCAGACCAAAAAGCTATTCCATGGTAAGAAGTAACGAACAGTAATAACTTTTTATAGAAAAAACATCCCCTTTTATCAGGCAAAAGCCTTCGATTAAAGGGGATTATTTTTGACAAAAAGGAGAAATTTCGGTTATGATATATTAATTGAGAAATAAAAAGGAGGTTTTCATTTGGGAAAATACAATTTGCCGAAAATTGATTTGCATTTACATTTGGATGGTTCCATTCTGCCCGAGACTGCTTGGGAATTGGTTCAAGAGCAGGGGATAGAAGTACCAGCCAAGGATTTTGAAAGTTTTGTTCCTTTGATTATGGTTCCTGAGGACTGCAAGGATGTGAATGAGTGCTTAGAACGATTTGAAATACCTGTGAAAATTTTGCAGGACAAGGCCTCATTAACCAGAGTTACCCGAGAATTAATCGGATGGTTAGATAAAGAAGGTGTTGCCTACGCAGAAATTCGTTTTGCACCTCAGCTGCATACCCAAAAGGGGCTGACTCAGAGGGATGCCATTGATGCGGTTTTAGAAGGAAAAGAAGTTGGGCTTAGAGAGCATCCTGAAATTGGAATTGGCATTATTTTGTGTGCAATGAGTATTGGTTCTGAAACCATAAATATGGAGGAAAACTTGGAGACCGTTCGTCTGACAAAGGAGTATTTGGGCAAAGGTGTGGTGGCTCTTGATTTGGCAGGTGCAGAGGGGATTGTGCCCCTTTCCAATTTTGCACCCATATTTGATTTGGCAAGAGAGTTGGAACTTCCCTTTACTTGCCATGCAGGGGATAGTCAAGGCCCTGAAACGGTTGAGGATGCCTTGGATTTTGGCGCAAAGAGACTGGGGCATGGACATCATGTTTTTGAAGACCCGATTCTATGCCAAAGAGCTATTCGTGAGGGCGCTACCTTTGAGATTTGCCCCACCAGCAATGTTTGTTGTCAAAGCACCATGAGCTATGGAGATCACTATGTAAAGAAGATGTATGATTTGGGCATGCGGGTTACCATAAACACCGATAATATGACATTGTTTGGTTTAACTTTAGATAAGGAATATGAACATTGCATTCATGATATGGGTTTTACTGAGGATGATTTAATACAAATGCTGATCTACTCTGCGGAAGCTGCTTTTTTAGGGGAGACTGAGAAAGAAGCTTTGAAAGAAAGAATTTCAGCTTGCAAAAAAAAATTAATTTAAATAATTGCCCTAAGTCCATTGCGATTTGTAAAAATTACCAAGACATTGTATGGTTTTTTAGAATGGAAAATAGAACCGAGCAATATAATTAGAATGAATCGGTATCATTTGAGCAAAGGAGATGGATCATGTGCAAAAAAAATTACGTTGTTTGTTTTTAGTACTATTGCCGTTGATAGTGGGCGGATTATCGGGGTATCTAAACATGGAGGCTATGAGCCAATATCAGGTGTTAAATCAACCACCCCTTGCCCCTCCGGCATGGCTTTTTCCTGTGGCATGGACGGTGCTATACCTTCTGATGGGAATTGGTGCTGCAATGGTATGCTGTTCCCAGGAGGAAGGGAAAAAGGAAGCCCTGACGCTGTTTTTCATCCAGCTTGCCTTTAACTTCTGCTGGAGCTTCTTTTTCTTTACATTTGAATGGCGTTTGTTTGCATTTGTTTGGCTGATCATACTTCTGCTTTTGGTTTTAGCAATGACAAAAGCTTTTAGCAAAGTTTCGCCATTAGCGGCAAAACTGCAGATTCCTTATATTTTATGGCTTTGTTTTGCTGGATATTTAAACTTGGGGGTATGGTGGCTCAACCGCTGAAAATTAAAGGTGGTTGAACAACCATACATAGACCCGTTAATTTTTTCGGACTGATAGATGAAAAAACCGATGCATAATGGAGTATTGCTCCATGCATCGGTTTTTGCTGTTTCTATGAATAATAAAAGAAAGTTTCAATGAATGTGAGATTTATGATTAATGAGACATGGATCTTTATTTTTATGGAGTATTATAGGTTTCAAATAAAGGGTTTTTGGGGATATTTAAATGGTGGAAGGATTACAAAAATAAAAACCTCTTTGCTTTGGCAAGGAGGTTTTTAAAATACGGTATTACTTTTTAGATACTTTATTATTCAGGTTGAGTGTCATTTTCTCTGTAAGCGTCTTTTTCTTTTTATCCTCAAGCTTCATACCTGTAATGCCAATAATATAGATTCCCGCTAGGTCAACCTTGACATTTTTTTTCACAGGAAGAACATTGTAAACGGGTTTATCACAAATCAGGGTCACAATCTGGGGGCCAACTTTTGCTCTAACCAGATTGGCTTTACGCATTTTAGAGGTTTTGGGCATTTGCTCGTAAACGGCTTTCGGTAAATTAGAAGGAGAAGGCTTTTCCTGTTTTTTATCAATAATAAAAATTTGTACAGTTGTACGGTTATTGTCTATAAAGTCCTGTGCCTGCACCATTTTACGCATACTAACCTTATTGAAATAGTAAAGCAGGGCGAGGATAATGGCTAATACCACGATAATAATGATCAATACATCTGAAAAATTCACTAAAAGTTCCTCCTTAATTTTTACGTAAACAAAAGTTCACGTATGTGCAATTCATACTTGTTCTATTCTAACATCGATTTTGTTTTTAGGGAAGTAGGAAAAAAGAAAAATTAACTTTTTTTAAACGGAACATGTCTTGCATATGTCTGGAAGAATATAGTATACTACAGAAAGCTTGGGGTATCAAAGGGGGCGACTTTCATGCATACACAGGTTTTTACAATATTAGCGTATTTTATTGTAGTTCTCTTATTTATCAACGTATTTTTGGCAGGGTTGGTGGTCTTTTTTGAACGCAGAAATCCCGCCAGCACTTGGGCATGGCTCCTGGTGCTGTTTTTTATACCCATTCTTGGATTCTTAACTTATTTAATCTTTGGGAAAAACGGCAAACGGGAAAAGATGTTTTATGAGAAGGCGGCTTATGATCAAAAGGTCTATTATAAATACTTATTCCACGACCGCCATTCCATTGAAAAAATTCAACGACAGAAATCACTAATTGAAAATAGGGGACGTTTGGTTGAGGCAGAATACTTAACGGACTTGGCTTATTTGCATTTGAATTCGGGCAATTGGATGACCTTTAACAACAAGGTAGACGTTTTCAATACGGGAAAGGATAAATTTGAGGCCTTGGTCAGGGATATTCGCAAGGCAAAAAAGTTTATTCATTTAGAGTATTATATTTGGCGGGGAGACAAGCTTGGAGCACGTTTGTTGGATGAGCTGGCAAAAAAAGCAAGGGAAGGGGTTGAGGTTCGCCTTCTTTATGATGGAATGGGGAATTCATCTCTACCCAAGGATTTTTTTCAACAGCTGCATCAGGCAGGTGGACATTCGGCTGCCTTTTTACCGCCGTTTTTTGTTAGAATTAATTATCGCAATCATAGAAAGCTTTGCGTAATCGATGGAGAGATTGGTTATATTGGTGGTTTTAATGTGGGCGATGAATATTTGGGCATTGTGAAACGATATGGTCCTTGGAGAGACACACACCTTCGTTTTGAAGGGGATGCGGTGGATCAATTGCAGATTCGCTTTATTATGGATTGGAACTTTACTGCAAAAGAAGGTGCCGTCCCTTTGGAGGACAAGTATTTTCCGGAAAGAGAACAATATGACGGTGTTGAAACTCAAATTGTTTCCAGCGGGCCTGATACACAATGGAAAAATATCCGTAATGGGTATTTTAAAATGATGAATGAGGCGGAGGATCATATTTATTTAACCACCCCATATTTTGTACCAGATGACGGGATTTTCGATTCTTTGAGAGTTGCCGCTCTTTCGGGGATTGATGTGCGCATTATGATTCCGGGAAACCCCGATCATATTTTAGTTTATTGGGCTAGTATGTCTTATTTGGGTGAGCTGCTGGATGCAGGGGTGCGCTGTTATCAATATGAGAAAGGGTTTATCCATGCAAAAACCCTTTGTATTGATGGTCTAGTTGCCTCAGTTGGGACAGCCAATATGGATGTGCGCAGCTTTGCACTGAATTTTGAAGTGAATGCATTTATGTTTGACACAGAACTAACCACAGTGTTGGAAGCTGATTTTATAAAAGATTTGGATAATTGCATTGAGATAACGAAGGAGTGGTATGACAGAAGGAAATGGTGGTTTAAGGTAAAGGAAGCAGTGGCAAGATTGGTTTCGCCTATGCTTTAAGGAACGGAGGAAGTAAAATGAAACAAGTTGGTTATGAAGAAAGTCGAAAGATTTCTTATTTTCAGGTGGACGTGAACAGGCTGATGACGCCAGCGGCGCTGTTTTCCGATTTGCAGGAGGCAGCGATCAATCATTCGGATTTTTTAGGGTACTCTGTGGAGTACCTGACGGAAAAACAGACAGGATGGGCGGTAATCAACTGGCATCTGGAGGTAGAAAGAATGCCGAAACTGGGAGAGAAGATTACCGTTCAAACTTGGTGCGAAAAATGCCGCAGGATGCAGGCAATCAGATGCTTTCATGTTTTAGAAGAACAAAATGGAATTATTATTAAGGGGATTTCCCGTTGGATTTATATGGATTTGGACAAACGCAAACCCGGAAATATTCCTGATGATATGGTTGAGAAATACCATTCCGGACAGGAATCGTCAATTCCCGGGGAGAAGTTTCTCATGCCGAAGGAGAACCAAGGGGCTGATGTTGTTACCCGTTCTTTAGAAATTACCAGAAGGGATACAGATTCCAACGGTCATGCCAATAATGTGAAATACCTTGAGTGGGCTATGGATGATGTTCCCGATGATATTTACGACAATATGAAACTGAAGGATGTTCGTATTGTATACCGTAAAGAGTGCTTGCGAGGAGACCAAGTCATTATGAAAACATATATCAATACCCTTGAGAATGGGACGGAAATTTTAACGTTCCTTAAGGATAAGGAACAGACCGTCTTGGCAGAGGTTGCAACCCTTTGGCAGTAAAAGCCAAGAGCATTTGTGATGGTGCATAGAATATCCAAATAAGAACAGGACTTGGCTCGGTAAAATAACCGATTGCCACTGAGATATCACAACAAATAAACAGAAAAAGACCTAAAAGGTATAGCCCGAAGAAAGGCTTTACCTTTTTTTGTTTCCAAAGGGAAAAAGCGATAAGGGCATGCAATATAAAGAGAAGGGCATACATTCCACCCAATATAGGCAGAGGGAGGAGTAAAAGGGGCAGACAAAAGAAAAAATACCAAAGAGAGGGGCTCTTGTCCAGAAAAAAAGAGATGTAAAAAAGCTGTACAAGACAGAAGAAAAAAACTCCCATTTTCTCATAGGAGGAAAACAGTAGAAAAACATCACTGAGAATGGTAAATGCCGCTGCCATGGGAACGCCGTAGCGCATAGCAGGAATCAGGCATAGGCAAATAATAGAAAAGCGTACAGCATTAATATAGGGGCACTGTCCGCAAAGGGTTATAAACACATATAAAAAAAGAAAAGCCACCAATACACTGTAATCTGTTTTGTCCATTGTGAACACCTCTTTTTTAGCTTGCCCTAAAAAAGAAAGGACATTCCATAAAGAATGTCCTAGAAAAGTCCTGCATATTGTTTTTTCTTTTACTTATTCAAAGAGTTTCTTATGAAACCTTTGATGTGGTGAATTGATTCAAACTAAGTTTGCTTATTTTAATATTTATAGTGACAGTTCCAGCTTTTTGCGCATGTCAGAAATTTGCTCATCTGTCAAATCCATTGGCTTATAAGCAATGGTAATTCCGTCGTTTTCATAGCGAGGAATCAAATGCAGATGAAAATGATATACCGTTTGACCTGCAACGGTACCATTATTCTGCATCACATTCATATGTTCAAAGCCTAAAATATGTTTCATCTCCCTGGCGATTTTTGTAGCTAGGGTAAAAAGGCGGCCTGCCAACTGCGAATCAATTTCAAAAATATTTGCTGAATGTTCTTTGGGCAATATTAATACATGCCCTTCGTTTGCGGGAAATCGATCCAAAATTGCTTTGAATTCCTCGTCTTCGTATATGGTGGCAGACGGAATATCTCCGTTTAAGATTTTGCAAAAAATACAGTCGCTCATAGCAGCCCATCCTTTCGGTTTTCTTTTCAGTATAGCACGAAAGGATGGCCTTGCACAGCATTATCCGGCATAATATTTCGCAAACAGATAGCTTAAGGCATTGCCGTGACTCATCTTATCTGCGGAAATTTCAAAGAAAATATCTCTTAAATCTTGGCTGGGCATGGATAAAAACAAAGAGCGGTAAAAATCTCCATTATCAATTTCCAGAAGTAGGGTATCCTCCAACAGTTCTTGACCCACGGTATCTGGCGTGGTGCCGGTTATCTCGGTCGTGTCTCTTGTGCCTGTAATCAAAAAATATGCTTCTTTTAGCTGATTAATATGTTTTAATTCATCCAGATACATTGTTTTCAAGACATTGGCCGAGGATGCCATATTTGGGTCGGTCATAAGAGTGGCATAACGCTCTGCCATGTCTGCACTATCCTGCTGTGCCATGTATAATATCTCCATCAAGTGTCGATCTTCAGCTAAGGCAGCCTTTTGATTTTCTGTAAGAACCCCATTGATTCCATTTGTTCCGTTGCTCCCCGATATGGTAGGTGTACCCGACATAGTAGGCGTGCCTCTCATGGTAGGCGTGCCCCGCATGGTAGGTGTACCCGACATGGTAGGTGTACCCGACATAGTAGGCGTGCCCTGCATGGTAGGTGTACCCGACATAGTAGGTGTGCCCCGCATGGTAGGTGTACCCGACATAGTAGGTGTACCTTGCATGGTAGGGCTACCCGTCATTGTGGGCGTACCCCGCATAGTAGGTGTACCACTCATTGTAGGGGTACCGGGCGTAGTGGGTGTTCCCGTTGTTCCAGGCGTGTTGCTTACCCCTGTACCTCGTTCTTGCATTTCAAGAGATGGATTATTATTTCGTGTATTTCTGTTATATGGATACATTGGTCAGGCTCCTTTTCTTTTTTCTATCATCTTATGCAAAAATGTTTGTTTTCTTGACTGAAAGAGCATAAAATAAGTGTGGATACCCATGAGGATTTCTGATAAGCTATAAGTATATTAAAATTGGTGAAATTTAGAGGTGGAAAAACCATGAAAAAGATTGTTTTAACCGGTGGCGGAACGGCAGGGCACGTAACGCCGAATTTGGCGCTGATTCCGTTTTTGAAAGAAGAGGGCTGGGAGGTTATTTATATTGGTTCGGAAAAGGGGATCGAGCGCAGCTTGATTGAAGCAGAAGGAATACCATATTATAGTATTCCTACGGGGAAGCTTCGCCGTTACCTTTCTAAACAGAATTTCAGTGATATGTTTCGTGTGGTAAAGGGTGTTGCAGAGGCAAAAAAAAGAATCAAAGAAATTAAGCCGGATTTGGTGTTTTCCAAAGGAGGCTTTGTTGCGGTGCCTGTAGTCTTGGCGGCAAAGGCAAACGGAGTGCCTGTCATTATTCATGAATCTGACATTACTCCGGGCTTGGCAAATAAAATTGCAATGCCCTTTGCAAAGGTAATTTGTACAACATTTCCTGAGACATTAGGGCATATTTCAAAGCAAAAGGGTGTACATACAGGTTCACCCATCCGCAAGGAGTTGTTTGAAGGAAATCGAAAAAAGGGCCTTGAGATATGTGGTTTTGATGGCAATAAGCCTGTGTTGTTGATGATGGGTGGTTCCTTGGGGGCGGTGAAGTTGAATCAGTGTCTTAGAGTGGAACTTTCGGCACTTTTGCAAAAATTCGATATCATTCATCTTTGTGGTAAGGGAAATTTGGAAACAGAGTTGCTAAAACAAAAAGGCTATAAACAGTTTGAGTACGTTTCCGCGGGGCTGGCAGATTTATTTGCGGCGTCAGATGTTATTGTATCCCGTGCGGGCAGTAATTCCATTTGTGAG
>JAEZPX010000181.1 GCA_023413275.1 Bacillota bacterium | reverse complement strand
TAGAGAAGGATTCCGCTTCTTGGCAGATTGTGGTGCAGATTTTGTGAAGGTTGGTATCGGTGGCGGCTCTATTTGTATCACCAGAGAACAAAAAGGCATTGGCCGTGGTCAGGCTTCCGCAGTGATTGAGGTTGCAGAGGCTAGGGATGAATACTTTAGGGAAACAGGTGTTTATATCCCTATCTGCTCTGACGGTGGTATCGTTTACGATTATCATATGACTTTAGCTTTGGCTATGGGTGCAGATTTTATCATGTTGGGCAGATATTTTGCACGTTTTGATGAAAGCCCTACAAACAAAGTAAACATCAACGGCAGTTACATGAAGGAGTATTGGGGCGAAGGTTCTGCACGTGCAAGAAACTGGCAGAGATACGACATGGGTGGTGACGAAAATCTTTCCTTTGAAGAGGGCGTAGACTCTTATGTTCCTTATGCAGGCAGTCTGCGTGATAACGTGGGTCTATCCTTGAAGAAGGTAAAATCCACCATGTGCAACTGTGGTGTACTCTCCATTCCTGAATTGCAGGAGAAGGCAAAAATTACCGTAATTTCCACCACAAGTTTGGTAGAAGGCGGCGCTCACGATGTATTGTTGAAAGATAACAGCTTAAATTTTAAATAAAAAAATATAGAAAGGTGGCATCTGTTTACAGATGCCACCTTTTTTGTAGAAAAGAAAACTACGTGTTTGTCACATGAATGCATACTTTGTTTCTAAATCAAAAATAAACACACCGATGAAAATGGAACCGACTAAAGTAAATTTAAAGCAGTGTGAACCACATATAGAAAAGCCTTAGAAACATTGATTTCTAGGGCTTTTTTGTTTATGTATGAGAAGCTGTTTACTGCAATTTAAAAGCAAAGTCTAATAATCTTCATTTCCAGTATGAAATAAATGTAAATTATTTTTTAAATTTAAAGTAGGTTTTAGGTTTTCTTTCTATACTTGGTTTTGAAAAAGAGTTACACCTGCAAAAACAGCAGGTAAGGAGGCTGAGTTTATGGGAACACCCACGACGTTTCAACGAAAGGAAGTTAAATATCTAATTTCCTTCGGACAAAGAGCAAAACTTCAGGAATTGATGGATACTTATATGTCACCCGATAGTTTTGGCAAATCTACAATTATGAATATCTACTATGATACAGAAAATAAACAGCTAATTCGACATTCTATGGAAAAGCCTGTTTATAAGGAGAAACTGAGAGTGCGCAGTTATGGTACTGCCAATCCTGAATCTACGGTTTTTGTGGAACTAAAGAAGAAATACAAAGGGATTGTATATAAAAGACGGGTTTCAATGCGTCAAGAGGATGCAAAGCTTTGGCTGGAGAAGAATACATTACCCCCAAAGAATACCCAGATTATCCGAGAGATTGATTACTTTACCCAATCTCATCCCCTAAATCCAGCGGTACTATTGTCCTATAATAGGGAAGCGTTTTTTGGAAAAGAGGATTCGGAATTTCGTATGACCTTTGATGACAACATTCTTTGGAGGGATTATGATATTTGCCTTTGTAAAGGGGCATATGGCGCAGAGCTATTGCCTAAAGGAATGCAGCTTTTAGAAGTAAAGGCTGCCATGGGAATGCCTTTATGGCTAACAAAATTTTTCAGCGAAAACAATATATTTAAAACCAGTTACTCTAAATACGGAAATGCATACACTGCAATGACCCAAAAAGAGCTGGCAGAAAGGGGCAGATACAGTGCTTAATTTTATGACAGAAAATATTTTAGCTTCATCCACCACAACAGGAATAACAATATCGGCGTTTTTGCTTTGTGTTGCTACAGGATTAGGGATTGGATTTTTACTAGCGCTAACTTACAGAAGAAAGAGCAAAAGCTCCCCGGGGTTCTTGGTGACTTTAGCTCTGCTTCCCGCAGTTGTTGCCATGATAATTCTTATGGTAAATGGAAATATAGGGGCCGGCGTTGCTGTAGCAGGAACCTTTAGTTTGGTTCGTTTCCGCTCCGTTCCCGGAACCGCCAAGGAAATCTGTGCTATCTTCATTGCCATGGCCGCTGGCCTTGCAGTAGGTATGGGATATTTGATCCTGGCAGTTTTATTTACAGTTATCTTGGCTTTGGCAGAGATGTTCTACAATACCAAAAAAATGCAGAGCTTTTACGGCGCAACACAGGAACGTCAGCTTCGTATCACAATTCCTGAAGATTTGGATTATGCAGAGATTTTTGATGATATCTTTGCAAAGTACTTAAAGAGCAATGAGCTTGTGGAAGTGAAAACCACAAATATGGGCAGTTTATTCCGTTTGACTTATCGTGTTGTAGTAAAAGATAATGTTTCAGAGAAAAAAATGATGGATGCCATTCGGGTTCGTAATGGTAATTTAGAGATTAGTTTTTCCAGAGCGTTAAACCAAAATGAATTATAAGGAGGAAGTTAATTTATGAAACAGAGAAAAAGAACGGTACTCGCCGCCATAACTGTGGCATGCTTATTATGCAGTTGCAGTCAGACGGCAAATGGTGCCACTACTGATGCCATTGCAACCACCACCACAGATGCCGCATCGTTGGTCACAGCTTTAGACCCTGAGACGTTATTCAGCACTCGGGATAAAGCAGGGGATTATGATGAAAGTCAGGCTATTTCTATTACGCTAAGTGAAACCAAAGCCACCAGCTCAGACAGCAGTAAGGTAAGCATAAGTGCTTCCACTGTAACGATTAAAGATGAAGGCGTATACATCTTAAGTGGTAAGTTGACAAATGGTCAGATTATTGTGGATGCTGAAGAGAGTGATAAGGTTCAGTTAATACTCAATGGTGTAACAATAAACAACAACACAAGTGCGGCTATTTATGTGCGTCAAAGTGACAAAGTATTTGTAACCTTAGCAAAAGGCACAACCAATACTCTTTCCAACAAGAATGCTTTTGTAGCCATTGATGATAACAATATTGACGGTGTGGTTTTTGCCAAAGATGATATTACCTTCAATGGCAGTGGCACATTAATCATCAACGCGGCGTATGGCAGCGGCGTTGTTGCCAAGGATGACCTGACCATTACAGGGGGCAGCTATAAGGTGAATGCGGCAGACCACGGCTTTACTGCAAAAGATGGCATTGCTATCGCAGACGGTACCTTCCAAATCACCTCCGGTAAGGATGGCTTCCACAGCGAAAACAAAGATGATGCAACAAAGGGCTTTATCTATGTAGGAAAAGGTAGTTATGATATTACGGCTCAGGGGGATGGCTTTGATGGAGCATCTATCTTGCAAATTGAGGATGGCACCTTCCAAATCAAAACAGGCGGCGGCAGTGATGCAACTCTTGCAGAGGATGCAAGCGCAAAGGGTATAAAAACAACTGGAAATCTGTTGCTTTCCGGAGGAAGCTTTACCTTAAATTGTGCCGATGACGCATTCCACAGCAATGCAAATCTGACTGTAAAAGGTGGGAACTATACCATTGAAACGGGGGATGATGGTTTCCATGCCGATTTAGCCGCAGTGGTTGAGGGTGGAACAATACATATTACCAAAAGTTATGAAGGTATAGAAGGACAGACAGTTCATGTTTCCGCGGGCACCGTTAACATTGTGTCATCTGATGATGGGATCAATGCGGCAGAAAGCGGCGAGGATTCCAATGAAGCCGTCGTAGGAGGAGAAGGAGGTAAAAAGGCAGACGGTGAAAGACCTGCCTTTGATTCCACAGCTACACCGCCTGAAAAACCCGCTGGGGACGCAACAACCAGTGCAACGACCAAAGCCGATGCATCAACAAAAAATACTACAGGAACTCCTCCAACAGGTAGCGCACCAACAGGCACCCCTCCTACAGGAACCCCTCCTACAGGAACAGAAGGAGCTATGCCGGATCGTATGGGTGGTGGTTTCCAAGCAAATGAAAACTGTGATATCACAATTACAGGGGGCACAATAACCATCGATGCAAAAGGAGATGCCATTGATTCCAACGGTAGTATTCATATAAGCGGTGGCGTAATTTATATCACAGGACCTGAAAACAACGGAAATTCCTGTGTGGACAGCGATGGTGATGCTGTAATAACCGGTGGAACCTTGGTTGCTTGTGGTTCAAGCAGTATGTTCCATGGATTTAGTACGGATTCCACCCAAGGTTGGGCGTTGATTAACTTAACAGAAGCAAAAAGTGGTAAGGTTACATTAACCAGCGGCGGCACAACCTTGCTTAACTATACGCCAACAAGAGAGTATACAGCAGTCTTGGTATCTGGCTCCAGTATTAAGAAAGGCTCCACTTATACCTTAACCATGGGAGATGAGACGAAAACCTTTACCATGGAGAGTTTAAGCTATACCTCTGGTACGTCCAGTGACGGAAATATGGGCGGCAGAGGACAAATGAATGGAACAAAACAGAATCAGACAACAACGAAAGCCACTTCATAAACATTAAGTAGAAAAACCCCTCCTCAATTAGAAGGATATGCTGATAAAAAACCTGCATATGGCTTTCGTTTGAGGTGGGGTTTTTCATTGGGGTATTAAAAAGATGAATAACAAAATAAGAGAAGATTTTAGAGGAGTAAAATGTGATGTTTTTGCAAAGTTCTGGGTTTTTGTGGTAGTCTAGATAAATCAAGTTATATAAAAATTTTAAATATTTTTAAGAAAATAAAAACCTTTTAAATTATATTTAAGTTTTACATGTTATTTTTTATTTGTAAGTATTTAACCCCTATTCAATATTTTACTCTTCTATAAAATATTGAGGAAAAGGCCTATTGCATAAATCAATAGGTCTTTTTCAAAATAATACATTTTTTTATAAAGTATGGTAAAATAGGATAAGGTTTCATTCATGATTTTAGGGGGAAGTTAGAATAAATCTTTGAGGTGAAAGCCCCAATTGATACATAAGGAGGTGAAAACCATGCGAATTTTATTGGCTGAAGATGAAAAAGAGCTTTCGAATGCTTTAGTCACAATTTTGCAAAGAAATGGTTTTTCTGTAGATGCTGTTTATAACGGCGAGGATGCCTTAGATTATTTAGAGGCAGATAATTACGATGGTGTTATTTTGGATATCATGATGCCTAAGGTAGATGGATTAACGGTTTTAAAGAAATTGCGAGAGAAGAAGAATACCATTCCAGTGTTGATGCTTACAGCTAAGTCTCAGGTGGATGATCGGGTGTTGGGACTTGATAGCGGCGCCAATGATTATTTAACCAAGCCCTTTGCTATGAAGGAGCTGATTGCCAGAATACGTGCCATGACCAGAAAAGTCGAAGTTGGGGGGGATAACCTTCTTACATTTGGAAACATAACGTTAAATCGCAATACCTTTATCCTTTCAACAGAGACTGCACAGTTACGGCTTATGGGCAAGGAATTTCAAATGATGGAATTGATGATGACAAATCCCAATCAATTGATTTCTGCGGAGCGTTTTTTAGAACGTATTTGGGGATATGATACCCAGGCGGAGTTAAGTGTGGTGTGGGTTTATATTTCTTATCTACGTCGACGTTTAACTACGGTTGAAGCAAATGTTGGAATAAAATCTGCACGAAATTTAGGATACACCTTGGAGGTAAAGGCATGAGCGAAAAATTAAGACTTCGTTTTATTGCAATTGCATCGTTCAGTGTTTTTATTGTACTTTTCTCATTTTTGGTTTCTATCAATGCATGGAACTACAGCAATATGAAGGAGAATGCGGATAAAACTTTGTCTGCTATTACCGACAATAACGGTGTTTTTCCAAGGGTTCATCGGGACAAGCCTAAAAATGAACCAATTCCCGATGATAAATCAGAAATTGAAAGTCCAACCAGAGAAAAAAATCCTCCCATATTAGGAAGGCGCACAGATTTTTCTCCCGAGGACCCTTTTGCAACCCGATATTTCTCGGTTACTCTCAATGGGGATATGGTTCAAACATCCATCAACCTGAATTACATTGCTGCAATTACCCTGGAAGAAGCAGAAGAAATGGTGAATTCTGTGGTGGAAAAGGGCAACGAGAAAGGATTTCTGGGTTCATATCGTTATCGTGTTTCTGAGGTTGATGGAGGTACCTTGCTTGTCTTTTTGGATTGCACCAAGGATTTATTTTTCATGAATAATTTTTTACTGAACAGCCTTTATGTTGGTGGAGCAGGTTTTTTGGCGGTTTGCATATTGATTATTATATTTTCTAAATCTGCTGTACGACCTGTGGTTGAGAGTTATGAAAAGCAGAAGACATTTATCACCAATGCGGGACATGAGCTGAAAACCCCATTATCCATTATTGATGCCAATACAGAGGTCATTGAGATGGAAAATGGTGAGAGCCAATGGACCCAAAGCATCAAACGGCAGGTGGAACGAATGGCTCGTTTAACCAATCAGCTGACTACTCTGGCAAAAATGGAGGAAGGTGAGGTACAAATATCCATGGAAAGCCTGAATTTTTCCAATATCATTACTGAGGTTTGTGACGAAATGGAGGCTTTTGCACAAGGACAGGGAAAAACCATTCAGGCTTCTGTTCACCCTGATGTTATGATAATGGGCAACGAGGATCAGTTGCGCCAATTAATTTACATCCTATTGGATAATAGCGTGAAGCACTCCAAGGAGAGCTCGCCTATTGAGGTGGTTTGGAACAGCAATGGGAAGTTGACTGTGAAAAACAAAGCGTTTCTGGAGCAAACGGGAAATATGAATATTCTTTTGGAGCGGTTTTACCGAACAGATGCTTCACGAAGTCGACAAACGGGGGGATACGGTTTGGGTCTTTCCATTGCCAAGGCAATCGTAGAGCAGCATAAGGGTAAAATTTCTATCATTGCATCAAACGAAGATACACTGGAAATAACCGTTACCTTAAAATGAAAGAAAAGTATTATCGATTTGTGTAATATCTGAAGGAGCACAAGGAAAAAGGGCTTTTCAAGGAAAAAGAACGAAATTTTTCAAAAAAATGAAAAATAGAAACCCGCATAGCTATGCGGGTTTTTTAATTAAGGGCTAGTTTTATTTACTGACTAAACATCTTATGATAGAAGAAGTTTTCTTTAGGATTATTGCATGTTGACAGGCTTTCGTGAAATAGAATGAAAGGAGCCACTGCGTGCCTATGCATGTTCCAGGGCATTCAGATCGACGTTATCCTCACGCATATTTTGCAAAAGCTGGGCATGAAAAAAACAACACCCATAACAAGGATAGAGGAGCATATGGCTGTCCAAAATGATAAGCTCACTATCTTCAAGGGCAACGTATGGATTTTTATTTCTAAGTGCAGAGGAAAAGGTTCCCTTTTTCAGCCCTGTCACTGCCCCCTCAATCAGGAAAAGGGCATGGTTTTGTGCCATTATGATTGGCTCACCCTCTTTTACAGAAATAAATTCTGCGCAGAAGCAATCCATCATTGTTTTCAATCCTTCTTTGGAAATGTTTCTGAAAATGGGTAGGGCTTGTATTGCATCTAATTTTTCATTCATCTTTTGTACCTCCCATGGGATATGGCTGGATTTTAGCACGAAGTAGTGTTTCCGTCAAGGCGCAGCGTTGACAATTTTTAAACAATAACATAAAATCAAAAGTAGATGGTTTTAAAAGAAAAAGGAGGGGTCCTATGGTTCCCAATCAAATAGAAATGCTACCTTTTTTTCCACATCTTACGGAGGAAGAAAAGGACTATTTACGCAAAAACATGCGGACTTTGGAATTTCAACTTGGAGATTTGATTTATACCCCTGCAAAAGGCTCTTTAGGCATGGTGCTGGTGCTAAAGGGTGGTGTTCGAGCATATTTAACATCCGAAGAAGGCAAAAAGGCCACGATTTTCCGTCTGCGGGAGGGAGAGTTTTGTATGCTGACCATGTCTTGCGCCATTTCTCAAATTACCTTTGACGTAGAGGTAGAGGCTTCGGAAAATTGCAGTCTTCTGTTACTGCCCACAGATGTTTTCGCTAAGGTAGAGCAAGAAAATATTTATGTTAAAAACTTTTCCCTTGAGCTGATGATGGAGCGGATGTCCTCTTTGGTGGAAGGGGTACAGCAAATGATGTTTTTAAATTTGGAGCAAAGGCTTGCTTCCTATCTACTGGATGAAAGCAGTCAGCGAAAAAGTGATACACTACGATTAACCCAAGAGGAAATTGCAGAAAATATAGGCAGTGCCAGAGAGGCTGTCAGTCGTACCTTAAAGAGAATGAAGGAAAAAGAGCTGATTTCTGTGGGGCGTGGTTGTATACATTTATTAGACAAAAAAGAACTTTATGCGCTGCTTCAGTAAAAAAGAGGGAGGACTTTCTTTAAAGTTTCGGGCACCATAAAAAATGATGCCCAAAAAGAGGGTTGCTGAATAATTATTCTTTGTATTTTGCTTTACATATCAGTTGTGTCATGGTACCCATGGGGCAATAGACGCACCAAGTGCGGGGACGAAACAGAAACATGGTAATCAAGCCTAATAGGGTAGAGGTAAGCATGACGCCGTAAAAGCCAAAGGCAAACTGCTTTACCCAATCAGCCACAGGGGCGGTTGAGGAAGCAAAGCTCCATGGCAGGGAAAAGCTCCAAAGAAGCGTAACTATTTCTTTTAGGTTCTTGGCGTTTGCAAATACTAAATAAGTGGAAAACAGCATTTGAGAAAACATTATTAGAAAAAAGGTTAAGAAGCCGTAGCGAAATGCCTTACTAAAAATCCATTTGGGAATGGGCAGATTCTTAGAAAAACGTTTTCCAACGATGGACAATAGTTGACCTCTGCCGCAGTAGTGGTTGCAATAACCCTTTTCACCCCCTGTCAAAGACATTATGAGGGGGACCAGAAAGCAAATTAGACCAAGCCACGCAAAAAGAATATTAAAAAATCCCAGAATCAGATAAAGGGATGAGGCAACCCAAAGGTAGTCGTACCAGTTTTTTTTCTTAGCCAACCATATCAGCCTCCTTGAGAGAGATGATATCGGCAGGACAAGCTTTTACGCAAAGACCACAGCCAACACAAAGCTCTTGATTTACGTTTGCATAGATGCCATGGTATACAGCAATGGCATTTTTGGGGCAGGCTTTTTCACAACAGCCGCAAGACACACAGTCTTTTTTGGATACAATTGCAATTCGTTTCATATCAGCCCTCCTTTACCATGTAAAGGGCTTTTTTGGGACACACCATGGCGCATTTGCCACAACCAATGCATAGGGCTTCATGAATAACGGGAGCAGAATAGGGACTATCTTGGGTTAAAGCCCCCACGGGACATGCCCGTAAAGAGGGACATCTATGATTTTTGGGGCATCTATCTAAATTAATTTTTGCTATTTTTTTCATAAGAATTATCCTTTCAATTCCAAAATAAATTGGTTTTTATTGTTTTGGTGCAGTGCTGATTTATGGTATGATAGTAGCATAAGACTTTGATTGAATTCCGTAACTTTGTTACGAAGAAGAATAAAAAAAGATTTGGAGGTTTTTCAATGGATGAGGAAAAAGTGGAATTAACATTGGTAGAACAGGCAGAGCAAAACAGCAGCAATTATTTTCGGCAAGGCTTAAACTGTACGGAATGCATTATGTGTACATTTTTTGATATGGACAAGATAGATTTGCCCAAAGAGACCATTGCATTAGCAACAGCTTTTGGTTCGGGCATGGGTAATACAAAAAATACTTGTGGCGCAATCACAGGCGCAGTGATGGCGTTAAGCGGTGTGCTTGGTAGAAAAAACCCCTTTGAAAAGGAAACTGTAGGGGAGAGAATCGCCGAGTTAAAGGATATTTATGTTTTAATTGGGGAGATGGTTCGTGAAATCGAAGATCATTACGGAACCTTGATTTGTAAGGAGCTTTCCGCACCTATGGGTGAGTTTGAAGGAAAGGCGAGAAAGAAGAATTGTATGCAGATTATTGGCTATTGCGGTGGATTAGCCATGAAATATGCAATAATGGCGGAAGAATTGGCAAAGGAAAAAGAAGCTTCTGAAAAGGAAAGCTAAAAAGAGGTGAGAAACCATGAAAAAAATGATATTGGCAAGTTTAGCCACTGCCTTGTTA
>JAEZPX010000147.1 GCA_023413275.1 Bacillota bacterium | reverse complement strand
CTTGTAGACTCTCCATTTTCATAGTACAGATACCCCTCTGTAGATACAATCGTCATATCATCATCAAAGTCCACAGTTTCATGTAACTTTGAAATAGTTTTCGTATCTTCCACCAGTGAATTGTCTGATTTTGCCGTATCAAAACTGATATTACTATTCGCACTTCCTAATATAGTACTGTTATAAAGCCTTTGTATTTCTTCAGGAAGAGATTCAAATCTTTCTGGTTCAAAATAGCGATAAAGGTCTCCCCAAGTTGAATCACTGCTTGCAGAGAACCCCGTGTCCTCACTTTTAGGAACGGTGTCTGCTGCGAATGCAGGTGTAAAAGAAAAAGTCATTATGGCAATTGCAGTTACAGCCACATAAACACAATTAGAAAAAAATCTTTTCATATATTGTTCCTCCATAATTAGTTTAATTTTTGATTTTCAGTTATTCACGACTAACTATTTGCATTTTAGCATGTGTTTATAATCATTTCAACAATAATTTACAATTTTACATAAATATATAAAATTTGTTTAAAATTTACTGCTTTAAACTATCGGTTCAAAACACTATTCAATACTCACTATATTTAGCAATATTATTTAAACAAGCTACTATTTTATTTTCTTATAATAATAACTGAATGAGTTTGGTGGATATATATTATAAAAGTGCAACATTCCATAGCACATAAAAATTGCGATGAGCAAAAGTAGCTACGCAAAGCATATGAACTAATGACTTCACCTACTGATTTTTAAAAACTTCATAATTTTTTCATATGAATTACTCATGTCTAATAATTTCCGACATTTACTTGTTAACTTTCTGACTTTGTCTCCCAATTGGGTATAGTCCATCTTTTTCACTTCCTATCTACGAAAAAAAAGCCTATGAAAATCAATTCACAGACGTTTATACAGCATCTTTATAGTTGGTATAGATATTCGCCAGAGTTTCTTCAATTCGCCATAAATATTTTAGATCTGTGCGAAGAGGCCACACAGCACATTGAAAGTGGGATCCCCTCAGGAAAACTGACCATAGGAACCAGTGAAGCCTTTGGAATTTTAAGGCTTCCAGACATAATTAAAGAGTTTCGTTCTTCTTATCCAGAGGTGAATCTCGAAATTAAATTTAAATATATGGATGAACTATACGATGATCTTAAAAAAAATGAGATTGACTTAGCTTTTGTATTAAGTCCACGGAATTGCCCTCCGAATCTGATCGCCGAAATAATTTCTTATGAGCCTCTTGCATTGGTTGCCGCACCAGAAAACCAACTTACGCAAAAAAAGGAAATTCACTTGGAGGATATTGCAAAACAGAATATAATATTGACACAACGAGGTTGTGCTTATCGCGCCATATTTGAAGAACAATTAAAAGAGCTTGAAGATATCCCTTTGATTATGGGTGTCAATAATCTCCAAGCCATCAAACAGTATACTATATGCAATTTAGGAATTACAATCTTGCCTCTCATCTATGTTGTAAATGAAATAGAATCCGGTATTTTATGCCAACTGCCGTGGCATGAGAATCATTTTAAAATGTATAGCCAAGTCGTGTATCATAGAGATAAGTGGCTTAGCCGTACCCTATCTGCCTTTCTGGAAATTGTACGAAAATATATAGAAGTGGAAAATAATGATTAAGAAACTTAAATCATTTCTGAATAAGAATTTTACAGAAAAACAATCTTAAGTTTAAATTGAACAAAGAAATTAATTCAACAATTATTCTCTTCAACGGTTTTTGGGGGGTTAATTTATATACATTAATTTATATACATTTGGTGGGACAGCCTGTTCCAATGGCTGTTTTTTGGTCTTTGGCATTTGAGAAGGCACTAGCTCCCACCGACTATTTCCTTTTACTTTGATTGGCATGATTGACTTCCTTTAAAATTATAAAACCGCTAATGTTCATGGTTATAATATTATTTTATAAGAGGGTATGAATCAAATTGTTTTAGCTAAAGCGCTTCACTACAAAGCTTCTAGGTGATTAGATGTCAAATATAGAATATTTAGAGCAAATGAAAAATTTTGAACCACAAAACTAAAATAACCAATAGAGATACACTATTTCAGTAAATCCTTTTAAGAAAATCATGATCTGATCATTGACAAACTAGAATTTTGCTTATACAATATTAGATAGAATTCAACCTATATAGAAAGGATTACTTGCCATGAAACGTAGGGATACACCTTCTCATGATTTTTATATTAAAAATATAGCTCATGTATTAAGGTATAAAAACGACCAAAGATTAGCTGCATACGATATCACCGAACCACAGGCCCGTCTTTTAGGACACATTCATGGCGCTCAAAATTCAGGTCAAGAAATTAGTCGAAGATATTTAAGTAAAGCCATGCAAATATCAGGCCCATCCGTAACAAGCTTACTCAACAGCCTTGAAAAAAACGGATTTATTCTTCGTCGTTCCGGAAATAAGGATGGAAGAACAATACTTATAGAACTTAGTGAAAAAGCCACATTACTCCTTAATGAAATGTCTGATATTCTTACCTCTATAACACAGGAATTATTAGTGGGTTTTTCTGAAGAGGAAAAAATGGTCTATCTAATGTTTCTAAAACGGACATATGATAATTTAGGCATAGAATCACATATATAAGAGCATCTTTTTTTTAGATAAATAGGTAGATTTATACCTATTTTAAATTATTTTATTTTTATAGAAGAATAGACGAGCCATCCCCAAATAGGTAGAATTCAACTTATATTGAAAGGAGAATATTTATGATGAACAGCAACACAAAAAAAGATACACTATATTATCTCGAGAAATCCCCTGTACCAAACGCAATTGCCCACATGGCAATACCTATGATCTTGGGTATGGTTGCCAATATGATTTACAACATTACAGATGCTTATTTTATTGGTAAACTTGAGAATACATCAATGCTTGCATCCATCACACTTGCTTTACCTTTTACCACCATTCTTATGGCACTTGGAGAGCTCTTTGGTACGGGAGGCAGCACATATATTTCAAGATTGTTAGGCGAAAAAGATATAAATAAAGTAAAAATAGCTTCTTCCGTAAATTTTTATCTCTCCCTGCTTTCGGGAATTGTGTTTATGCTGATCTGTCTTCCCGCCATATCACCTATCTTGAAACTACTGGGTGCCACAGGAGACGCTCAACTCAGCACAAAGTCTTATGTATTTGCTTACGCCATCGGTAGCCCGTTTGTAATTGCCAATTTCACGCTAGCACAAATGGTCAGAGGAGAAGGTGCTGCTACCGAATCTATGATTGGAATGATCCTTAGCGTAGTTGTCAATATCCTCCTTGATCCTATATTCATTTTTCCTCTCCACATGGATGTTATGGGAGCTGCGGTTGCAACTGTTATCGGGAATGCTTGTGCCGTCGTTTATTATATTTACTATTTTAACAGAAAAAGTCAAATTCAGAGTGTCAGTATCAAAGACTTTAAGCCTACTAGAGAAATTCTCTTCAACATCTTTAAGATTGGCATCTCCGCTTTCCTGCTGTCTGGGTTTTTAATTGTTTCAAGCCTAATGTTTAATAATTATGCTGCTATATATGGAGACTATGTTGTTGCTGCTTTTGGTGTAGCAAATCGTATATGCCAGATATCGGATTTTATTGGTATGGGACTATACATGGGAGTTGTCCCACTCATTGCATATTCTTATGCTTCCAACAATACCCAGCGTTTGAATACAGTTTTAAAAACAACCGCATTTTATCTCGTAAGTATTATTCTTGCAATAGCAGTTGTACTGTTTATATTCCGCACCCAGATTCTTCAATTGTTTAGCTCGGATGAAGTTGTTATAAAAGTTGGTATTGTAATTCTTTCAGCACTACTACTTTCTACATTATTCGCAGGTATCTCAGGACTTTTAACCAGTATGTTTCAAGCATTTGGGAAAGGTTTTCAATCTAATATTATGTCAGTTTCAAGGGGCGTTGCTCTAATTCCAATCATCATAATCGGAAACTATTTGTTTCAGTTAAACGGAGTAATATGGTCAATGACTATTTCAGAAATCTTTGCTTGTCTCATTGGTACATTTTTATGGCTCAGCTCAAAAAATGCTATTATGGAGAAATCTCCAGAAG
>JAEZPX010000138.1 GCA_023413275.1 Bacillota bacterium | reverse complement strand
GAAGTGATACGGAACCTTCTGCTGCTTGTTTTTGATCAATAATTTCCTTTTTACAGTCTTCCATGAGGTTGTCAAATTTCTTTACATATTCCAAAAAAATTTTTCCACTTTCGTTTAAGTAAATATGTTTTCCTCGCCTTGTGAAAAGCTGGAAGCCAAGTTCTGCCTCTAAAGAGCGAATTTGTTTGCTTATCGTTGGTTGAGGAATATATAATTCTTCAGACGCTTTTGTAACACTTTCATATTTAGCTGTGATTTTAAAGCAGTGCAGCTTCATTGTATCCAATTCAAGCACCTCTCTTATTCCAAATTAGAATAGATATATGAAATTTATATCATTGACAGATTAAAAAGTCAAGTAGTAAGATGAATGTACAAAATCAATTGCTTTTATTGTGTTTATGATATACATAATGCACAACAAAGTATGCTCTTGATTCAATGATAACAAAATGATAGACGTTATTTTCAATAATTTAGAGAGTATAAGTGTTTTTTTAGGTGTAAGTGTTCAGTTTTGTTGTTGGTGATTCATGTGAATAAGAAATGGGGAATGACTTATGGAAAGCTTTTTAACTGAAATTAACAACTACATTGACAAGCATCGTGATGAAATTATTGCTGATTGGCGTGATATTGTAAATATTGAGAGCTTTTATGGTGAATCGGATGGCGTGAACCGCTGTGGGCAGCGTGTTCGACAGGAATTTGAAAAAGAAGGTTTTGTTTGTCGCAATATTCCCGTGGGGGAGGGAAACGGTGATGTTCTGGTTGGAATTATGGGGGAAGATCGTGAAGGCGCACCCATTTTGTTTAGTGGTCATATGGATACCGTATTTCCCAAAGGAAAACTTGGTGAAAATCCATTTCACATTGAGGGAGAAAAGGCTTATGGTCCCGGAGTGTTAGATATGAAGGGGGGAATTATTATTGCCCTTTACACTGTAAAGGCACTAAACCATATAGGATACAACAAACGGCCCATTAAGATATTATTTGCAGGAGATGAAGAATGTCTGCATTATGGTTCAAGTACTGCAGAAGTTTTGATGGAACAGGGGCGAGGTGCGGCTTGTGCATTTAATATGGAAACGGGATTAATGAATGACAATCTTTGCGTTTCACGCAAGGGTAAGACTGAAATTCAAATAAGTGTTGAGGGTGTTGAAGCCCACGCCGGAAATGATTTTGTTTCTGGCCGTAATGCAATTGTTGAGATGGCAAAAAAGATTGGGGATTTAGCTGATTTGACAAATCTGGAAGCTGGAACTACAGTCAGTGTGGGTGTAATAAATGGAGGAACCATGTCTGGGGCTGTTCCGAAAAATTGTGATATTGCTGTAGATATGCGTACAACAAAGGTTTCAGAAATGGATAAGCTAAAAAAACAGGTGGAGGAAATTTGTGCCAAGACCTATATAGATGGAACCAGCACTACATATCAGTATACCAATGAGATGCTGCCTTTTGAGCGCAGTGAGATGGGCATGGATTTTTTCAATAAAGTACGGGAAATTGCCATTTCCTATGGCCTTGGAGACCATCAGTGCCAAGACCTGGGAGGAAGTTCTGATGCGGCATATCTTACCATTGCTGGGGTACCTACAATCTGTTCCTGCGGAGTGAGAGGTCAATGGAACCACACAGTTCGTGAATATGCATTGGTAGAGAGTATGTTTGAGCGTCCAAAGCTATGGGCCTGTGTGATTTCACAGTTATTTTAAAAGCTTTTCTAATTGGGAATCAAGGGGATAAATTGAAGGAATTAAGAAGAAACAACATAGTTCCTTCGTCTTAAGAAAATGAGGCAAAACCTTATAATAAATGATTTATTAAATAATACGAATTTTAATTGGAAAAATGGGTGAAGGAGCAACTTGTTTAAGGTGGTTGATTCACTAAAATAAAGACAGGGTGGTAAGAAATGGATTATCAATTTCTTACCACCCTGTCTTTTTATTTAAAACTATATCAAATTTTATTTTCTAAGTGGAGCAAGGACGGTTTTTTGCATCTTGCCCTTATTTTTAAATGGAATTAAGGTCAATTTTACTCCTTTGCATAAGAAATTGAGATTTTATTCATAAAAAGATGACAAAACGTCAAATGCTCTGCCCGTGTTATCACACTTTTGTCCTCGTTACATAGTATAAATTGAGAACAAGCGTAAGGAGGTTTTTTTATTTATAAAGCTAAGGTAGGTGATAAGGAATATGAGAAGTAGGGTACCAATTTCTCTCACTAATTTTGATACTTTTAGTACGATCTATTTTCAGATGGAAAATATTCCTCAATATCAATTGGTAGAATCAGCTTATCTTCTCTTGGAAGTTGATAGAGTAATTACAGGTGGGGGATTTCGCTGTTATCTCAACGAAGGATATAATTATGGACCTGAGAATGAATCTTACGCAAATAGAAGTTATGGCTATCAAAATTACAGTGAAAACGAAATAATGATAGATATTTCGGAGATTTATTATGCCTTGGCATCAAGGATGAAAGAAAATAATGGGATGATACTTGAGTATGGCGACAACTATTTTTATTCTTGTCAGATGATTGTAGTTTATCGGCAGGAAATTATTGCGCCAAGTTGCAAGGGGAAGACTTTTTTTGAGAAGAAAATATCTGTTTCAACCAGTGGAAATAGTGAAGTGTCACCATTTTTTCTGACAGCAAATGCAAATACAGTTACATTTTGTGTAAGCAATTTGGGTGATTACCCAATTGTTGTTTCCATTGAAAATAGCCCTGATGCAAGAAATATACTTCTGGATCCTCAGAGGATTGAGATTTTACCAAATGTAATTGGCGTAATCATTCCAACTTACTTTACAAAGTACGTTCGAATTCGCGTGTCAAGCGTTTACAACTGTATTGTTACTGAAGTTTGGTATCAATCACAACAAAAGTAAAATGTAACCAAACCGGATTTGTCCACATAGTATGTACTGAACCGGTTTTCAATGTTAGATATCTAATTTTCTATAGTCTAATATCATACTATTATAAGGAGAGATTGCAAAGATGAATAACTTGATTTTTAATACCACTGCATCCGAATTAAAGGCCACAATGTATGGGTATAATCAAACCTCACTTACCCTGCAACAGCTTCAATTAGATTCCACTGGCAACATGATTATTACTGGTAATATCACAGTGAATAACTCTGTGACCATTGCCAACACGACATTGACAGTAGAAGGTAGCGTAACGGTAAATAACTCTGTAACGATTGCTAACACAACATTGACAGTAGAAGGTAGCGTAACAGTAAATAACTCTGTAACGATTGCCAACACAACGTTAACAGTAGAAGGTAGCGTAACAGTAAATAACTCTATAACTATCGCCAACACAGCATTAACAGTAGAAGGCAGCGTAACCATTTCCAATTCAACACTAACTGTTCTGATTTCGGGACAAACATTCACCTCTAGTACCGATAGTTTAGCAGATGTTACCGGAGCAGGAACTGTATTTACAGCAACCAATATTTCTACTCTTACTACTGCTTCCATGTTTATAGATAACATTGGAACTAACCCAATTACCGTTTCATTACAACTAAGCCCTGATGGAACCACATATTTTGACGATTCCAGCTTTACAAATCAAGTCATTGCTGGTGGGGCACAAACAATTATCGCTATAGGCAAATTTGCTCAATTTGCTCAATTAACCTATGATGCAGGTGCAACAACTGCAACATTTAATGCTTACTATAATGGTCAGGCATAAGGTGAATTAGGTAATTATTGATAGGGCATTTAAAAGTCGCAGTGCACACGCGCTGCGGCTTTTCATATGATGTAGTATGGTTAAGGAGGTATTGTTATATGAAAATAAGCCTTTGTATGATTGTAAAAAATGAAGAAAAATATATTGCACAGTGTTTAAAAAGCGCTGCTTTGTTGGTTGATGAAATCATTATTGTTGATACGGGTTCAACAGATAATACGATTGCAATAGCCAATGAATATCAATCTAAGATTTTTCAGCATCCTTGGGAGAATGACTTTGGCAAGGCTAGGAATTATTCCTTAGCCCAAGCAACCGGTGATTGGATCATGGTTTTAGATGCAGATGAATCATTATACATGGAAGACATTGAAAAATTGAAGGATATATTGCAACAAACAAAAGCAAATGGAATCGGTTTAAAATTTCATAATTTTATTGATGAGGATTCTGAAGAAAATTACAATACCCATATGGGGGTAAGAATCTTCAGAAATCATTGTTTTCATTATGTAGGAGCAATTCATGAACAGCTGTTACCCATAAATAACACAGTGGCTATAGATATAGAAACGACTGATGTAAGAGTGCGTCACTTTGGCTATTTAAAATCCAATTCCGGGAAAAAGAAACGGGAAAGGAATATACCCATTATACAAAAGCTTTTGGATGAGAATCCCCAAGATTCCTTTCAGCTTTTTAATATGGGAAATGAATATATGAGTGATGACGACTATAACAAAGCCTTATTCTATTTTGAAAAAGCATATGAAAATAAAGACGCTACCCTTGCTTATTGTCCCCATTTAATATTTAGAAGGGCTATTTGCTTACATTATTTGAAAAGAAATGAGGAAAGCCTAGCGATATTGGGCGAGGGGATAATGCTTTACCCTAAATGTACAGATTACGAATATTTGAGAGGGCGGATTTACAAATCCCACAAGCAATATTCTTTGGCAATTGCAAGCTTTGAAAAATGTATTTCTAGTGGAGAGGCTCCTCTTAATTTAACTTTTTTAAGCGATACGGAAGGGTTCCGTTCTTTTGTAGAGTTAGGGCATATATACTTTTTGCAAGATGATTTTCCAAAGGCTCTTTCTTATTATCTAAAAGCCCTTGGATTAAAGAATAATCACTATGAACTGCTCTATAAGAGTGGAGAGCTTTTGAATAAAATGCACACCGATAAAACAATAGTTGGTGCAAGCCTAGAAAAATTATTTGCCGATGGATATTATATTAATAATGTATTGGTAATCGTAGATGTATTATTAAAAGAGAGACTATACCCTCAGGCGGCAGAGTATTTTAAAAGAATTGAAGATCAAAACGTATACCTTGAGGATATTCAGTATCTTAAAGGAAGAATATTGTTTTATCAAAAAGACTATAAAAATGCCTTTAATGCGTTTGTACGTGTATTGGAGTCAGCAAACCATATGCACTTGTTACCGGAAGTAGAGGCAAGGGCATTGGAATATGCAGTGATTTGCTATCTGGCATCTAAAGAAAATGACCTATTACAACGGTTAGATTCGTTCATTGAAGGAATAAAAGAGGAGGAGAAAAAACAAGTTCTTCTTGCGTTTATGAAAAAATCTGAGATGGTATTTGCTTCAAGTGCAAAGCCGTGGATTTATCGTATTTTATCTGAAATATTGCAAATTGAAGAATTTGAATTGTTCGAACAAAGTTTATCTATTTTAAATCAAATAGATAGCAATGAGGTGCTATTGGATTTGGCAAATATATATTATATCAATGGTTATAAGGAACTGGCTTTAAAGAACATTATGCGTTCCATTAAAGAATTGGATGTTATAAATGCCAATGGGGTTCAAATATTAAATAAAGAATTTTGTTTGCCTGAATAAAAGCTGTACCGTTTAAAAATGGTAGTGGTTTTTGAAGTTGAATTCCTCTTTTAATTGGAAGGAAAAGTGTTACGGGAAATATGCATGGCAATCTTATTGCAATGAAAAAAGCTCTGAAAGAGATTTTGCTCTTTCAGGGCCTTTTTTATAGTAGTTTATATTCTTTCAATACAAAGTAAAAAATCTTTCGTTATCAGCCTAGGCAATACTGCCTCTTGGTTGGTTGGTAAAGCAGAATTTTTTTGCATTTCGTTCAAAAAGTTTGATGTCTCCATGGTCATAGGCTCTTGCAGTAAGGCGATTGGTTTTATTCTCGCCCCCAGTTTTGTAAGTGAATGAAATAAGCTTTCCAACGGTATACAAGCGCAAAACTCTTCTGAAGCAGGCTCTTTAAAATTTCCAAGAGAATACAACAAGTTGCTTTGGTTAAAGGTATTGCGCAGCTTTAGCAATAACGTGCCATTGGGTTTCAATAAACTGTAAAGGCGCTTCACCATGAGGTGGGGTTTGTCATAGGTATTGATCGGTTCACCTAATATAATATAATCATAGCTCTCTTTTTCATAATAGTCATACAAATAGTCCATTCTATCACAATTTACTTGGGTACATACTGTTTGTAGGTCAATAAAATATTCTGCTTTCGTTGTAAATGCATGAGATGTGGTTTTGATGATACCATATTTTCTTAATTGATTGCGAACATCTAAAATGGGCGTGCCACATCGGGTGTCTATCCCCAAAATAGTGGGAGTCCATTTATTTTTATTGGGATTTTCCAAAAGTGAAGCTAAACCTATTTCATAGTTACGAACATCTTCCCATGCATCAAGACCATAATATTTTTCTGAGAAATTTTTTCGACCCTGTTCAATTGAATTTCTTAGTTTTATGGCATCCTCAGGGGTAGTGTTATAGATATGGTTATGATGCACCCATGTATCCTTGCAAAGAATGGTTTTATATCCTGCCCGATTTAAGCGCCTTGCCATGTCATCATCGGCAAAGTCATGGAAGAAACCATAATCAAAGCCACCTACAATATCAATGCATTCCTTTTTGTAAAAAAAGATTGCCGGCATCAGAGCAAGTCTTTCTTCCCATTTGAGGGGGTCAGAAATGTTATATGCTTCTGCTACCTGATTCATCTCCTCTAGGGAGTTAAAGTTCAGTTCGACTTGCTGTAAATTAGATATATTAGAAGAAACAGGGGAAACCCACCCGATGTTATCTGCAGATTTAATGCAAGTTAATAGATTTTTCATAGCATTTTTCGGGACAATCACATCATTAGAAACAATAGCGCAATATTTGCTTTTTAAATTTTGCATTGCTACCAAAAAAGAATAATTTGCATTGATATTTTTTGTAATGCGAATCATGGTTTTATTGGGGTAGCTTATGCTTTTGTAATAATCCATAACTTCAGGCTGAGAGCCACTGTCAATTAAAATCAATTGATAAGGGATGTCAGTATTTTTTATTAAATTTTCAATGCATACCTTGGTTTTTTCCAAACGATTGTAAGAAATAACTGCAATAGAGAGTTCGTTTTCGCAATTATGTGTAAAGGAATCCGCGGCATTTCCCCTTGATTGAAAAATGGAGGTTGCTTCAATGGGGGGAAGTGCGTGCTCTGTATTGATTTCAAAATAGTTATCCATTTGCATTACTCCTTATTCATATCAATAATCATTTCTTTCACAGTTGGTATATCCAACTTGGAGCACAAACTTTTTGTAGTGCGCAGAGTGCGATCAATTTTTTCTGGTTGTGTTTTTGTTATATCTAGATTAAGTGAAAAGATATCATTGAAATACTGTAATAATTGGTATTTGCTCACATCATCAGCGGCAAAAACATGAAAAAGCTGGGGTTCATATAAGTCTTCGAGTATGATTTTTTCACATATTCTCCCATACCACTTTGTTGTGAGGCCATTCCAAAGGTGGGAAGCATAACCATCTATTTTCTTTCCTGTTTGAGATTGTGCCCAAGAGAAAAGGCTGACAAAATTATGGGTTTCTTGCCCTACTATGCTAGTCCTTAAAATCATTCCGCTGGAAAAACACTCCCCTAAGGATTTGCTTTTGCCATAAAAATCTATGGCATCATGGGGAGAGGCTTCAACATATTTTCCGTCTTTTCCTGAATAAACACAATCGGTGGTGATGTGAATTAGCCTTATTCCATTGCTATCACAGTAACGAGCCAATTCCAAGGGGAAAAGGGAATTGATTTTTATTGATACTATGGGGTTAGTATCAATAAAAGGTGTGATAATTCCAATGCAATTTATAATGTAGTCAATATTATTTGGAAGGGAATCCACGCTGTCCGTAAGGGCATCGAAATAGATTCCATCGGAAACATGGTCAAGTTTGGTTCGATACGTTGGTATAGTAATAAAGCTTGAATTTTTTTTAAAGTGATTATATACTGCACTGCCTAGCATTCCTGTTGCACCTAAAATCAAAATTCTTTTTTTCATATTCCATCCCTCCAAGTTGAAAGTTCATTCTGAATAAAATCAAGTTTGAGAAGTTTTTCCTTGATTTCGGGGATGGACAGCATATTGGTATTGCTGGAAGTATATTCTTCAGCCAACAAAGTTTTTTTGTTACCCAAAGTTAAATATTTTTCATAATTCAAATTGCGATTATCCATTGTTATTTTAAAGTAGTTTTCTAACTCAATGGAACGTGCCATTTCTTCTCTTGTGACCAAAGTTTCAAAAAGTTTTTCACCATGCCGTGCGCCAATGGTTAAAATTTCATTTGGTGCATGAAAAAGCTCTTTCAAAGCCTGTGCCAAATCTAAAATAGTAGATGCGGGTGCTTTTTGTACAAAAAGATCACCTTGCTGGGCATGATGAAAAGCAAATAAAACAAGATCAACAGCTTCCTCGAGGGACATTAAAAACCGTGTCATTTTGGGATCCGTTACTGTGATTGGCTGACCAGATTTAATCTGCTCTATGAAAAGAGGAATAACAGAACCTCTGGATGCCATTACATTGCCATACCTTGTACAGCAGAGGGTGGTTTCTTCAAGGCCAACAGTTCTGGATTTTGCGGCTACGATTTTCTCCATCATAGCCTTGGAGATACCCATTGCATTTATGGGGTATGCCGCTTTATCCGTGGATAAGCAGATTACTTTTTTTACCCCTTGCACAATGGCGCTGGATAGAACATTTTCTGTGCCTAAAATGTTGGTTTTTACAGCTTCCAAAGGGAAAAATTCGCAGGAAGGAACTTGTTTTAATGCAGAGGCATGGAATACATAATCTACACCCAGCATGGCATTTTCCACACTATGAATATCTCGAACATCACCAATATAAAACTTTAGTTTATCGTTTTTATATAATTTTCGCATATCATCTTGTTTTTTTTCATCTCTAGAAAATATGCGAATTTCTTTTATTTCATCATTAAGCAGAAATCTTTTGGCGACAATATTACCAAAAGAACCAGTTCCACCGGTAATAAGCAATACCTTGTCATGAAAATTTTC
>JAEZPX010000108.1 GCA_023413275.1 Bacillota bacterium | reverse complement strand
TAATTATAGGGACTGACTCTCAAATACTTCATTGCCAAGGGAGTGAAATGATGAAAGATGAAAGAACTACAAAAACAAAAGTATTTATTCACTAAAATAAATTCAAGGGGTACTAACATTTCTGATTATAATCAGCCAAGAAAAAAGAGAAGTGTCTAAAGTTTTATAAAAGGGGACTTTTTGGGAGGTTATGCTTATGAATTATCGTAAAAGTCAAAGACTTATGTGGGGGTTATTTATTATTGGTTTTTTGCTAATGGCTGTTGGCTATAAAAATGGAATGTATTCAGTACTTGGAGTTTTATTTATTATTGGGGGTATTCTTCAACAAGTTGTTTTTTATAGATGTCCTTATTGCAATAAGTCATTAATGAATTGTAGAGATGGCATTCCCCAATATTGTCCCCATTGTGGCAGTGAATTAAAATGAAGAATTGATGTTATACTCTCCCTTTGTGTGGTTGCGGCAATCTACCGTTGCAGGGAACAAAATTATTTGTAATTATTGCCAGTAAACGCTCTCTTGGCGAGTCAATAATTCGGCAACCAACGATTCCTGCAGCATTACACCCAAATCCCATACACATGGTATAAATAGATTTGTATTATAGTCTCCATTTGATTTGCACGTGGTTACCATCAATTTCAATACGCTCAATGAGGGTAGCAACCAGCATTCTTTTGGTATCCAAATCGAGGGTTTCAAACTGGGCTTCAAAAGTGCTTAAAATGTCAATGAAATTAGAAATCATTTCTGATTTATCCTCATTGATATTCAAAGTTTTTAAGAGAGTGTTTTTTTCTTGGACTAAGGCCTCAACTTTGCTTGTCAATATATCCATGGGTAGGCTGCCTATTTGATACAAATCGATTATCTTGCTTAGCTGTTTGTTTATGCATTCCAAGCGGGAATGGATTTTTTTCGTGCTAATGACGTATTCATTCTTTGGTTTTGATGAAGACGTAAGTTGCTGTATCATCTCCTTGTTTTCTACCAGTTCTCTAATGGTGCCCAGAACAAGGAGATCCAGTTCTTCAATATTCCAGTTATTATTTTTGCAGTCAGGATTTGTAATGAATTTTCTGGAAGATTTGGAGCGAGAGTAGCATTTGTAATATCCATGGTTTGCACTATATCTTGCACCGCAAAAAGAGCAGTAAATTAAGCCTGATAAAAGATATCCCCCTCGAAATGGTGACTTTTGCGCCGTGGTTTTTCTGTTTTCTCTTTCTTGGCAGTAAAGTAGACGTTGCACCTCTTTGAATTGATCTAAAGAAACAAGAGGGGGGTGTATTCCATCGTATTCTATACCTTTAAATTGTACTTTGCCAATATAAATGCTGTTTTTTAATGCATTACGAACTGCTGTCGCCGTCCAGTTTCGATTCTCATACTTACCCTTCATAATTTTGGTAATGGCATTCATACTTTTGCCTGAGATAAATAAATCATATATTTCCTTAATTTGTATTGCTTGATATTCGTTCACCATCAATTCTCCGTTTACATAATCATATCCGTAGGGAGAATTCCCGCCGCCATGAAAGTAACCGGCTTTTCCACGGCCGATTCTACCCATTGTAAATCTCTCTGTAATCTGATCTTTTTCCAATTGTGCAAAAACCGATAAAATGCCAATCATTGCCCGCCCAAAAGGGGTCGAGGTATCAAAGTTCTCGTTAATGGATACAAAATCAATATTGTTGGCAAGAAACTCGTCCTCTATTAACATGAGAGTATCTTTTTGACTGCGGCTTAGGCGGTCAAGTTTATATACAATTACTGCATCGACTTCCATTACTTTCATATCTTCCAACATTTGCTTCAAAGCAGGGCGGTTGGTGTTGCCTCCTGAGAAGCCACCATCGGTATAGATTTTTAGCAATACCCAGTCTTTTGCCCTACAGTATGCAGTGAGACGGTCAATTTGCTCATCGATGCTGTAATTCTCAAGCTGATTATCAGTGGATACACGGACATAACCAAAAACCATATATTTTTCATGCATGTGGATATCTCCTTTAAACAAACTATTGAATCGTTTTGCTATTCATTCTGTAATGAGATTAACTGGCTTGAATTCCACAGAAAACAATGGCAATTATGTAGGTTTCCGTAGGAATCATCTTTTAAATCAATTATGTTATTAAGGTTATAAAAATGACTATATAAAACTTTATTACGCGTTTAATTAATATAGTAATATCTTTTGTCTTTAATTAAGTTTACTTAAATTAGGGGGAATTGTTCGATTTTTGCCCAATACGTCTATTTTCTTATGCGTAGGAATAGGACAATTTTTTTGATTCATATGCATAAGCAGGAGGTGTTGTCATGAAAAATAATAATACAAAGGGGAAGGGGAAAATTACACATATTATGGCCAATGGTGAAGTGAGAGATAGTTTAGCGGGTTATTTAACCAATGCGGACCAAATGCCTGAGCCTGCAAGACGATTACTGAATGATATGTTTCAGGGAAAGCATCAAAAAAATGATTAAAATTTAAATTGAAAGGGCGTAAGCCCTCAGATAGGACAAGCTGCAATCCATATTTAAGAATGGATTGTAACAATAGAACAAGATTGTATATGTAAAAATGTCACTTTATGTTGGAGGATATTCTTACTTATTGTGAACATACAAAGAAAAAGCCCATGCACTGATTGAAGTACATTGGCTTTATTTCTTTAGAAAGCTTATATTTAAAAATGAACTTTTGATATTTTTATACAAACGGCTCCACCATTTGAATCAATTTTATTTTTCAATTCAAGGGTTCCTTGATGAATTTCAGCTATAGCTTTTGCGAAACTTAGACCTAAACCATAGTGCTGATTTGTTCGTGAGGTATCTTCTGTGAAAAATTCTTGAGTTGCTTTTTTTAAGCTTTCTTCTGAAAATCCCTTTCCTGTATCGGAAATATGGAACATAATATAAGATTCATTTTCTGAAACGGTAAAGTTGATTTCAGAGTTGTTTTGGGAATAGCGGACGGCATTATCAACAATATTCATAATTGCTCTTTTCAGCAAAGCACCATCTGCATATATGGTATCGCATGTTATAGCATTGTTTAACATAAATGTTAAGCGCTTCGTTTTGCAAAGAGCCACTGACTCAGTGGATACATCATGAAGAAAATCTGTCAGAGAAATTATATTTTTATCAATGTGTATGGAACGGTTATTTACAACATTCATCAGCAACTCCAGATACTTTTCAATGGTATCTGAGCTTGATTGGATGAAAGAAATCATTTCTTTATCCTCTTTGGAAGAGTCACTTTCTGCTAATAATTCAGCATTGCCTTTAATTACAGTTAAGGGCGTTTTAATGTCGTGAGCCAATGCAGAAAGCTGTGATTTTTTTTGTTGCTCCTTATCCCACTGTTCTTTCAGGGAGGTGGCTAATGCGACTTTTAGTTTTTCAATGGTTTTTAACACGGTATTAAATTCTTGAATTTGCGTGGGGGTAATATCAAAATCTAAATCTTGATTTCCTATTTTTTCAGTGGCGTTGATAATAGAATTCAAATTTTGTTTTAACCGTTTGCTGAATTTTGCAGCTGTGATAACTGCAAACAAAATGATGCATCCTAATAGAATAAATAACATCAATAGCTCAGGATAAGGCATCATTTTATGAAGCAGGGGATTCCTAAAATGGGCAAGTATATCATATTTAATAATAATGATATTGCCATTATATTGTGATATTTCCTTGTAAGAATTATAGTAAGATTTATTTCCACTCAATAAATATGATTTTGTTTTTTTCAATTCCCGTTCTGTCATATTACTTTCAGTAATATCACCTTTTACATCTATGACAACATAGCTGCAATAAGGGGGTAAAGCACTTTTATCAAAAGATTCAACAAGTGATCCTTCTAATTGATTTATTTTTGTTTCCGTATAATTCGCCGGTAAAATAAAACCGGATTGAAAAGAAACAGAAATAAGGATAATAAATGCCATGATGAAACCAATAATGGCGATGGAAAGGCCAATCAAATGCTCTAAAAATAATCTGTATATGGAAATTGTTTTTTTCTTACTTATTTCCATTTATAGCCCACCCCCCAGACCGTCTCAATGGGACATTCTGCAACGTCATTAAATTTACTGCGAATATTTTTGATGTGTACACGAATGGAAGAAATATCACTTTCAGATTGGAAGCCAAATACATTCTCTAATATATTTTCAAGGGAAAAAATCTGTCCTTTATTTCTTGCCAATAGTTCACAAATTTCATATTCACTTTTGGTCAGGCCTATTACGTTGCTCTGAACGGTAACTGTTTTTTCTGATAAATCAAAAACACAATCGTTTAGGATTAAACTCTGGTGTCTATCTCTATGCTCTCTGCGTATATGTGCATTGACTCTTGCCCTGAGTTCCGATATGCTAAAAGGCTTTTTGATATAATCATCACCACCCACGGATAAACCGAGAATAATATCTTGTTCCATTGTTTTGGCTGTTAAAAATAATATTGGACAATCAATCACACTTCTGTATTCTTTACAAAAGGTAATGCCGTCAAGATGGGGCATCATAATATCCAAAAGAATTAAATCAATCTGTTTAAAGTCATTTACTGATACTTCAAAAGCAGAATTTTTTATAAAAACAACATGTCCATCTCTTGTTAGGGCAGTCTCAATTAGCTTACATATTGCAATATCATCATCAATAACAAGAATATTCGCCATAGTATCTCCTAACTTTTAATCTTCCGATTTTCTACCTTCCCATTTTCTGGTGAATAAAAGCAACACCATGAGAAAAAGAAAAGTGAATATTAAAATAAATATTATACTTTGTATCATACCATCAAATTGTAAAAAAACAACATTCCTTAATTTAGATATCAATAATAATTCGGAAAATCTTGCACAGATTCCCCAAGGAAGAAAAGTCCAAATGCCATCCCCCAATCCTGTTAAAAGAAGAGCTGAAAGCAGACTGCCTATGATACCTAATCCCAAACTGCAGCCCTTGCCTCCCATGAAACTTATGATATAGTGCAGTAAATATAATGGTATCACACTGACGGACAAGAGGAGGGCGGTTTTGATATAAAATAAAAGTTGAAACGTTGTATATCCTAAAAGGCTAAAGCCTATTCCAAACCCAACTAGTGCAAACATTGACGCACATAAGCCAAAGAAAATAAGCCAAATCAGTTTCGTAATATGGGGTATATATTTTGGGGTTGCAGTGGATAGAAGCATTTGAAAACCGCCTGCCTTTTGTTCTGATTCCGCTAAGATAGAAGTAATGATTCCAATTAACACAGGAAAAACGACAGATAAAATTTGTATATATGCTGATACCTTGGTAAGTTCATTCCATGGTGAGAAGGAATAATACCAAACGAACAGTATAATCCCTATCACAGGCACAATGAAATGAATGAGCAATAGGGGAGAGTGACATAATTTATATAAATCTGATTTTACATTGTTAGAAAAACACATTTATTTTACCTCCCTATGTTGAAACCATACTGTAGTAATAACCGAGAAAAGGAAATACAGTGCCACCGTTATGAGTATACCCATTAAAATAACGGAGGCATCACCTAAATGATTGCCTGCTTCCAAAGGTAAGCCATTTGGTAAAACTTTGATAATGGGACACATTAATCTTCCAGGAATTGCAAAGGGCACATACCACAATCTTGTTGCTGCAAAAAAAATCCCAAATCCCATATTACAAAGCAAACTTAACATAATTGAGAAAAAAGAACCGATTTTTTCACTAATAAACATAAACAGAGGGATTTGCCATGCAAAGGTTAGAAATAGAACAAAGCTTGCAATGAAGCAATTTAGAACTGGCATTGATATACCGATGGCTATTCCAACGACAGATAAAACCATAAAAAAGATTAAATTTGCACTGAATAGTAAAATTGTATTCATCATTAGCTGTGAAAGCCACAGCATTTTTTTATTAATGGAGACCGAAAATAATCCATGATGATTATGCTTTTTTTCTGCCGAAACAGTAAAGGCTATTATCATGGAAAGGGTACCCGGTAAAATCATTGTATACCACCAGTTAAATGCACCTTCTACGAAAAAGCGTCCACCCATCAGAACAATTACAAGAGTCACTGCAACCAATGGGCTTAACCATAGTAATTTTAGACTGAATCTGTGCTTCTGTTTTAGAAATTCTGCTTTCAAATAATTAACCATTATAATCACCTGACTTTCTAACTACTTCCATAAACAGACTTTCCAAATCCTCATTATTATGGATTGAATCCTCATACCAAAGCTTTCCGTTTGCAATAATGCCAATAACATCGGCTATTTGCTCTACCTCAGACAATAAATGGCTTGATAAAATAACAGTTATGCCTTTTTGAGGGAATGATAAAATGAGTTCCCTTAGATCTTGAATACCAATGGGATCCAGCCCATTGGTTGGTTCATCAAGGATTAATAGTGTTGGATTATTTAGAAGTGCCATAGCGATGCCCAGTCTTTGTTTCATACCCATTGAAAATTGTCCTGCTTTTTTCTTGCCCGTTTTTGTAAGCTCCACAATTTCAAGAACCTCTTTTATTCTGCTGTCTGGTAAATTATATAGTAAAGCTCTTACTTTGAGATTTTCAAATGCTGTTAGGTTCTCATAAATAGGTGGGGATTCAATGAGAGCACCAATATGCGCCAAGTTTTTTCTAGTCCATGGTTTATTATCAAAATAAATTTCGCCAGATGATGGGTTCATCATACCTGTTATCATTTTTAGAAATGTTGATTTGCCTGCACCATTTGGGCCTAGCAAACCATAAATACTGTTTTTTCTAACGGTAATTGAAATATTGTCATTCGCTTTTTGTTTTTTGAAATTTTTACATAAGTTTTTTGTAGTTAAAATGTTTTCCATTCTAATCCCTCTCTTCCTTGTGATAAATTAAGAATAAGGGATATTTATAAAGAAAGTATAAAGATTGAAAAGTAATTGACTTTATATTTGGAAAATGATTAGAATCATTCAATTTTAAAACGACATTTTATAATAAAAAGAGTGTGTTGAAAAAAGAGGGGTAGTGTGAAATACAACTGATAAGTATATCGCTCCAAAAGCTATGGGAATGTTTAAAAAGTTAAAAGGAAGTGTTTTATTTGTATTAGATTTTTTACAATAATCAAAATTGAAAAACTCCATTGAGAAAAAATAAAAATTGTTATTTGAGAGTCACCTTATAATCTGATAGATAGCAAAACAGGTCAACACACACTGAACTAAGACAGCGTATGTTGACTTTATTAGTTCATCAGATTCTAGATACTATGCTTGAGCTGAATTTATCTTTGATAGATTCACACTGGCAATTATAAAAACAGGAAAGTCGTTTATGTATCAGAACTGCAATGAATTTATTTGAGAAGCCAAATAAAATGATTTGCTTCCCTTAAAAGGTGATCTGTATAGAGTGCCAGCATAATAGCCTGCACCTTGCAATCGATAATGCCTTGTGTGATCATTGCCTTAAATCCGGCTATATCCTCAGTTTCCGCAAGCAGGGTGCCCTCTGTGGGTGTACTACATACACTTGTTTCCTCACTGGCCAGCGTGTCAAAGGTGTTAGCAAAGGCATTTGCCTGATTGATGAAAACCCCTTGGGTGGGATCAAGCTCTCCACGCATTACTTTAGCATGACCTGCCATGTTCTGCGTCCAAAAATTTATATCATCTTCCGGGTTCAAGTCCATTCTTTTTTGTAGCCCCAACAATATTTTTTGGTAACGCTGTGCTTCAAGAAGAACGTGTTCGATATCTGCAGTATACATCATAGTGAACAGACCGCAGGTGGTGCGTAGCTCTAAAAGTTCTGCTTTAAACCGTACAAAGGAGTTGGTTAAACTCAAAAGGTTTTCGTTCAACGCACTGATCGATTGCTCCATATATGTGTTTACGGCGCAGTTCGGGTTGTAAGGCTCAATATTTTGTTCCAACCGTGTTAGATTGGTATCAATGTTTATACCGGTGGATATTTGGGCCTGTTGTTCCGCCTCTATGGTATACTGGGTATAAAATTGTCCTGAGTGAAGATCATCTGCCTGAATAACTCCATTTGATAAGCGGATCGTTAGGCGCATAAGACGGTCGTAATTTTGCTTGAATCTACCGGCTTGATTTGCATACTGCCGACCCGGGGGTGGCATTG
>JAEZPX010000058.1 GCA_023413275.1 Bacillota bacterium | reverse complement strand
ATGACATTTATAGCATTTCTGGATCGAACATACCAGATAAGTGATATATAAATTCCCATGACAGGAGATAATCCATATCCCATCAAAGGCACAGGGAAGTTTCCAAATAAGGTAGAGAGCATAATGATCATATAGTAAAAGCCAATACACCTTGACAGGATCTCCCTATTTTTAGGGGGGAAAACTAGAAAGGGCATAGGGAATGCAGCTAAAGAAAGAACCCCTAAAATTAGCCAAGAAAATCCCACATCTGCCGCCAATGTTAGAATTCCTTCTACATATGCAACGGGAGGCAGGTTGTCCAAGAAAACCCATGATAAAGTAATAAACATGGCAAACACAATTATCAGGAAGAGTTTTAGTGCCTTATGATTTACTTTTAAGCATAACATTATCATCATTGGGATGGAAAATCCTGTTAATTGGGAAGCATCCGGTTGAAGGAATAACATCAGCATTACAATTAAAACGAATACCCAACCAAACTGAAAATCCTTGGTATTCAGTACATGCCATAACTCTATGAAAATGATAGGCATTACAATCATAGCAATGTTAAAGTTTATAAAACCAATGGATATCCACCGATGCACGCCTTCCATACCTTGATTGACCAATGTCACCATCAAAAGAATCAGACAGGTGGGTAATAAGAATTTTCTATGATTACCTTGAAAGATAATTAATTTTTGATTGAACAAAATTAAAGAAATAATGCTCATAAAAATAAAGCAAGCAATATTTTGGCTCCAAATTGCAACAGGAACATGATGCTGATGCATGACAAAAGCTCCCACTGCAATTGCAGGTAACATAATTGAAATGGGCATAAATCTTTGAAATGGCAATGGTTTCACCTTCCTTACTTCAATCCATAAAGGGATTCCTATCATCCGATACTTCTTGAATGATTACAATGGGATCAGAAATCAAACCGTATGTGTCATCTTCAGGATATATCACCGCAATTGTTGGATTGCTTCCGGCATATGCCAACATGCTATTCATATTATCCCATTTAGTACATAAAAAGAAGTGGGCATATTCCCCTTGTTCAACAATTTTTAAAAAAGCCCCTCTATTCCCTGGTATTGCCAAGGTATCTTTTACACCAGTTTCGTATTCATATTTTTCAAAGGCACCCTTCATGTTTATTGGCACAATTCCATGCCATGTTCTAGATATCATGTGGCAATCTCCTTATTTATACAGTTCCCTTTTTAAAGAAATGTGTTTTCATACCATCAACTAAAATATTCATTTATTCAGATCCTAAATCAATGTCGTATTCCATTCTTTTAGCAGTAATTTGTGCGACGTTTAAGCCTAGTAGTTTCTTTATAATATAGAAAGACATGTTTATTCCGGCTGATATTCCGCCGGAAGTAATAATAGGATAAGCATCTACAAATTTGACATCCCGAACCACACTGATCTTAGAATATTGTTTTTCTAACCTTTCAACATCCATCCAGTGGGTTGTGGCTTGTTTTCCATCCAGCAAGCCGGCTTGTGCCAATAGAAAAGCGCCGGTACAAACAGATGCCATTATCTGTACTTGAATAAAACGAGTCTTTAACCAATCAATGGTTTCTTGGTTATGGATTTCAATTTCTTCTGCGCCATACCCCCCAGGGATAATCAAAATGTCAAATTGAGGTGCATCATGAAAATCAAATTCCGGTTGGATTTTTAATCCGTTGCGGGCACTGACTAATTGTTTTGTTCTTGAAATGGTGTGTACCTCGAATGCTTTTCCACTTCCGTCTTCCTTTTCTGTAATGGAAAAGACCTCATAAGGACCTGCAAAATCCATTACCTCAACCTCATTAAAAAGCAATATTCCTACTTTTATGCTTGGCATATGATTCACCTCTTTCTTTTTTCTATAAGCAGTTTTTGTCTCCACATGCATTGTAGGGCTAAATCATTTAGTGAGTATATTATTTATCCCTGATTTTGGAGATATTTCGATTCATTACTTTCCTTGCAATATTCTGATAGAACCATTTTCTAAATGGTGATAATTTCTGACTATACTTTTTGAAGAATTCATCCGGTGCGTTAAATATTCCAAAATCCTGATTTATACCTTCTTTTTGTATATAGGTATCATTATTATTCCAATCAATTTGTGGGTTTTTAAAATCATTTGTGGCAACACCAAAGCCACAGAAAGTACTACTGCATTCAGAAAACCTTTTTTGTAGCTTGTTTAAATAATGAACATCAAGGATAAAGCCCTCAATATTCAGCCTTTTTTCCTGAAAGTAAATTTCAACCCAACTATGGACAATATTTTGGGGCGCAAGATGATATATGAAACCTGTCATTGCCCCTTTCTGAAGAGATTTATCTATAGTAAACCCGTGAATTCGGCATGGGATGCCAACTGATCTAAGTAGTGCCATAAATAAAGTGCTTTTTGTATTACATTGGCCATAGCCGTCCCCTAGAACACTACTTGCGGGTATAGCATCATCAACATTATAACCGAATTTTATTTCATCTCTTACAAAACAATATATCTCTAGTATTTTATGAAATTCATCTTTATCTTTCCATTTTCTGCTGGCTACTAAATGCTGTATCACAGTACTGTCATAATTCAACATAGGTGTTGCCTGTAAATACTCTTTCATACAATGGCCTCCTTATAGAGATCTAAAATAATCATATCCGAATCAATCAATAGCTGCAACAGCCTATGCCTATGCAAAGCTGCTTTAATGCAGTTATATTACTATATTCTTATTTGAAATGAAAAAAATATTTATTGCTTCACCTATTATAATAGATTGTATGAAGAAAATTCTTCTATCCGTTTTGTTTCTTCTGTAAAAGGCAAACTGTTTCCACATGCCTTTAACGTCAAAAAAGATGCCTGATAGGTCTGGTAGAGCCTTGGTTGTAAATTAATAATTTATAATTTAGGGCATTATATATTCATGTTATCTTTTCTCCATTTTAATATTATTGAAGAAATGGCAATCAATAATGTAATGGTTGTGACAAGTCCACCCTCAGGACCAAAATTACCTCCTGTAAGTATAGTAGAACCTATTTGCTGTGTTTGAAATATCTTTTCACCATTATCAGCAAAACCACTTACAGGAAGTCCATATATATTACCAAGGGCGAAATTCCAAGCAAAATGCAATCCACAAACACCTAATATATTTCCATCAGCAATAGCATAGCACGCAAAAAATATACCTGACAATATCAGATTTATAAAAGATAAAGCTGTTACTCCAACACTAAATAAATGGAGTATACCGAATATAATTGCTGTAATAGAAATTGCCGCAACTGGTGTGCAATTTTTTTCTAAACATGGAATTAGCCATCCCCTTATAGCAATTTCCTCTGAAGCACTCTGTATAAACCAGCCTGATGCTATAATACCTAGATTTATGATCATGTAACTATAATCTAGCGGATCATATTTCAATATTATCATTCCTGTTAAAACCAAAATAAGGGTAACCGTTGTTATGGTACATAAACCAATCATAAATCCAGTAATGTAACGTTTAAAAGGATTCTTAGTTTGAAAACCAACCGAATTTACAGGTCTTTTTTCCACAAGTTTCACCCATAAAAAGAAAATTATTATCTGTGTTCCACAAACCATTAATTTTCTTAATGCAAGCATAAGTGTTTCATTCCCATTCGCTGTCCAACCAAGGGTATTGAAAGCTATCTGCGCAAGCAAGCGCCCTAATCCAAGTCCAATCAACCACATTATAAAATAAACTGCAATTGTTAAAGGAATATTCAAATGGACTTTACTTGTTTTTTGTTGTTGAAACAGCTCACTTCTTTTTAAATACTGATTGATATCTCTCATATGTTCTCCTAGAACATTGTATTTTCTTAACATAAAAGTTAAGCCTATAAGCCTAAATCTTTTAAATAGGTCGTCCAAACAGTGAAGTTCACGATAAAGTTTCTTGCTACATTCTTGACAAAAGGCAGCAAACTTCGCAGTGTACTGTTCTCGGGAACATATCCATCAATTTCACACGCTTTACCTGATAGCCTGCTTGCTGGAAAACTACCAAATCTCTAGCCAATGAGGTGGGCTTACAAGAAACATAAACGATTTCAGGAGCACCAAAATCAATGATTTTGCCAATAGCCTTTGGATGGATACCGTCACGGGGAGGGTCCACAATAATCAGATCAGGTTTATCTTTCAATTCATCCACTTTTTGTAATACGTCACCAGCGATAAAAGTGCAGTTAGATAATCCATTTCTTTCGGCATTTTCATTGGCAGCAACAACGGCCTCCTCGACTAATTCAATACCAACCACTTTTTTGGAGCCTGCTTCTGCCATAATCTGCCCGATGGTTCCGGTACCGCAGTATAAATCGAAAACCACTTTATTGGAAACATCTCCTGCAAATTCTTTTACGATGGAATACAATTTTTCTGCACCCTTTGTGTTGGTTTGAAAGAAGGAATATACGGAAACTTTGAACTCCAAATCAAACAGTTTTTCCACGAAATAATCTCTACCGTAGAGTACAGTCATTTCATCACTACGTACTACATCGGCAACACTATCATTCACGGAATGCAGTATGCCGCACAGAGAACCCTCCAGAGGTAATGCTAAAAGCATTTCTTTAAATTCTTCTGTAGAAAAGGGCACTTCATTGCTTGTTACCAGATTGACTAATATCTCCCCTGTAGCGGTTCCTTTTCTAACTACTAAATGTCTCAGAGAGCCCTCATGACGCAATTTATGGTAGAAAGGCACATTTTTTTCTTGAAAGAACATCAAAGTGCCTTGAATGATTTTTAAATAATCTTCATCAATAATGTTGCAATCCTTTAAGGATACCACCTCATAATGACTCATTCGTTTGCGCATGCCTAAGGCCAAATCCCCGCCTTTTTCTTCATCGCCAAAGGAAAACTCGCATTTGTTGCGATAGCCTTTTTCTGATGGTGCAGGAACAATGCCTTCCCAGCTTTCTACTAGAATGTCGTCTTGTGCCAAAAGACGTTTTACTTGGCGTTCTTTCAATTTCAATTCTTCCTCGTGGTGCAGGGTTTGATAGGTGCATCCTCCACAAAGGGTGAAATGAGAACAGACACCATCCTGTCTTTCTAGAGGAGAGCGCTCCAAAATTTCTTGTTGCCTTGCTTCTATGCCACTGCTTCTTTTCTTAATAACTTGGGCCTGAATGGTTTGTCCTGGGATGCCATTTTTTACGACAACCTTCTCACCATCCACAAAACCAAAGGCTTTATTAGGGAAGGAAACATCCTCAATTTGGATGGTAATAATGTCTTTTTTCTTCATAAATTCTCCTCCGAAAGTGGTTAGATTTTGTTTGTATTCAAGTTTAATCTATGGTATACTGTTCCAGTAATCTTAAAATTCTGAACGGGAGTGTATATTGGAATGTCTGAAAAATTAGAAGTAGGCAGTATCGTTGAAGGAAAGATTGTACGCATTAAACCTTTTGGCGCAATTGTTTCTTTAGGCTCTGTGCAAGGGTTAGTGCATATCTCTCAGGTTGCCAACAGCTTCGTACAAGATATCAACGACCATATTAAGATTGGAGATATTGTTAAGGTTAAAGTCCTCTCCATTGATGAAGAATCCCATAAAATTGCTTTATCTATTCGGGATGCTTTACCAAGAGAAGAGCGTCAGCCTAGAAATGAGAAGCCTTTCCGTAAACCAAATCAGACACAAAAGCCCGCAAGCCCTGCTGAGGAATATTTCCGTCCTCAATCCGCAGCCAATCCTTCTTCTGATTTTGAAGAAAAAATGAAGGAATGGGCGAAGCAGTCGAACGAGCGTCACACCAGCTTGAATAAAAGAGCAAATAAGCGTTCTTTTTAAAATAGTGCTTAAACATCTTACCATGAAACTGTTTTAGATGCAATAAATGACGGCGCAGTGGGAGGGATATTATGTCTTTATTTTTTGTTGTGGGAATATACTTTTACGCGCGGGGTGTATTTGCATTGTTTGGGCAGACTGTTTTCTACACCAAACGTACACTAGAGTTGATTGAGCCGGAAAATTTACCTGCTTACTTGAAGGAATCAGGAGTTTGGCATATGGTTGCAGGAACAATTTTTGTTGGAAAGGCTTTACTTGATATTGTGTTTCCCTTAAACAAGGTGTTTCTGGCTATGTTTCTTGTGTTATTGGCTGTTTGTGTTTATTTTCTTTCCCGTTGTAACGAGCGGTATATTAAAAAGTAATGGTTTAGCCTTTTTGCAGATGCAAAGAGGCTTTTCTTATGTTTGCTTTTTGTTGGTTTCCCAGGAAATAATCAAAAAATGAAACGAAAGCACCTAAGTTTTTTTTGGAAAGCTTGGTTTATATAATAAACATAAAAATTAATAAAGTTTGTAACTGATAGATGACGATTTTCGTAAGCTGTTTAAAATCTTTTCTTGATAAAAGTTGAAATTTAACTAGTATTTTGCCATCTGAAAAATATTTTTTGTGGGTTATTTTTGTGATCTATGATTTCAAAACATAAGCTCAATGGAAAAAGAGTTGACAAGAAAAAGTTGTTGTATTATGATAAATCCAATTAAGAAAACAAAGGCATAGAAAAGAAGAGTAGTGAGCGGATGCTTTTACAGAGAGTCCTCGTTTGGTGGAAGAGGATAAAGATAAGCTGATGAAGATGGTCTTGGAGCTGCATGGTCGAATGTTTTAGATCATGACGGGTGCACCCGTTATAGTGCCGGGGTATTATCCAATTTATTTGGACGTACTCGGTGAGGTTTGTTTTGTGAAGAACAAATAAAATTAGGTGGTAACGCGAAGCTTTGCTCTCGCCCTAATGATATAAAATCATTTGGGTGGGAGCTTTTTTATTTGATTCAATGGCAAGGGGGAGAAGGTTATGATTCAACTGGAGAAGGTAAGCAAAACCTTTCGTCAAGGTAGAACAGAGATACAGGCGGTAACAGAAGTGAGTTTAGAGATCAAAAAAGGTGAAATTTTTGGAATCATTGGGTTTTCAGGGGCAGGGAAATCCACATTGGTTCGTTGCATCAATCTTTTGGAACGGCCCACTGGTGGGAAGGTAGTTATTGACGGCGTTGACTTAATGAGTATGCCCGAGGTGCGATTGAGAGAGGAAAGACGGAAAATCGGAATGATATTTCAACATTTTAATCTGTTACGTTCCCGCACGGTATCTCAAAATATTGCTTTTCCTTTACGTAAAAGCAAGTTGTCTAAGGAAGAAAAGCATGAAAAAATATTGTCCTTACTGGAATTAGTGGGATTGACGGATAAAAAGGATGTTTATCCATCTCAACTATCGGGAGGACAGAAGCAAAGAGTGGCCATCGCTAGGGCCTTAGCCAATGATCCAAAGGTGCTCCTTTGTGATGAGGCCACCAGTGCCCTTGACCCCCAGACCACAAAATCCATTTTGAATCTGTTAAAAAAGGTAAACCAAGAGCTAGGCATAACCATCGTCTTGATTACCCATGAAATGGCAGTGGTAAAGGATATTTGTGATAGAGTTGCCATTATGGAGCTGGGGAGAGTGGTGGAGGAGGGGGAAACGGCAGAGGTTTTCTCCCATCCCAAGGAAAAACTGACGAGAGATTTTATGGATACTGCAAGCAACATTAATAAAATCTATGAGCTGTTGGATGAAAAGCATGCATTAACCCAGTTGAAGAAAGGCGAAAAGCTGGTACTTCTCACCTATTCAGGGGGAAATGCAGGAGAGTCCGTGATTTCTCATCTGGCTGAGAAATATCAAGTACAGGCTAATATTATTTTTGGTAATGTAGATATTCTAAAGAATAAGCCTCTGGGCAAGCTGGTTGTTATTTTGAGCGGAACAGAAGAAAATATGAAACACGCAATTCAATATATACAAAGTAGAAATGTTCAAATGGAGGTGATTCGTGAATGAGTTTTTTATATGATATTGCGCCAAACTTACAGTCTTTGCAGGGTGAATTATTGAAATGTTTGAAGCAAACCTTTCAAATGCTTTTTATTTCGGGAAGCATTGCCTTTCTCTTAGGTTTGATTTTGGGAGTGTTGCTTATTGTTGCGAAAAAAGATGGCCTAATGCAAGCGCCGCTGTTATACAAATTTTTAGATAGAGCAATAGATGTTATTCGTTCCATTCCATTTATTATTTTAATGGTACTCTTAATTCCTTTAAGCCGTGCCGTAGTTGGAACAGGCTCCGGTCTTGCGGGCTCTTATGTTGCACTGATTGTAGGAACAGTTCCGTTTTTTGCAAGGCAGATTGAAACTGTTTTAGCTGATGTAGATCATGGGATAATTGAAGCCAGCGAAGCCATGGGTTTTAGCCCTTTGGAAATCATTTTTAGCGTTTACTTAAAAGAGAGTATCCCGGGAATTACCCGTGTAACTATGATTACCTTTGTCAGTTTAATAGGAATCACTGCCATTGCAGGCAGTATTGGTGCTGGTGGGCTAGGGGATTTTGCCATTCGCTATGGGCACCAAATGGGCTATAGAGATATGACTTGGGTCACTGTTGCTATTATTTTACTGATTATTTCGGTATTTCAAGGTGTCGGGAATTTTATCATTCGAAGAACAACACACTAATCTTTGGCTCTTGAATGGAAACATTTTAAGCATATAAAAAAGAAGGATATAGATAGAAAAAGGAGAGATGTATAATGAAAAACTATTTTAAAAAATTATTTGCAGGGGCTTTGGCAACAACGTTGATTTTGGGTTTAGCAGGCTGTGGTTCTACACCAAACAAGGATGAACCGGCAAAGGCAGAGGGCGACAAGGCCGAGGTAACAGTGGTCAAGGTTGGTGTGGTAGGAGAATACAATGCCCAATGGGATACCATTAACGAATTGCTGAAAGATGAAAATATTCAGGTGGAGCTTGTGAAGTTTTCTGATTATGCGGCACCAAACCGTGCCTTAAATGACGGAGAAATTGACTTGGATGCCTTTCAGCATAAGGCTTTTCTTGCCAATGAAATTGAGAAAAAAGGCTATGATATTGTAGCCATTGGTGATACCATTATTGCGCCTTTATCTATCTATAACAATAAAGATAAGATTTCCTCTATTGAGGACATTAAAGACGGTGACACCATTGCCATCCCCAGTGATTTGACCAACGGTGGTCGTGCATTGAAATTACTGGAAGCGGCAGGCTTAATTGAATGTGATCCTGCAAAGGGCTATGTTCCCACGAAGCAGGACATTACAAAGTATAACAAAAATATTGAAATCTTAGAGGCAGAATCTGCAACACTGGCAAACATCTTGCCCGACTGTGCAGCGGCAATCATCAACGGGGGAAATGCATTTACTGCGGGCCTAGACCCTAATAAAGATACAATCTTTACAGAAAATGTTGATCCCGCGGTAAACGAAGCAGTGCCACAGTTGGTAAATGTTATCGTTAGCCGTACAGCAGATAAGGACAACGAGATTTACAAGAAAATTGTAGATGCTTATCATTCCGATGAGGTAAAAACAACAGTAGATGATCAATATAAAGGTGCATTCATTTGCACTTGGGAATAAGAAATAAATAATTTTTAGGAGGGGATTCCCCATCCAATCTAAACAGATGGGTTTATCGGTTTATCCCGATGGCTCATCTGTTTGTATAATGGGAAGAATCATAGAAAAGGTGGTAAAAGTATGGCGATAAAGAATTATATTTTAAAAGAAAAAGACTATATAATCTCTTTGAGAAGGCATTTTCATGCCCACCCAGAGGTTAGTTTAAAGGAATATGAAACCTGTAAGAAAATTGAGGAGGAATTGGATGACTTGAAAATTTCCCATAGAAGAATTGGGGAAACGGGGGTATATGCTTGGATTGATGGGAAAAGAGCATCCCAAGGAAAAATTGTTGCTTTAAGAGCAGATATGGATGCCCTAGCTATGGAGGATTTGAAAACAGCGCCCTATCGTTCCCAAAACACCGGTTTTTGTCACGCTTGTGGTCATGATGCACATACAGCTACATTGCTTGGAGCGGCAAAAGTATTAAAAGCAAAAGAAGAAGAATTTTCCGGTCAGGTTCGCTTGTTTTTTCAACAAGCTGAGGAAATCGGCCAAGGGGCCAGGTTGTTTGTTGGGGCAGGGCTGTTAGAAGGATGCGAAAGGGTTTTCGGTGCTCATGTTACAAGCAGGATGGAAAAAGGAAAGGTCGCGCTGACCAAAGGTCCTCAATGCGCCAGCTGCGATTATTTTAAAATATCTATAAAGGGGAAAGGAGCCCATGTCTCCACGCCCCATCTGGGTGTAGATGCGGCATATATTGCGGCGCAGATTGTTGTAAATTTGCAGTCCATAGTTGCCAGAAGCACGGCACCTTTGGAAACTGTGGTGGTGGGTGTTGGTGTGATCAAAGCGGGCACTCAGTATAACATCGTAGCGGAGCACGGTGAAATTGAAGGAACAACCAGAAGCTTTTTGCCAGATGTGCGCAAGTTCACCAATGATAAGGTGGTGCAAATTGCAAAGCAGACAGCGGAAATGTATGGCGCAGAGGCAGAGGTGATTTTTTTGGATTATGCGGCTCCACTGGTAAATGACCAAGACGCAGTGAAAGAGGTGACGGAGGTTGCCCAACAACTGATCAACCCTGCCGACATTGTTTCGGATTACCCAAAATCTTTGGGAGCTGACGATTTTGCTGATTACTTGGCAGTGACAAAAGGAATGTATGCCTATATTGGCACGGCCAATGAAGAGAAACCCAACACAAAAGCGGCACATCATCATGGTTTATTTGATATTGATGAGGAAGCATTACTGCTTTCCTGTAATTTATATGTGGATTACGCTTTACAGGTCTTAGAACAATAAAAGAAGTTTTCAAAACAGAAAAGCCCATTTTGCAATCGTAATTTCGCAAAATGGGCTTTTGTTTCTTAGTTTTGGATAATATTAAATTCCGATATAACAGGAAAATTCCTTTTCCCTTCAAAAAGCACAATGTTTAGAAGTCCATTTTTTTCAGTATTCTGAAAAGATATGCAGTACAAAGGGTAAGGGCTACGATTTCCGCAATAGGGAAAGCAAGCCAAACATGATTCAATTCTCCTGTACGGGATAATAAAAAGGCGGCGGGCAAAAGCACAACCAACTGGCGCACAACAGAAATGATGAGGCTGTAAACGCCATTTCCCAATGCTTGAAATACGGAGCTGGTAACAATATTAAAGCCTGCCAGCAAAAAGCTGAAGGATATAATTTTTAACGCTGGAACACCGATGGCAATCATATTATCAGAAGCCTTAAACAGAGCCAAAAGCTTATGAGGGAGGATTTGGAAAACAGCAAATCCAGCAAGCATAATAACCACTGCGGCAATTACACTGAGCTTTATCGTTTGATGAATACGCTGTTTATTCCTTGCACCATAGTTATAGGCAATAATGGGTATCATACCATTATTCAATCCAAATACTGGCATAAAGATAAAACTTTGCAGTTTAAAGTATACGCCGAAAACAGCGATTGCTGTAGGGGTAAAGCTATCTAAAATGCGGTTCATATAAAAAATCATGATAGATCCAATGGAAACCATTAAGATGGACGGGATTGCAACAATATAAATGCTTTTCAGAATAACTTTGCTTGGAATCACATCTTTTATATGAATGTGTATTTCATGATTCTTTTTTAAATTCAAATAGATTCCCACTGCGCATGAGATAAACTGTCCGATTACTGTAGCAATTGCCGCACCGGCAACTCCCATCGCTGGTAAGCCAAAAAGACCAAAGATTAAAATTGGGTCTAAAATTATGTTTGCAATTGCACCTGCACCTTGACAAATCATGGCTTCAAAGGTTCTGCCTGTAGATTGTAGCAATCGCTCCATTGCAACTTGGATGAAAATTCCTAGAGAGCCAATCAGTACAATATGTAGGTAAACCTCACCACCTTCAATAATCTCTGCAACATTTGTTTGACCTTTTAAAAATGGTGTTGTAAAAACAACAGCGATGATAACGAAAATAAGCCAATTTAAAAAAGCCAGAAAGATACTGACACTGGCTGTCTTGTTAGCAGTATCAAACTTTTTTGCCCCCAAGCTTTTGGAAAGCAATGCGTTTGTGCCGACCCCTGTGCCGGTTGCCACGGCAATCATAAAATTCTGCATAGGAAAGGCTAAGGATACTGAAGACAATGCATTTTCGCTGATTTGGGCAACGAAGGCACTATCTACAATATTGTATAGCGCTTGAACCAACATAGAAATTATCATTGGTACAGACATTGAAAATAGTAATCTATTAATAGGCATAGCACCCATTTTATTTTCTTTTATTTCGGTCGTAACGGAACTCATGAAATACCCCCTTTTCCGTATCATAAGTATAGAGCAGTTGTAAAATTCGCGAAAGTATAGCGCTGCCGAAACAGCGCCTTTCTATCTTTATTGGCTTCTTCGTGTAACATTAAACTATGATACGCCCATATAATTTTATTGTCAACAAAAATTTTGGGGGAAGTAAGGCATATCCAATCAATTCAGTCTGATTTTCATTTGGGAACAGCAGTTTTCCATAAGAGATAATTGTTTTCCACAAAAGCCTCTACCTTATCTGAATCATAAAGATAGGACAGATAAGAGCGGATGGTGCTTCCTACTAATACATATTGTCCATAGTCCATAGTAAGGCTGTATTCTTCAAAAATGGAGTGTAAGATATTTTCAAAATATTTTGGAGTCTGACAAATAATAAGTAACTTCTCTAATATTTCATTGGCCTTTTTTCTGTTTGCCTCAACCAATGGACGAATATCCTCTGTGGGTTCTGCATGGGCAGGGATATAAAGAGCTCCTTCTAGGGTTTCCAAGAAATCAAGGGTTTTAAAATAAGCGGTTATATCGTAATTAAAGCTTATATGATATTTATCTAAAATAGTTTCGCTGAAAACAGAATCGGCAAGAAAATATATATTATCTGGGGTTTTCACACCAATCATTTGCCAGAAATGACCACCCAACGGGAAAATCTCCATTCCCTCGGGGAGCTGTGCTTGAGAAATGTCTTGTGCTTTTGATGGTGTGGCCATCAAAAATTTATTGCGCAGCTTTTGAAAGGGATATCCGCCATATAGAAAAGATGGTTCAAGAATCGGATTTTCAATAACAGCGTTTTCCATGGGAGTAGAATACACAGGGCAATTC